>NZ_JADPUN010000198.1 GCF_015690345.1 Plantactinospora alkalitolerans | reverse complement strand
GACCAGCGCTGCCCCGGCGGCGCGGGCGACCAGCGCTGCCGGGGCGGCGGGGGTGACCTTTGCAGGGTTGGCAGTGCGGGCGACCGGAGCGGAGCTGGCGGTAGTGCAGGCGCTGGCGACCGCCGGGGTGGGTGCGGGACTGACCGCGCGGTTGACCGGTGACCGGTCGGCCGGGATCGGCCAGCTCACCGAGGCGCTGCGGCTGGCCGACTCCGTCGGCGATCTCGGACTGGCGGCGTGGGCCCGGATCAACCTCGCCGCGGCCCGATCCGGCGTGGCCGGGTACCGGGAGGCGGTCACCGACGCGGCCGAGGCGGTCGAACTGGCCGAGGTCGCCGGACATCCATCGATGCTGGCGCTGGCGCTGGCCGTCCGGGGCGCCGGGCTGGCCCGGCTCGGCCGGCTCGACGAGGCGACGGCCGACTACGAACGGTCCGTGACGGTGCATCAGCGGATCGGCTCGGCACACATCGCCCTGCCACTGATCGGTCTCGGACAACTGCACCTGATGCGTGGCCGGGACAGCCTGTCCCGGGCGGCGTACGAGGAGGCGGTGCGGGTCAGCGAACCGCGCGGCAACCTGTTCGCCCTGGTTCCCGCGTTGGCCGGCCTGGCCGTGGTCGTGGCCCGGGTGGATCCGACCGCCGCGACCGCCCTGGCCGAACGGGCCCTGGAATTGGCCCGGGGCCCGCACGCGATCGTGGCCCGGTGTGCGCTGGGCTGGGTGGCGGTCTCCGTACCGGATCTGCCCCGGGCGGCCCGACTCGCGGCCGAGGCGGAGGATCTGGCCCGGCTTCATCAGGACCGCGCCGGACTCGCCGAGGCGCTGCGGTTGCGGGCTGCCGCCGCCGACGGGGACCCCCAGTCCGCCCGGCAGGCGTTGCTGGAGGCCGGGGCGATCCTGCGCGAGGTCGGAGCGCGGATCGAGGCCGATCGGGTGTGCGTGCTGGTCGGCCAGTTGCCCGGCGCGGGCGCGGCGGATCGGATCAACGCGCGGGTCGCCGCTGCCCGGCTCGCCGAGGCGGAGGTCGTCGACCTCGCACGGGCCGGTCCGGAGAGGCAGGCGGCGAAGGTCGTGGTACGCACCCTGGGCCGGTTCGAGGTACGCGTCGACGGCCACCCCGTGCCGACGTCGGCGTGGCAGTCCCGCAAGGCCCGGGACTTGCTCCGGATCCTGGCCGCCCGGCGGGGTCGCCCGGTGTCCCGGGAACAACTCGCCGAGCTGCTCTGGCCCGACGAGGAGCCGGGGCGGGTGGGTCACCGGCTCTCGGTGCTGCTCTCCCTGCTGCGTGGCGTGTTGGATCCGCGCCGACGGGGCCCGCTGGACCGGTACGTGGTGGCCGAGCGCGCGAGCGTCGCGCTGGATGTCGAGCAGGTGGAACTCGACGTGGAACTGTTCCAGGCAGAGGCGCTGCTCGGGCTGCGCCGGTTCGAGCGTGGCGAGACCACCCTCGCACAGGACATCCTGGGTCTTGCCGAGCAGCGCTACCAGGGTGACTTCCTGGTCGACGACCCGTACGACGACTGGGCGGTTCCGGTGCGGGACGAGATGCGCCGGCTCTACCTGCGCGTGGTCCGGGCCCTGGCCGAGTTGGCCCGGCACCGGGGCGACCAGGAGCAGGCGGCCCACCAGTTGCGGCGGGCGCTGGACGCCGAGCCGTACGACGAGCGGACGCACGAGGACCTGATCTCGGTACTGACCTCGGCCGGACGGTACGGCGAGGCGGACGAGGCGCACCGGCGGTACCAGCGGGCGATGGCGGTGCTCGGCGTACCGGTCCGCCGGACGCGGTGACGCTGTGATCCGCCGGACGCGGTGACGCTGTGATCCGCCGGACGGGGTGCGGTCCGGCCCGCCTGGCGTGTCGCGGCCGTCCGGGCCCACGCCGAGGTGTCAGAGGCCGAAGACGTCCTCCTCGGCGCCCTGCCGCGCGCCGTCGACGAAGCCCCGGAAGGCGGGGTCGTCCCGGTCCGCGGTCACGCTGGTGACCAGTTCCCCGGTCGCCTCGGCCACCGCGTCGACCAGCGGGGGATAGGTGAGGTCCACGTCGGCGAGTTCGTCGTCGTCCGCCTCGGCCAGGTTCAGCACGTCCTGCAGTTGGTCGGCGTCGGTCTCCGGGTCCCCGGCCCAGCCCTCGCCGAGGTCGTAGCACTCGTCGTACAGCGCGCGCTGGTCCTCGGTCCAGTCGGCGTCGTAGTTCTTCACGCCGTACCTCCTTCGCCGTCCACCACCTGAGCATGCCCCGAGGTGGACCGGGTCGGAGCCGGTCGGCGGAAACGACCCGGTGCCGGGGTGGCGGCGGGTACCTGGAAGGTCCCCCACCGTCACCTTCGTACCCCGGAGGTGCCTTCCGCGAACCACCGACCACGTGGCGTTCCGGTCGACGATCACTCGTCGGCTGTTCTGGAAGGGCCTCCGGACCAGGTTGTCGGACGTCGCTCGTAGGCTGCGGCGCATGACCGAGTCGACCGTCGCACCGCCCGACGCGGGCAGCGTCGCCGAGACCTACCGACAGCAGACCAAGCTGGTGGCGCCGGCCGCCGGCCTCGGCCTGCCCGGCGCCCAGCTGAAGTGGTACGACATCCACGGGACCGACCAGACGATCGCCGACGAGGTGCGCGCGGAGGCCCGGACCTTCCTCCGGGCCGAAGCCGACGGGGCGGGACTCGACTTCCGGAACGAGCTCGGATTCGTGATCCTGCACCGGTGTGGCGAGTCGTTCCACTTCCTGCTCGTCTCCACCTGGCGCGGCAACAACGAGCTGTGGGAAACGGTCTACGCCCGGGACGGCGGTCCGTTCCAGCCGTTCCCGCAGCCGGGGACGCACCGGGGGACGTTCTGCGTCTGGGAGTTGGCCGCGGTGCTGCACGAGCAGCAGGCCTGGATCCGCTATCTGCGCTCCGGGCGGGACGACACCGCCCGGCACGCCTACCTCGCCGACCAGTACGCCGGACCGGTCGGTTGACCCGACCCGGCGAGTTCGCAGCCCGAGCTTCGACACTGCCACAGCGGGTGCCGGCACCGGTTGTGAGAACGTTCGCGATCAGCCGCGAAGGTTTCCCACCGAGTCGGCGTGGTAGACCGATCCGCCGAGGTGGAACGCGATCTCTCGGGGCGACCAGGCGTCGCCGTCGCGCCGGTCCAACTCTTCGTCGCTGAGCGCCCTCAGGCGTAGGTCGAAGATCTGGGCGAGGCGGGTCAGCCGGCCACGTGCCTCGTCCAGATCTTCCGGGGTGAACGGTGCGAGGTCGGCAGGTGTCGTGCTCGCCGAGGCGCGCCAATCGCCCGCCGGGCGACGTGGCATCGACGGCCGTCCATCTTCACCTTCCGATCCGTCATCGGTAACGTTTCATCGGCGGACGGCGATCGGTCGGCGGTGGTGTCGCCCTCCGGCCGTCTCGCCGGGTCCAGCGGCTGCTCGCGGGTTGGCAGGCCGTCGGCCGGCAGTGCCCGACAGGAGGGACGTGCCATGAGCGGAAGACGGTCGCTGTTAACCTTGGCCGCGGTGGGGATGCTTACGCTAGCGGCTGTCGTCGGCTCGGCCGGATTCGCGAGCCTGAGGTACGGACCCCAGGGCTCCGTCGAGCCGGGCACGGTCCCGGTCGGGTCGGGCGGACGCTGGGTGGCGAGCTGGACGTCGATGCCGCAGTTGACCGAGCCGCACAACATGCCCCCGGCGCCCTTCACCCAACAGAATCTGGTCCTGGCCGACAGCACCCTGCGACAGACCGTCCGGGTCTCGGTGGGGGGCCAGCGGATCCGGCTGCGGCTGTCCAATGCCTTCGGCGGCGCTCCGCTCCCGGTCACCGGGGTCTCGGTGGCGCTGCCCGTGCAGGGACGGGCCGGCGTCAGCGCGATCCGGCCCGGCACCTCCCGGCCGGCGACGTTCAGTGGCCGGTCCTCGGTGGTGATCCCGGTCGGGGCGCAGATGGTGTCCGACCCGATCACCTTTTCCGTGGCGGCACGGACCAACCTCACCGTGACCCTCTACCTGGCCCAGGGACAGGCCTCGAACAACGTCACCTCGCATCCCGGCTCCCGGACCACCTCGCACCTGCTGGCCGGCAACCACCTCACCGAGGCCACGTTGCCCGGTGCGACGCCGGTCGACCACTGGTACTTCCTCAGTGGTCTGGAGGTGTCGGCCAGTCACGCCGTCTCGGCGGTGGTCATGCTCGGTGACTCGCTCACCGATGGACGCGGTTCGACGACCAACGGCAACGACCGCTGGCCCGACCAGCTTCTCGACCGACTGCAGGCGCAGCGCGGCCCGAGCACCAACATCGCGGTGCTCAACCAGGCCGCCGGGGGTAACCGGGTCCTCAACGACGGGTTGGGCCCCAACGCGCTGGCCCGGCTCGACCGGGACGTACTGGCCCAGAGCGGCGTCCGCTGGCTGGCCGTGTTCGAGGGGGTCAACGACATCGGCACCGCCGGGGCCACCGAGGCCGCCCAGAAGGCCGTCACCGATGACCTGATCACCGCCTACGACCAGATCATCACCCGCACGCACGCCCAGGGCATCAAGGTGTACGGCGCGACCCTGACCCCGTTCGGCGGCAACGGCTACGACGACCCACAGGGCACCCGGGAGGCCAGCCGCCAGGCGGTCAACGAGTGGATCCGCACCAGCGGCCGGTTCGACGCCGTACTCGACTTCGACCGGGCCGTCCGGGATCCGGGGAACCCCCGCCAACTGCTGCCGGCCGCCGACACCGGCGATCACCTGCATCTCAACCCCGCCGGCTACCGACTGCTCGCCGACGCCGTCCCGGTACGCCTGTTCCGACCCTGAGGGGTGCAGCCAAGGTACGGCCGAGATGGGCAATAGGATGATCTTGAAGACGCGAGGCTCCTGAGCCCCGCGTGGGGGTGCGGTTTCCGCAACCGGGCTGTTGGGGTTGGCCTTCTGATGTCGGCGGTCGACCTCATGGTCAGGGCCGCGGCGAGCAGGTACGTCCACCGCTGGGTGCTCTGCTCGTCCGTGGAGACCCGTGTGCAGACCAGATTCGCCATGCCCCGCGCTGTCTCCTGCATCCGTTCATCGTCGACACCTACGGGTCTACCTGTCAGCAGATCCTGTCCTCAGACCTGCTCGGCCTCGATTGGCTCGGGAGCTCCGATTCCGGCCGTACGCTGCCGTTGGTGCGGGGGTGGGGTGGTGGTGAAGCGACCGCGATAGGCGCTGGGGGTCAGTCCGGTGTGGCGGCGGATCTGGGTGCGCAGGTTGGCGCTGGTGCCCAGGCCGCTGGCGCGGGCGACGGTGTCCAGGCGTGGTTCACCTGCTTCGAGCAGACGGCAGGCAAGGTTGATGCGTTGGCTGGTCAGCCAGGCCAGCGGGGTGGTGCCCAGTTCGGTGTGGAAGCGGCGGTGCAGGGTAGCCGGGCTGACGGCGGCGTGGGTGGCCAGGTCCGTCACGCTCAGGGGTTGGTGCAGCCGTCCTCGGGCCCAGTCGAGCAGCGGTGCCAGAGACGTGTCGGGTACGGCCGGCAGTGGCTGGGGGATGAACTGACGCTGCCCGCCGTCGCGGTGCGCGGCGAACACGAGCCGGCGGCTGACCGTGTTGGCGATCTCGGCGCCGTGGTCGCGGCGGATCAGGTGTAGGCCGAGGTCGAGGGCGGCGGCGCTGCCGGCGGCGGTGAGTACGTCGCCGTCGTCGACGAACAGCACGTCGGGGTGCAGCAGCACCCGGGGGTGGCGGGCGGCGAACAGCTCGGTCCAGCGCCAGTGGGTGGTGGCGCGGCGGCCGTCGAGCACGCCGGCGGCGGCGAGGGTGAACGTGCCGGTGCAGAAGCTGACCAGCCGGGCGCCGCGGGCGGCAGCCCGTTGCACGACGTCAACGACGGCGGGCGCGGGCGGGATGTGCGGGTCGGGTCGGTTCGGCACGACGAGGGTGTCAGCGCCCTCGGCGGCGTGCAGGCCGGGTACTCCGGTGAGGGTGAACAGCCCGGCGTGCATCACGGTGTCCGGGGCGGCGGCGCACAGCGTGAAGTCGTACCAGCGGCGGTCGATCTCCGGGCGGCGCAGGCCGAACAGCTCGGTGGCCACCCCCAGCTCGAACGGGTTCGACCCGTCGTCGACGAGCATCACCACCCGGTGCGCGTCGCCACCAGGCTGCGAGGATTGTTGCGGCATACGCGATTTCTAGCACTCACGGTGGGCTGACGGCATCGGCCACGATGACAGCCATGATCAGTGAACCGGTCGAGCTGTCCACCGCCCTGGCCAGCTTCGAGGCGCTGTGGAGCCCGCGCATCGTGACGCAGGTCAACGACTATGACGTGCGCATCGCCAAGGTCGCTGGCGAGCACGTGTGGCATCGCCATGACAACACCGACGAGTTCTTCCTCGTACTGTCCGGGCAGCTGAGCATCGCCCTGCGCCTACCGGGCGAGCAGGAACGCACCGTGGTGCTGCCGCAGGGGTCGGTGTTCGTCGTACCGCGCGGCACCGACCACAAACCCTTCTCCGCAGACGGCGCCGCGATCCTGATGTTCGAACCCACCGGCACCCTCAGCGTCGGCGACCACCATGACCCCGTTCCCGACCACGTCGACGCCACGGCTGGGCATGACCTGCGGTGATCCCACCTGAGCCAGTACCTCGTCGTCGATGTGCCGGCCGGCGGTGCGCAGCTGGGGCACGGCAAGGGAGTGGTACTCGGTGGACCAGGTCACCACGGCGTTGGTCAGCACGGTCAGGCACCACGCCTGCTCGGTCTGCTGCTGCCCGGAACTACGGTCCGAAGGCGGTCAGGAACCGGTCCCGGAAGGCGTCCATCGGCCAGACCGGCGTCTGCGGACCGGGGCGCAGGCCGTCCTGCCACCCCCATCCGGAGATCCGGTCGAGCACCGCCCGATCGTGGGCGACGATCGTGATCGGCACGTCCCGGCTGGCGCCCTCACCGGTCACCATCGGGGCGGCCTGGTGGTCGCCGAGGAAGACCAGCACCAGGTTGTCGTCGCCGTACGTCTCCACGTACGACACCAGGGTGTTCAGGCTGTACTCGATGGCACGCCGGTACTCGGTGCGCACCCGGCGGTTGTCGCGCCACACCTCGTCCGGCGACTCGCCGGCGGCGGCGATGGGGCCGAAGACCGAACCGTCACCGACGTCCCGCCAGTCGACGAGTTGGGGGATGGGGGCCCAGGGAGCGTGGCTCGACACGAGGGGGATCGTCGCCATCACCCGGGGACGGTTCGGTTTCGCGTGCTCGGCACGCTCGAACGCCGACAGGGTGTACTGGTCGGGCATGGGGGCGTAGCTGAACTTCGGGCCGCGGTACCCGAGTTCCGGGCCGGGATAGATCTGGTCGTACCGGAAGAACGCTCCCTCCGGCCAGGCCTGGTTGATGGCCGGCATGACGCCGACGGTGCGCCACTGCGCGCGCTGGAAGGCGCCGTTGAGGGTCAGGCGGTCGCTTCCGACGAGGTTGTTGTAGCGCTGCTGGTTGTCGATCCACAGCCCGGAGAGCAGCGTGGCGTGGGCCAGCCAACTGCCGCCGCCCGCCGTCGGCGAGGTGAGCCAACCACTGCGCGCGGTGTAGCCGGCCGCGTTCAGGCGGGCGTTACCACTGTCGAGCACCGTACCCACCTGCGATGCGAACTCCGGGTCCTCGACGGCGTCCCGCCCGTAGCTCTCGACGAAGGCGACGATGACGTCCTTGCCACGCAGGGCGGTCAGCAACCGGTCACCCGGGGTGTCGCGGAACGCGTCGACGTCGGCCTCCGTGGCGAACACCTTCTGGTCCTGGAAGCCGGCGCGGGCCTGGAGTACGCGGTCGTAGGCGAGGGTGCCGACCGGCACGTCGGGAACGATCTGGACGCCGAACACGGCGCAGGCGACGCAGGCGGCCCCGAGCGCCGTGACCGTGTGGGTCGACGTGGACCGGTGCCGCACCACGAGCCGGGTCAGGCGGAGGACCGACAGCGTCATGAGGACGGGTACCGCGATGGCGAGCAGGACGGCGCCGATCACGGCGGCGATCGCGCCGACCCGGCCGGCCGAGTCCGTCAGGAACCCCACCGCGGCCTCGATCGAGATCCAGTCGAGCACCGGGTTGAACGGCCGGGCGAGCGCCGCGTAGAAGCCCATGTCGACGAGCTTCACGATGGTCAGCAGACCGAGCAGCACGCCGATCGGCACCGCCACGATCCGCCGGGCCCGCGCCGGTAGGACGAGGACGAGCGCGACCCCGAGGAGTCCCTCGGCCGGGATGCGCAGAAACTCCCCGGGCGTGAGCTGACCGATCCGGTTCGGCGCCAGCAGGGCGAACAGGACGAGCAGACAGGCCAGGGTGGTGGTCAGCCCCGCCGCGACGGCCCGTCCCCGTCCCCGTCGACGGCCGGTGACACCCTCGCCCGCTGCGTCCTTGGCCGACACGTCCTCGCCCGACATGTCCTCGCCCGCTGCGTCCTCGGCCGGTACGTCCGCGTCCTGCGCCCGTTCCTGGTCCAGCACCTGACGAGAGCGCGTGAAGAACGACAAACCAAAGGCCCTTCCGTACGAAGCCCGCCGGGGGTGGATCCCGGCCGTGCATGCCGGCCGGTGCCGTCGGGCGGGTTCGGCGGCGCCGAGTGTGTCCGGCCGACTACCAGCGGTCTGGCCTGGTGGACCGGCTCAGTAAGTTAACGGGCCGACTCCCCATCTGACAAGCCGCGTTGCCGTGCCTGCCCGACGTCGCCGAGCCGGCGTGGACCACGCCGCGCCGGACCCCGGCCGCTGGACTCTCCCCGGGCGGGAGGGTTCAGGATGACCACGTGACCAGGGACCTACTGCCGATCGGAACCTTTGCCCGGCTGTGCCGGCTCACCATCAAGCAGCTTCGGCACTACGACGAGTCGGGCCTGCTCCGCCCGGCCAGCGTCGACCCGGTCACCGGCTACCGGTACTACGCCCGGGACCAGGTGCGGGAAGCCATGGCGATCGCCCTGTTACGCCGGCTCGACGTACCGCTCGCGGCGATCGGACAGGTGCTCGCCGGCGATGACAGCGTTCGGGCCGAGGTACTGCGGGCGGAGCAGAGCCGGTTGGAAGACCGGATCGCGGCACAGCGACGCAGTTGGCAACTGCTGGACCGGCTGCTGACCGGTGGGCTGCTGGCCGACGGGCTGCTCCAGCAGGAGGTCGGCCTGAGCCGGGAGCCGGCCCGGCGGCTACTGGTGCGCCGGACCACGTGCGCGCCCGAGGAGATCGGCGCGGCCATCACGCGCTGCGTCGGAGAGCTGATGGCCGCGGTGACGGGGATCGGCTGGACGCCACCGCTGCGAGGACTCTTCCCGGTCGACCTCGGCGCACAGGTACGGGTCGCGGCCGGCGTCGAGAGCGCCGAGCCGACGTCCGTTGATGGATCCGTTCCGGGCACCGACGTCGAGCATCTGCCGGCGGGACCGGCCGCGGTGGCGGTGCACGTCGGCCCGTACGAGCACCTGGCACTGACCTACCAGGCGGTCTTCGCCTGGATCCACGAGCGTGGCCTACGACCGTGTGGAAACGCGATCGAGGCGTACCTGACCGACCCCGGCACGACCGATCCGGCCCAGTTGGTGACCCGGATCGTCGTACCGGTCGACGACGAGGAGCTGAGTTGACGAGCATTCCGAAGACCGACTTCAAGAAGGTCCACAAGAACCTGTACGCGGCCGGCGCCGCGCCCGCCCTGGTGGACGTACCCGAGTTGGCGTTCCTGGCCATCGACGGGGTCGGCGATCCCGACGGACCGGTGTACCGGGAGGCGGTGGAGGCGCTCTACGGCGTCTCGTACGGCGTCAGGTTCGGGCTGAAGAGGGCCGGCGTGCTGGAGTATCCGGTGATGCCACTGGAGGGACTGTGGTGGGGGGCGGGGGAGCGGCAGGACCTGCCCGCCCTGGACCGGTCGACCTGGCACTGGACCATGCTCGTTCTGCAGCCACCGCAGGTCGACGCCGCCCTGGTCGCGGAGACCGTCGCGGCGACGGCCCGGAAGCGGCCGTCCGGCTCGCTGGAGCGGATCGAGCTGCGACGTGTCGCGGAGGGGCCGAGTGCGCAGGTGCTGCACGTCGGGCCGTACCACGACGAGCCGGCGACCCGCGACCGGCTGATGGCCTTCGTCGACGAGTCCGGCTACCGGATCTCGGGGAAGCACCACGAGATCTACCTGTCGAACCCGACCCGGACAGCCGCCGAGAAGCTGAAGACCATCCTCCGGTACGCGGTCGTCTCCGCTGCTGCGGACTAGCGTCCACCGGTACCACCGAACCGGCCGGCGGAACGTCGGCTGACGGCGGCCGTGCGGTCAGCCTCCCTGCGGTGACTTGTCGCGGATCGCCTTCTCGACGGCCTTCCGCACGCGGGCATCCTCCCGGCTCTTGCGCCGTAGCCGGCTGCGGCGCGCGAGCAGGAACGCCCCGGCGGCGAGAACGACCAGTACGACGAGGAGCAGCAGCAGTGGCCAGGGGGCGGCCCAGCCGTGCGTGGTGGCCCGGACCGGTTCGAGCGAGGTGGTGGAACCCGACGGATCGGTGAGCACGGGCGTGAGGGTTGCGGTCGCGGCCAGCCTGAGTGCGGGTGCCACGCCGTGGACGGGAACCGTCACGTTCCAGCTCTCACCGGGAAGCAGGTCCGGTGGCGACGCGATTTCGCCGGCTTCGACCCGTAGCCAGCCGAACGGGCCCGACACCGACAGCGTCTGCTGGGCCGACAGGGTGGTGTTGCCGGTGTTGTGGATCCTGTACGTGATCGTGGCATCGCCCTTGCCGAACGGGTTGGCCGAGCCGTCGTAGTTCACGTGCAGGTCGTCGATCGCGAGGTTCGGCTTGAGCTCGCCGCCCACCCGGAGCTTGATCCGGATGCCGAGGCGCCGGTCCACGTTGATGCCTTCGGCCGCGTCGGGCTGCGTCAGCGAGGTGACGATGCCGCCCACGTAGTCGCCGGGCGTCGCGTTGGCCGGCACGGTGACCTTGAAGGGGACGTCGGCGGTCTTCCCCGGCTGGATCCTGACCTTGCCGCCGGTGGCGTGGACCCAGGCGCCGATTCCCAGCGATCTTCCGTCCTTGGCGAGCAGGTCGAGCTGGCCCGCGTCGGTGGTGAAGCCGTCGGCGGCGTAGACGGCCAGGTCGAGCGGAACCGCACTGTGGTTGGCGACGACCATGGCGTCCTCGACCATCCCACCGGGGTTGGCGGCATAGCTGAAGCTGGACCGATCGGCACCGAAACTGTTGGAGGCCGTCCTCACCGTCCAGGCAACATCACCATCGGCGGCCTGAGCGGGGCCGGCAGTCAGGCCGGTGACCGCGAAGACGGCGAGCAGGGCCAGGGCGGCGGTACGAAGGAGCGCTGCGGCGTTGGTCTTCCGGCGCGTAACGGGCGCGTGCATCTCGGGGTCCTAAGGGATCTGGTTCGGCGCGGCTGGAGCGGAGCGGCGGGGTAAGCACCCGAAGGCGCCTACCCCGCCGGGTGAAGCGGATCCGATCAGCTGCTCAGAGCGGTGATCGTCAGGGTGGTGCGGTAGCTGCCCTTGTCGATGCTGTCCGGGAACTTCAGGTCCAGGTCAGCGCCGAGCTTGGCCGAGCCCCGGGGGTGGCCCTGCTCGGCGAACGCGAGGCCACGCGAGACCGACAGGCCGGACCCCTGGTCGTCGTAGCCGGAGAGCACCGCGGCGCTTGCCTGGGCACCGGCACCGCCGTCGAGCAGCGACGGCGTCCAACCGAGGAAGGCGCCGGAGAACTTCTTGTCGGCGTCCTGGAAGTCGCCCACGCTGGCCGAGATCGACCACGGCGCGAGCGAGCGGCGGCTGTCCGACACGAGGATCGGGTTGATCTTCCCGTTCGCCTCGAAGTACGCGCCGTCGCGCTCCTGCGCGGTGCCGAGGTCCACCAGGCCGTTGTAGCCGTCGATCGTCCAGCCGAACTCGCCCGGAGCCGGGGCGGGCACGTTGACCTGGATGTCCTGGCCATCGGCGTGGTACGGGTGCACCGAGACCTTGTCGACGATCGAGCCGACGCCCTGGTCGCCGTTGGCGGCGCTCCGGATGTTCTCGACGACGAGCTTGTCGTTGCGCACCTGGACCTTGACGTAGGTCCGGACGTGCTCCTGGTTCTGGACCGAGTTGTACCAGTAGTTGGCTGGGTTGAGCGGGTCGGCGCCGTTGCCGGCACCGCTGGTACCGCTGCTGTCCGGCTTGCTGATGTCGTAGTACTTCGAGCCCGAGGCCGAGTTCGCCGTCACGTAGAGCACGCCACCGGGGCCGGCGACCACGTCGTCCGCACCGGGCTGCTCGTTCGGGTCCGCCTTGGCGCCGTTCTTGATCAGGTAGCTACGGGAGTAGCTGTGGTCGTGGCCCTGGAGCACCATGTCGACGCCGAGTTTGGAGAACGTGGTCGGGAAGTCGACCCGACGCACCTTGTTGTCGCCGTCCTTCGCGTGGCTCGCCGGCGAGTAGATCGAGTGGTGGTAGACGAGAACCTTCCACTTGGCCTCGGCACCGTGCTGCTCGATGACGTCGGTGACGTACGCGGTGTGTGCCTCGTCGCCGCCGCCGCCCTGCGAGGTGGCGTAGCTGTTGCTGTTCAGGTCGATGAACAGCACGTCCTTGTAGATGTACCAGTAGTCACCGCCCGAGGTGTTGGAGGCCGGGTTCCCGTTGGAGTAGTACGGGGCCGAGCGGTCGGTGTTCGGGGTGAAGTGGTGCTGTTCCCACGCCTTCCCGCCGACGTCGTGGTTGCCGATGGTCGCGGCGACGGGGTACTGGCGCAGCTGGTCGGGCGCGAGGAAGGCCGACCACTGGGCCTCGGTGTTGGCGGTCTCGACGTGGTCACCGCCCGACACCAGCATCTCGATGTTCGGGTTGGCGGTGAGCGCCACGTTCATGGTGTCCTGCCAACCGGCCTGGTCCTTCGCGATGTCGCCGGAGGAGCCGATCTGCGGGTCGCCGAAGAACAGGAAGTCGTAGTCGCCCTCGAAGTCCTGCGTCTTGAAGGAGTACGCCGGTGACCAGTTGCCCTCGGCACCGACGCGGTAGGAGTACGCCGTGTGCTCCTTCAGGCCGGTGATCGTGGCGTGCCGGTTGAAGCCGCCGCTGGTGGCGATGTTCGCCCCACCGGTGGCGTCGAAGGTGACGGCGCTGGCGGGGAACTCGCCGTTGACGACCCCGGCGGTCGGGGCCAGTTGGATCTTCTGCGCGGTGTCGGCCGACGAGTACCAGGTCACGATGCGCTGGGTCTCGTCGGCGCCCACGCCGAGGATGACGCCGGTGAGCGCGGTGGACTCGGCCGCGCTGGCGGCGGTTGCCAGGCCGCCACCGACCGCCACGGCCAAACCCAGGAATGCCGCTGTGGCTCCCACGGCCACGCGGCGGCGCACAGGCCCGTGGGCCCGTGTCGAATTGCTCAGTGTCATCGACTTCCGTTCCTTTTACCGATAGAGATATGGAAAAGCTTTCCAGTAGGGGCATGGAGAAGCTTTTCGCGGATGGTGGAGAAGCAATTTCAAGTTGTCCTCGCCCGGTGAACCGGCCATGAACGTGATCTTGCGACCGGCTGGACTTTCCGATATACCTGGGCCGCTCTCAGGAACCGGACACACGCTGTACGAACCAGATCAGCCCGATAATGGACACGCCTGCCGAAAGGGCGCCCGTCGCCCAGGTGCCGATTTTCGGCGCACGATGTCGCAACACGATCAGCAATGGGAAGACAACGGCGATGACCGCCAGTTGCACGGTCTCGATACCGACGTTGAACACCAGCAGCGACCACAGCAGGGTCCACGACCAGGCCTCGTTGATTCCCAGCGCACCCGCGAAGCCCAGACCGTGTACGAGGCCGAAGCAGAACACGACCCCGAGACGGATCCAGCCTCGACGGTCCAGGTCGAGATGGCCGCGGCCCGCCGTCTCGAGGTCGTTGACCTGGTCGCCGCGCCGCCAGACGCCCCACAGGTGCCAGCCCGCGACCACGGCGATCGACAGCGCGATAACCGGTTCCACGAGCCCCGCGGGCACGTCGACCAGGCCGAGGGCGGCGAGCATGAACGTCAGCGAGTGCGCCAGCGTGAAACTCGTGGCCGCGAGCACGACCTCACGCAGCCGCCGCGAGCCCGCGATGAGCGCCAGCAGGAACAGGATGTGGTCGATCCCGGTCAGCAGGTGTTCCGCGCCCAGGACGAAGAACTCCCGGAACCGCTCGTACCACGACCGGCTGGTCGAGAAGGACGGATTACCCGCGTCGAGCGCGGCACTGCCGGAGCGGCCGTCGAGCTCGTAGGTGACGATCGTCTTGGTGCCCTTGACGTAGCCCTCGCCGTCGGGGAACAAACCGCTGCGCACGTCGTGCTCCCCGGCCTGCACGGGGCAGGTCCAGTCGAGCAGCAGATCCGCGTACGGCACACCCTCCTGTCGGGTCATCGTCACGTCGCCGACCTGCGTCGGCGTGCATCCCCCGCCGTCCGAACCCACCGAAAAACGCTCGGTCACGTACCTGAGCGCCGATTCCCGGTGGGCGTCGAGAGCGGCACCCTGTCCCTCGGTGTCACCCGCGTCGAACGCATCGGTTCCGGTTCGGAAGAGTGAATCGTCGTCCTCGTAGTCGGCGGCGGAAACGACGAAGAGGTCGTACTCGAGCCCCAGTCTCGTCCGTATGTGACCCTCGTCTCCCGCGGTGATGTTCGCGTACACGGTCGACGAAAATCCGTGGGCCATCGCCGGCCCGGCATCAAGAAAGGCAATTGCCGCCGCCGCGATCCCGACAAGGACGACGATAACGGCGCGGTAGATGGACTTCGACATGGGACTCCCTCAGTCTGGCCAGTGCACGTTGCAGGCCCCGGGTTAACACCAGCCCGACCGCCGGCGAACCGGTGGAGAACAAACTCCCGGAACGGCGTCCAGCGGACCGAGTCCGACGGGAGTTGAGATAGGAATACAAAGAAGTACGCGCACTTTCCCGTCACCAACCAAGAGGACGATCATCTTGCGCCCTCCGCATCGGGCCGTTGCCATGCTGGCCGCGGTCGCCGTACTGGTCACCGGATGCGGTTCCGGCGACGACTGGTCCCGACCGCACCCCGAACCCACCGCCGTCGGCACCCTCGGCCCGGGGTTCGTCGACCCCTCCGCCCGGCCAGCTCCGGAGGCGACCGTCACGCCACGCCCCGGTTCGTGGGCCGGGGTCCACCCGCCGAGGGACTACCGCGTGGTGCTGCTCGCGCTCGGCGGCGACGCCCCGACCCGGGCACTGGTGACGGCGGTCGAGGACTGGGCCGAACAGGAGCACGTCGACCTCAGGAAAGTGGTCCCCGACCCGAACGACCCCGTACCCAGCATCACCGGGGCGCTCGAGATGGGCCCGGACCTCGTCGTCAGCGCGGGAAACGAACTCATCGACCCCCTGGCGATCGTCACCCCGAGCCACCTGTCACAGCAGTTCCTCGTCGTGGGCGCGGAACTCGCCGAGCCCACCCACAACGTCACGGCGGTCGACTGGTCCGGTGCGTCGTTCCGTGGCGAAGGACTCGACGCGTCCTCGACGTACGATCCCGCCTCGTTCACCGCCGCGCGCTGCACGGCCGCCATCAGGGCGGGCGTCGCGGCCGTACTCAACGACCTGACCGGGATCGTGGTCTGGCTGGATCAGCTCTGACGGCGTCCGTTCCCGCCTCGGGCACGGGCCCGTCGCGAGCGGCGGACCGCCATCACCACCCGCCCGGCGACGTGTCCAGTCGAGGTCCAGTTTCCGTCCAGTAGCGGCTGAGAGCGTGCCCGCAACAGCGACACGGACGGAGTGGACATGGGATCGAAACGTACCATCAGAAGCGTTCCGGCATTGACGGCGGTGATGACGCTCGCGCTGCTCGGCGCGCTGGGAAACACCCTTCCGGCACACGCCGCGGCGACCGAGCGCGCCCCGGGCCTCCCCGATCAGGCGGTCACGGCGGCACCCGGGGTGGCCGCGCAGAAGCTGGACGCCGCCAAGCGGCCCGCGGGCCCGCGGTCGGTGTCCGAACTTGCGAGCGGCTCCGCGATCACCCTGCGTCCGCAAGCTGCCGGCAAGGCGCCGCACATGGTCGGCGGCGCGGAGTTGGCGGACGCGGGCTGTACGCCGTACATCAGCGGAACGATCAGCAAGGTCGGGCTCACGGTGCGGATCGACTATCTGGCGGAGGTCCTCTGCAACTTCTACCTCGCGGGCGCCGGACAGGCGTACCTGATCGAGCGTACGTCCGGCTCGCCCTACAACGGGCAGGCCGTCGCGGCGGCAACGCCGTTCTCGTTCGTCAACGGCTACTACGGCTACAGCTACGGCGCGGTGCTCATCGACGGGCGTGTCTACGACGGCGGCGCCCAGATCGAGGTCGGATTCAATCTGGCGCTGCAGACGCTCAACGGCGGTATCTGGATCGGCTGCCTCGCGCTGCCGAACGGGCTGCGCTACCTGGGTGCCTGCTCCGGCCTCGGCACCAGCACGGTGTCGGTCGCCGTCGGGTCGGGCGAGATCTCCACCGGCCTCGCCCCCAACCGGCTGACGGTGCTGGAGAGCCTGACATCACCCGGTTCCGGCAGCTACGACGCGTGGAACATCGGGCGGTTCTACCCGGCGACCTACGCGGCGTACGAGTTCGACTGGTCCACCAACCTCTGTACCGGGGCGCCGGACAATCCGCTCGGCTTCACGTTCGAGTCGGCCTGCGCCCGACATGACTTCGGATACCGCAACTACAAGGCGGCCCAGCGGTTCGCGGCGAACAAGGACCGGCTCGATCTCGCCTTCTACGGCGACCTGCAACGGGTGTGCGCCACGTACGGCGACGCGGTGCGGCCGGCCTGCTACGCGCTGGCGACGGCCTACTACGAGGCGGCACGGATCTTCGGGATCCTGAACGTCACTCCCGAACAGATCGACGACGCCGCCGAGCTCCTGCCGGACACCTCCGCCGGCCGGGCCGTCCCGCTGACCTGAGCTTCCGATCAGCGAGTTCCGTACGGCGGAGCCTGCGGGTTTCGCCGTGCGGCCCGTCGTGGCGGTGCTCCAGCCGATGTCGCGTCCGGAGGTGGACAAGCAGCCGGCCAGCCGCCGATCCGCGCTGCGGCGCGCGATGATCTGAAGCATGGAGACAGCGGAACGCCTGCCGGGGCTGCTGACGGTGGGCCACGGGCCGTTGCCCCGGGCCGCGCTGGGTGGCCTGCTGACCGGCGCCGGCGTCGAACTGGTCGTCGACGTACGCCGGTTTCCCGGCAGCCGCGCCAACCCGGACGTCCAGCGGGACGCGTTGACGCGCTGGCTGCCGGAGATGGGGATCGGCTACCGGTGGGAGGAGCGCCTCGGCGGCCGGCGGCATCGTCCGGCTGACGTACCGGAGGAGGACACCTGGTGGACCGTTCCCGCGTTCCGTGCCTACGCGTCCCATACCCGCACGCCGCAGTTCCGTGCCGCGCTGGACCTTGTGCTGGAACGGGCCGCCGAGTGCACGGTGGCGGTGATGTGCAGCGAGAGCGTCTGGTGGCGTTGCCACCGCCGTCTGATCGCCGACGTCACGATCCTGAGCCGCGCCGTGCCAACCCGGCACCTCATGCCGAACGGACGGTTGAGCCCGCACCGCGTGGCGGACGGGGCCCGGTTACGCCCCGACGGGTCGGTCGAGTGGACCGGGGCGTGAACACGTGCCAGCCCGGCCCGGGCCGTCCGCCGGTCCGCACCGACGGGAGGGCAGTACGACGCCGGATCCTCCCCGGTCACCAGGCGCAGGGCGCGTAGTCCTTCAGGAAGCAACCGTAAAGATCCTCGCCCTGTTCGCCGCGGACGATCGGGTCGTACACCCGGGCCGCGCCGTCGACCAGGTCCAGCGGGGCGTGGAAGCCGGCGTCCGCCAGCCGCGTCTTCGTCGGGTGCGGCCGCTCGTCGGTGATCCAGCCGGTGTCGACGCTGGTCATGAGGATGCCGTCAGCCAGCATCTCCTGGGCACTGGTCCGGGTCAGCATGTTCAGCGCGGCCTTGGCCATGTTGGTGTGCGGGTGCCCCGGCCCCTTGTAGCCGCGGGCGAACTGGCCCTCCATCGCCGACACGTTCACCACGTACTTGCGCCGGGCCCTCGACGCGGCCATCGCCGGTCGCAGCCGGCTGACCAGCACGAACGGCGCGGTCACGTTGCACAGTTGCACCTCGAGCAGCTCGACCGGGTCCACCTCGTGGACCCGCTGCACCCAGCTGTTGACCGGGTCGAGGTCCGGCACCAGGCCGCCGGCGTCGATGGCGGTGGCTGCCGCGATCCGTTCCGGCGAGGCGGAGCCACTGGTCAGCGCCAGCGCGGTGAGCGCGTGCGGGGTGATCGCGGGCGCCGACGGCGTGCCGGTCAGGCTGCCGGCCGGGACGCCCTGACCGGCCGGTTTGGCGAACCTGATCATCTCCGGGAGCGGGCCGTCCGGCAGCGCCGCCGCCTCCGCGGCGACGAGCTGCGCGTACGCTCCGGGCGTACGGCGGACGGTCTGCGCGGCGTTGTTGATCAGGATGTCGAGTGGTCCCTGGTCGTGGACCGAGTCGGCGAGAGCGATCACCTGGGCGGGGTCGCGCAGGTCGATCTCGACGATCCGCAGGCGGTGCAGCCAGTCCCCGCTGTCCGGCATGGCGGCGAAGCGGCGGACCGCGTCGTGCGGAAACCGGGTGGTCACGGTGGTGTGCGCACCGTCGCGCAGCAGCCGCAGCGCGATGTACATGCCGATCTTCGCCCGGCCACCGGTGAGCAGCGCGCGCCGGCCGGTCAGGTCGGTGCGGGCGTCGCGGCGTTCCCGGTTCAGCGCGGCGCAGGGCGGGCAGAGCTGGTGGTAGAAGGCGTCCACCTCGTGGTAGCGCTGCTTGCAGACGTAGCAGCCGCGCGGATTCTGCAGGAACCCGGCCGTGGTGCCCATGGTGGGGGAGGCGAGCGGGATGCCCTGGGTCTCGTCGTCGATCCGGCCCGGGGCGCCGGTTGCGGTGGCCGCCGTCACCGCGCGGTCGGCCGCCGCGATGGCGTCCCGCCGTTCCTCGCGTCGCCGCTGCTTGATCACCTTGTAGAGCTTCGCGGTGGCCCGCTGCACCCGCACCACGTCGGGATGATCGGGAGGCAGATCCTCCAACGCCTCAAAGACACTGAGACAGGTCTCTAGCTGGCTCCGGTCAATGCCCTGATGACCGGTTTCCGTAATGTTGTCTGCCGTCATGCCGTCGCTGTCTCGTCCCGTTCTCCTGAGCCGGATCTACCCGGCCCACCCCAAGTCCGACCCGGAACTGTACGCACCGCACAGCCTCCGGGGCACCCCCGCGTCCGTTCACCGGCCCGAAGACCGTCGAGGCCAGCCTCGCCCGGGTGCACGCCGATGCGGTGCGGGCGGCCAGGCGGATTCTTACGAGCGGCCCAGTGCCCTTGTCAGCAGGTCGACCAGTTCGTCCACGGCGCGGGTGGTGTCGAACCGGGGGTCGTCGAGGTATTCGGAGACGATGGCGTCGATGGCGCCGTTGATGATGACCGCGGTGATCCGGGGGTCCGGTCCGACGCGGTGGTCCCCGGCCGCGCTGGCCGCTTCGACCAGCAGGCCGACGGTTTGCCAGCGACTGGGCGCGTTCGGTCGGTCCGTAACCTCTTCGTCCTCCGCGATCGCGGCGACGATCACCCGGGCGTACGCGGGGTGCTCGACCAGGTACCCGACGAGCGAGCGGATGTACGCCTCCAGCGCTGCCGCTCCGGACAGTGGTTCGACGGCGGCCGAGACGTGTTCCGTGAGCCCCTCGAGCACCGTCGCGTAGGCGGCACGCACCACGGCGTCCTTCGAGGGGAAGTGGTAGAGGACCGCGGCTTTGGAAAGGTCCGCGGCCTCGGCTATCCGGGCCAGCGAAGTGCCCGGGTAGCCGTGCTGGGCGACGAGCTCGATGGTCACCCGGATGAGTTGGGCACGGCGGGCCTGTTCGGTGATCGTGAGTGACCTGTCCGCACGATCTCGCCATTTGGTGTTGTCGAGCGGCATAGCGGGACCTCGATGTGCGGCGGCAGGCGATGTTCAGCGGCACCCGGCGCCGCCATGCAGGTAACCGTACCGCCCGTGCTGGCGTACCTTTCGCAGCCGCCGGTGTCCGGGCGGATGCGCTGCCTCGGGTCAGGCCGACACCCCGATCTAACCGCTTGGTAGAAAATTCTACCAAGCGGTTAGTATGCTGTTCGAGATGATGCGCGGCCACCTGACCGGGACACCGCGTCGGGTTGGGTGCGACAGGAGAGAGCTGGACGGATGCGAAAAATCCTCTCTTGGCTGCGAAGCCACCGCCGATGGTTCCTCACCGGTGCGGCGATCGTCGCTGGCATCACGATGCTGGCCACGATCGCCCTGCGCCAACCCTCACCCGTCGGCCACTTCACCTCGGCGCAGGGCCAGGACCGCTACCTGGCCGCGTACGACCGGGCGATGGACGAGATGCCCGATCCGGATCGGACCCTCGACATCCGGACCAGCTACGGAGTGGTCCGGCTCTACCACTTCGCCGGCGCCGACCCAGGCGCCCCGCCGCTGCTGTTGCTCCCGGGCACCTCCTCCGGGTCGCCGGTCTGGGCCGACAACATGCCGTCGCTGCTGCGGGTGCGCAGCGTCTACACGGTCGACCTGCTCGGCGAACCCGGCCTCAGCATCCAGCAGCGCCCGATCAGCAGTCCCCGGGACCACGCGCGATGGTTGCACGAGGTGGTGGTCAACCTGCCCGAAGAGCGCGTCTACCTGCTGGGCCTGTCGATCGGCGGTTGGACCGCGATGAACCTGACCGTCCACCAGCCGGAAAAGGTCGCCGGCGTCATCGTCCTCGACCCGGTCATGGTGTTCGCCAACCTCGCACCGGAGGCGATCATCCGGTCGATCCCCGCCAGCGTTCGCTGGCTTCCCAAGTCCTGGCGGGACAGTTTCGCCAGTTGGACCGCCAACGACGCTCCGGTCGAAGACGTACCGGTCGCTCGCATGATCGAGGCGGGCATGCAGACGTACGCGATGAAGCTCTCCGCGCCGACCCGCCTGACGGAACAGCAGCTCGAGAAGTTGCAGACACCGACCCTTGCCCTGATCGCCGGAAAGTCCCGAATGCACGACGCCGCCTCCGCCGCCGAAGTCGCCCGCCGGGCGCTGCCCCATGGCACCGTGAAGGTCTACCCCGAGGCCTCGCATGCGATCAACGGCGAGCATCCCGACCAGATCGCCTCCGACGTCGCGACATTCCTGGGCGATGCCGCCGGGGCGGCTTGAACCCGGGCGGAGTCGCGCCCCGTGGCCGGCCACCAGACAGGAACGGCTCCCGGCGTGGCGGACAATGTCGGGATGACGATGGCGTTCCCTGCACCGACGGTCCCGGCAGCGGGGCGCACCGAGGTGTTCCTTCGATACCTCGACTATTTCCGGGAGATGGTGCTGTCGAAGGTGTCCGCGCTACCCGATGACGAGCTGCGCCGGAGCAGGCTTCCGTCGGGATGGACCCCGCTTGAGCTGCTCAAGCACCTGCGTTACGTCGAGTTGCGCTGGATCGAGTGGGGGTTCCAGGGGCGGGAGGTGGAGGAACCGTGGGGAGACCGACGCGGGGACCGGTGGTACGTCGCGCCCGAGGAGACCCGCGACGGTCTGATGGCGGCGTTGCGTGCGCAGGGTGTGCATACCGGAGCCGTGGTCGCAGGTAGCGAACTGGCGACGGTCGGGGTGCCTGGGCCGAGGTGGGACGGTGCACCACCGGCTTCGCTGGAGCGGGTGTTGTTCCATCTCCTGCAGGAGTACGCGCGTCATCTCGGACACCTCGACATCGTCACCGAACTCGCCGGCGGTCCGATCGGCGAGTAGGTCCGTTCACACCTGAAGGCGGTCCCTGGCCCGCCCGGCACCATCCGAACACTGCGCTCCCACCTATCTTCCTAGGATGCTTACTGGTTGTGCCGGGCGCCACCACCAGCGCAACGGTCGAGCAACCCGAGGCAATGGCGCCGGACGGGTTGCCGCAGGCCTGCGCCGAACCGCGCACCGCGCCGTCGCTCGACTGCCGGCTATCGGCTGGGAGCCATCAGGTGGTCAGACAGGGAGCCTCGGTGGCGGCGGTCTGGCCGCAGGTGGCGAGACTGCACCAGCGGCGCAAGCCAGCTTTGTCGAGGAACAGCCAGCCACACATCTCGTCCGGGCAGACCCGGATGGTGAGCCGGCGCGGATCGGCCAGGAGTTCGGCGGCGCTCCATGCGGCCGCGTGGACGGGGAGCCGGATGCCGACCGTGGGATTCGGCGACCACCGTCCGCAACCGCCGGTGTCCCGTTGGAACACCAGGGTCCTGGCGGCAGCCTCCGCGTGCCGTGCCACGGTGTCGAACGCCTGCTGGTCGTCCGGGTCGATCAGGCAGGCGTACAGCCGGGTACGTAGTGCGCGGGTCTCCTCGAGTACCGCGGTGGCCGCGTCCGGGTCGTGCCGGGCGAGTTCGATGAGCATGTCCACGGTGGCGTCCTCGACGAGTCCGACGTGGCCCGCCCACACGGCCAGGGTGCGGTATTCGCGGAGCCACTCCGAGCCGGGCAGCGGCGGTTCGTGTCCCCAACCGGCGAAGGTGTTGCAGAACTCCAGGGCCGGATGCCCACCGACACTCCACGGCAGGCTTTCCCCACGGACCCGGACCTCGTAGACGGGTCGGCTGGGTCGGTCGAGCGGGTAGTCGTCACGGAGGATCCGTTGGTGTACCTCGCGTAGACGCATGCCCGGTTCGACCCCGAAGTCGTCGACCAGCACCTGCCGGGTTCTCCGGTAGAGTTCCAGCGCGTCGGCCTGCCGCCCGCCCCGGTACAACCCGGTCATCAGGATGGCGACGAGGTTTTCCCGCGTCGGATGCCGGCTGACCAGCGGAGGCAGTTCGTTGAGCACCCAGGTGTGCCGTCCCAGCGCGAGCTGTGCTTCGGCCCGCAGTTCGAGGCCGCTGAGCCGGAGTTCCTCGAGCGCGCCGTGCAGCCGTTCCCGCAGTTCCCCGTCGGCGGTGTCGGCGAGGAACGGACCACGCCAGAGAGCCAGCGCATGGTCCAGCAGCCGCACCCGCTCGGTCGGGTCGGTGGCACGGCTCGCCCGGTAGGCGAGCCGGCTGAACTCGTCGACGTCGACCTGGTGCCCGTCCCGCTCCACCAGGTAGCCGTCGCCGCCGGTACGGATCCGCACCCCGTACGGCGCCAGCGACGCGCGGAGCCGGCCGATGTAGGTGTGCACGGCGCTGCGCGCCGAGGTGGGCGGGCGACCGTTCCACAGCAGCTCGATCAGCCGGTCGGTGCCGACCAGGTGACCCATGTCGAGCAGGAGGACGGCGAGGATGCACCGTTCCTGCCGTCGGCTGCCGAGGTCGACGAGTTGACCGTCACGGCGGGCCTCGAAGGGACCGAGTAGTCGAAATTCCACGTCAGATGTAACTCTTCGGCAACCGCCGTGGGTTGTCGGGGGCTGGTGAGGCACTGGTGAGCCCCGCGGGCGGGGGAGGTGGCGGCAGCCGCCGTCGGACGAATCGGGGGCCGCCGGACGGTGAGAACGTGGTCAGCGGCGTAGGTGATGCTCTCCGGGCTCGACAGTCCGACGATGCGGAGTAGACATGAACTGGAAGAAGAAGGCTGCCACCGTCCTTGCCGGGGTGGTGGCCGTCACGAGCCTCGCCAGCGCGACCCCGGCCGCCGCCGATGGCGGAACGCGCGGCGGCTGGATCCCCGCGCCGCAGGAGGCGTTCGAGCAGCCAGCCGGAGCGCGGTGCGACTTTCCCGTCCGCGTCCAACCGGTCGTGGACGAGGTCCGTAAGCTCGTCCTCGCGGAGTATCCGGACGGTTCGCCCCGGCGGGAGCTGTACACCGGCGCCCTGATCGACGAGGTGACGAACCTGGACACCGGCGCTGTCACGAGGGTCGACGCGAGCGGGACCTCGCTGGTGGAGTACGCCGCCGATGGCTCGATGACCTGGTACGTGACCGGTCCGGTGCTACTCGGCTTTCGGGAGGACGCCGGCTCGCTGCCACGCGGTATCTGGATCGTCGACGGGGTGTACGTCGTCCAGTTCGACCCCACCTACGTCCACAAGACCATCACCATGGTCCGCGGTACGACGCACAACGTGTGCACCGATGTCGTCTAGACGAGTAGTTCCGAATGGATCAGTGGTCGTAGGCGATCAGTGACCGGGTGACGGGTGCGCCGGTCTTGTTGTTGTGCCAGATCGCGGCGGCCATGGCCAGCAGGCGTTGGGCGACTCGGACCGCGACGCCCTCGAAGGTCCGTCCGCCGTGTTCTTCCAGGTCGAGTTGGCCTTTGAGGGTGTCGTTGACCGACTCGATGAGTTGGCGGACCTTCTTGAGCATCGGTTCGCCGTAGTGGGCCTTCTCCCGCTTGCGGGACGGTCGCAGCAGCTCGATGCCCTGGGCAGCGAGTTGCCGCTCGAACGGTTTGGAGGCGAAGCCCTTGTCCGAGATGAGCAGGATGCCGTCGTGTTCGGCGATCACCCCGGCGTCGGCTTCCAGCATCGCGGCCAGTACCTCGCGTTCGCCGATCTTGGGGTTCGCCA
>NZ_JADPUN010000080.1 GCF_015690345.1 Plantactinospora alkalitolerans | reverse complement strand
GCCGTGGCCGGCGCCGTGATCGAGACGCTCGCCGAGCGCCGGATCGCCCGGATGGGGCTGACCGGTGAGCCGTACCGGGTCGGCCGGTCCGCCCGGTTGATCCGGGCCGGACAGCTGCTGCTCGCCGCCGGTACGGCCGGGGCGCTGCTCGGCCGGCGCAGCCGGGCGCTGTCCGCGATCTCCGGAGCGGCCCTGTTGACGTCCTCGGTGCTGACCCGGTTCGGGGTCTTCTCCGCCGGGGTGGCGTCCGCCAGGGACCCGAAGTACACGGTGCTGCCGCAGCGGGAGCGGCGAAAGAAACGGGGGGCCGGCGCCGGCCCGTAACCGCGGGCGGGTGCCGTTCCATGAGCCGAGACGGGGGTCACGCTCATGGCAGGAGCAGGCAGGATCGGTCAGGGGGAGCGGAGGCCGACGGCGGGCCGGTGGGGCCTGGTGGTGGCCGCCGTGCTGGTGCAGTTGGCCCTGGGTGCGGTGTACGCCTGGAGCGTCTTCAACAAGCCGCTCCAGGAGGCGTTCGGGTGGAGCAAGGCCGAGGCGGTGCTGCCGTTCGAGGTGGCGATCGGCACGATCTTCATCGGCAGCCTCATCGGGGGCCGGGTGCAGGACCGTCGCGGTCCCCGACCCGTTGCGCTCGGTGGCGGGGTGCTGTACGCGGTGGGCAACATCCTCGCCTCGCTGGTCTCCGACAGCGACCAGCTCTGGCTGCTGGTGCTCACCTACGGGGTGCTCGGCGGGATCGGGCTCGGGGCGGTGTACATCACTCCGATCGCCATGCTCACCAAGTGGTTCCCGGACCGCCGTGGCCTGATCACCGGGATCGCGGTGGCCGGCTTCGGGTTCGGTGCCGTGATCACCGCCCCGGTGGCGAAGACCCTGCTGAACAACACCACCGACAAGCCCGACGTCTTCCTGCCGCTGGGCCTGGCGTACCTGGTAGCGGTGCTGCTCGGTGCGTCGTTCTTCCGTAATCCGCCGCCGGGGTACCAGGTGCCCGGATTCGTGCCGGTGACGACCGGGCGGGCTCCGGCGGGGACCCGGGTCTACACCCTCGCCGAGGCGTTGCGGACCCCGCAGTGGTACCTGCTCACCGGCATCCTGGCGCTCAACGTGACCTGCGGGATCGCCTTCATCTCCCAGGCCGCCGACGCCGCGCAGGCGATCGCCGGGGTGAGTTCGGCCACTGCGGCGAGCATGGTCGCCGTACTCGGACTGTTCAACGGTGCCGGCCGGCTCTGCTGGGCCTGGCTCTCCGACCAGACCGGCCGGATGGTGGCGTTCGGCGGGATGCTCGCGTTGCAGGCGGTCTGTTTCTTCATCCTGCCGCACGCGGCCGGGTTCGCCCTGTTCGCCGTCCTCGCCGCGTTGATCTACCTGGCCTACGGCGGCGGCTTCGGCACGATGCCAGCGACCGCGGCCGACTATTTCGGCACCCCGCACGCCGGTGCGGTCTACGGCGCGATGATCGTGGCGTGGAGCATCGGGGGCGTGGTCGGGCCGCTGCTTACCGCGACGTTGTTCGAGGTCAGCGGAAATTCGTACACCCTGCCGTTTACCGTACTCGCGGTGATCGCCCTGGTGGCGCTGGTGCTGCCGCCGATCACCCGGCTGCCGTCGAGGCCCGGTGCGGCACGGCCGGACGACGAGGTGACCGGCCCCTGACCGCCGAACCTCGGCGGGCGCCGACGGCTCCGTTCCGGGTCCGGGACGGAGCCGTCGGACGGGCCGGCGGAACAGCCCGGGCGGGCCGGTCGATCATCCTCTGACGTGCCGGGATAGCCTGTGGCCGGCCGCTCGTCCGCTGGCGGGGCGGTGCGGCGGCCGCACGGAGCGGGAAGCCGCATCCGGTGCGGTCGGGGGCGACTGCCGCCGTTTTGGCGCGTCTCGCCCGGATGCCCCTTTTTCGCCCAGATCTGGCCTGGAACGTCCGCGCGGTCGTAGCCGAGTGTGAGCTGGCTCGCGCCAGAGGGGCATGTCAAGGTTTAGTCACGAAATCTTGCGAAACTTCCTCGTATTACAATAAGTTCCCCCAGGCAACAAACGGATGTCACCTGGTGACGACAGCCCGGAGGCAACAATGATGTTGATGACGCGGCGCGGCCGACCCCGGCCGGACGCGCGTGGTTCCCTCTGGCGCCCCGACGACGGGCGGGTCGCGGCTACCGCGGCCCCGACCGGCTTCGCCGTCCGCGCCCGGACCGGGGAGCGTCCGCGATGAGCGACGCTCCGGTCCTTCTGGAGATGCGCTCGATCACCAAGGAGTTTCCGGGGGTCAAGGCGCTCTCCGACGTCAACCTGAGGGTTCGCCGTGGGGAGATCCACGCGATCTGCGGCGAAAACGGGGCCGGCAAGTCGACCCTGATGAAGGTGCTCAGCGGGGTCTACCCGCACGGCACCTACTTCGGTGACATCGTCTACCAGGGTGCCGAGTCGCGGTTCTCCGACATCCGGGCCAGCGAGCAGGCCGGCATCGTGATCATCCACCAGGAACTCGCCCTGGTGCCCGGGATGTCCATCACCGAGAACATCTTCCTGGGCAACGAGCCACGCCGGTACGGCGCGATCGACTGGAAGGCCGCCCACCGGCAGGCGCTGGAGCTGATGGCCCGGGTGGGTCTGCGGGAGGACCCGGACACGCTGATCAAGGACATCGGCGTGGGCAAGCAGCAGCTCGTAGAGATCGCGAAGGCCTTCGCGAAGGACGTCAAGCTGCTCATTCTCGACGAGCCCACCGCGGCGCTGAACGAGGACGACTCCCAGCACCTGCTGGACCTGCTCCGCGGGTTCAAGGAGCGGGGCATCACCTCGATCATGATCTCGCACAAGCTCAACGAGATCGCCCAGGTCGCCGACGCGATCACCATCCTGCGGGACGGTCACACCATCGAGACCCTCGACGTCAAGGCGCAGGGGGTCGACGAGGACCGGATCGTCCGCGGCATGGTCGGCCGCGAGCTGCACAGCCGGTTCCCCGACCACACGCCGAAGATCGGCGAGGTCTTCTTCGAGGTCCGCGACTGGACCGTCCGGCACCCGATCTCGACCGACCGGATGGTGGTCAAGGGCTCCAACTTCACGGTGCGCCGTGGGGAGATCGTCGGGTTCGCCGGGCTGATGGGCGCCGGTCGTACCGAGCTGGCGATGAGCGTCTTCGGCCGGTCGTACGGCGTCTACCAGTCCGGACGGATCTTCAAGGACGGCCGGGAGATCGTGCTGAGGTCCGTGTCGGATGCCATCGCCAACGGACTCGCGTACGTCAGCGAGGACCGCAAGTCGCTCGGGCTCAACCTGCTCGACGACATCAAGACCTCGGTGGTGGCCGCCAAGCTGTCCAAGGTGGCGACCCACGGCGTGCTCGACCAGGTCCGCGAGTACCGGGCGGCCGAGCAGTACCGGACCAGCCTGCGGGTCAAGGCGCCGACGGTCGACGAGGGGGTCACCAAGCTCTCGGGTGGCAACCAGCAGAAGGTCGTGCTGGCGAAGTGGATGTTCACCGACCCGGACCTGCTGATCCTCGACGAACCCACCCGGGGCATCGACGTGGGCGCCAAGTACGAGATCTACAACATCATCCAGCAGCTCGCCGACCAGGGTAAGGGCGTCATCGTGATCTCCTCGGAACTGCCCGAGCTGATCGGCCTGTGCGACCGCATCTACACGGTGTTCGAGGGAACCATCACCGGCGACATCGAGCGGCGGGACGCCGACCCGGAACTCCTCATGAAGCAGATGACCTCAGCGAAGAAGGCGCAGACGCCGTGAGCAAGATCAAGGACCTCCAGAAGTCCCTGTTCGCGGGGACGACATCCAACGCTCGACAGTTCGGGATGATCTTCGCGCTGGTGGCGATCGTCCTGCTGTTCCAGATCCTCACCAACGGCCTGACGCTCAACTCGGGCAACCTCATCTCGCTGGTGAGCCAGTACTCCTACATCCTCATCCTGGCGATCGGGATGCTGATGGTGATCGTCGCCGGTCACATCGACCTGTCGGTCGGCTCGATCGCCGCGTTCGTCGGCATCGTGGTCGCCCGGGTCATGCAGGACTGGAACGTGCCGTGGTTCGTGGCCATCCTGATCGGCCTCGGCGTCGGCGCCCTGATCGGCGCCTGGCAGGGCTTCTGGGTGGCGTACGTCGGCGTGCCGGCGTTCATCGTGACCCTGGCCGGGATGATGCTGTTCCGGGGCGGCAACCAGTTCATCGGCAACGCCGACACCATTCCGGTGCCCCAGGGATTCAAGGTCATCGGCGCCGGCTTCCTGCCGGAGGTCGGACCGGACACCGGGTACAACAACCTCACCCTGCTGCTCGGCCTGCTGGTCTGCGTGGCCGTGGTGGTCCGGGAGTGGAAGGCGCGCAAGACCCGCCGCGAGATGGACGCCGACGTGGCGCCGATGTGGATCTCGCTGATCCGGGTGGCCGTGCCGATCGCGGTGGTGCTGTACGCCACCCTGCGGTTCGCCGGTGGCCGGGTCGGTACCAGCTTCCCGATCTCCGGCATCATCCTCGGCGTACTCGTCGTGATCTACGCGTTCATCACCCGCAACACCGCCGGCGGTCGGCACATCTACGCCGTCGGTGGCAACGCCCGGGCGGCGGAACTCTCCGGCGTCAAGCTCAAGCGGGTCAACTTCCTCGTGATCATGAACATGTCGATCCTTGCGGCCCTGGCCGGCATGATCTTCGTCGCCCGCTCCGCCGCCTCCGGCCCGCAGGACGGACTCGGCTGGGAACTCGACGCCATCGCCGCGGTCTTCATCGGCGGCGCCGCCGTCTCCGGCGGCCTCGGCACGGTCAGCGGCTCCATCGTCGGCGGCCTGGTGATGGCCGTGCTCAACAACGGTCTCCAGCTGATGGGCGTCGGCTCGGACCGGGTTCAGATCATCAAGGGACTGGTCCTGCTGCTGGCCGTCGCGTTCGACGTCTACAACAAGAACCGGGGGCGCTTCTCGATCATCGGATCGGTGAGCCGCCCATTCCGCCGGGAGGCACCCGCCGTACCGGCGCCAAGGGTCGAGACGGGCCAAGAGCCCGCCAAGACCCCGGTGGCCCGCTGACGGCCACCGCCGACGGGGCGGAAAACCTCCGCCTCGCCTCACCTCCAAGAAGGGCACGTGCACAAATGCGCAAATTTCTCGCCAGGGGTGTGGCGGTCGGCGCCATCGCCCTGCTGGCACTGACGGCCTGCTCCGAGCGGTCCGACGGTGACGGAGCCGGCTCGACCGGGTCCGAGAAGGGCTTCGCCGCGAACTCGCTGATCGGCGTGGCGCTGCCGGCAAAGACCTCCGAGAACTGGGTCCTCGCTGGTGACCTCTTCACCAACGGGCTCAAGGAAGCCGGCTTCCAGTCCAACGTGCAGTACGCCGCGGCCACCAGCACCGTCGCCGACCAGCAGGCCCAGATCTCGGCAATGGTCACCAAGGGTGCCAAGGTCATCGTCATCGGCGCGACCGACGCCGCGCAGCTGACCACCCAGGTCGAGGCCGCCAAGCAGGCCGGCGCGTACGTCATCGCGTACGACCGGCTGATCAAGAACACCAAGGACCTCGACTACTACGTCGCCTACGACAACTTCAAGGTCGGCCAGCTCCAGGGCGAGGCGCTGCTGAAGGGCATGAAGGCGAAGAAGGCGAGCGGCCCGTACACCATCGAGCTGTTCTCCGGATCGTCGGACGACAACAACTCGGCGGTCTTCTTCGACGGCGCGATGGACGTGCTGAAGCCGGAGATCGACAAGGGCACCGTGGTGATCGGCTCGGGCCAGAAGGACATCAAGCAGACCGCCACCGACGGCTGGAAGGCCGAGAACGCCCAGCGGCGGATGGACTCCCTGCTGACCTCGACCTACAGCAGCAAGACGCTGGACGGGGTGCTCTCGCCCAACGACACGCTGGCCCGCGCCATCATCACCTCGGTGAAGGGTGCCGGCAAGGCCGTCCCGGTCGTGACCGGGCAGGACTCCGAGGTCGAGTCGGTCAAGTCGATCGTCGCCGGTGAGCAGTACTCGACGATCAACAAGGACACCCGGAACCTGGTCAAGGAGACCATCGGGATGATCAAGGAGCTGCAGGCCGGTAACGAGCCCAAGGTCAACGACACCGAGTCCTACAACAACGGGTCGAAGGTCGTCCCGTCGTACCTGCTGGAGCCGGTCATCGTGACCAAGGCGAACGTCGTCGAGGCGTACGCCAACGACCCGAAGCTGGCCCCGCTCACCAAGTAGTAGCAGCGGCCAGGTCGGCTTCGCGCCGTACCAGATCGGGCCCCCGGGATCCTGCGATCCCGGGGGCCCGCCGCGTCAACGGCCGGTCACCACGAGGGTCACCCCGGCATCCCGGGCCGGCAGCAACTCGCCGATCACCGGATGGCCGGGCAGCTCACCGGCGATCAGCAGGCCACCGGACGTCTGCGCGTCGGCGAGCAGCAGCAGCTCGTCCTCGGACACCCCGGAGACCTCCGCGTGCGGACGGACCCAGTCCAGGTTCCGCCGCGTCCCACCGCTGACGAAACCGGCGGCCAGCGCCGCCCGGGCACCGTCCAGATACGGTACGGCCGCCGCGTCGACCCGGGCGGTCAGCCCGGACGCCCGGGCCAGCTTGTGCAGGTGGCCGAGCAGTCCGAACCCGGTCACGTCGGTGGCGCACCGCACCCCGGCCGCCACCGCGGCGACGGACGCCTCCCGATTCAGCTCGGTCATCGCCGCCACCGCCTGCGGGAACGTCTCGCCGGTCTGCTTGTGCCGGCTGTTCAGCACCCCGATGCCGAGCGGCTTGGTCAGGGTCAGCGGCAGCCCGGCCCGGCCCGCGTCGTTGCGCATCAGCCGCTCCGGGTCGGCGATCCCGGTGACCGCCATGCCGTACTTCGGCTCCGGATCGTCCACGCTGTGCCCGCCCGCCACGTGACAGGCCGCCTCCCGGCCCACGTCCAGACCGCCGCGCAGCACCTCCGCAGCCAACGTCAACGGCAGCACCTCACGGGGCCAGGCGAGCAGGTTGACCGCGACCACCGGGGTGCCGCCCATCGCGTACACGTCGGACAGGGCGTTGGCGGCGGCGATCCGCCCCCAGTCGTACGGGTCGTCGACGACGGGGGTGAAGAAGTCGGCGGTCGCCACCACCGCCGTACCCGACTCCAGCCGTACCACCGCCGCGTCGTCGCCGTCGTCGAGCCCGACGAGCAGTTCACCGGGGCCGGCCGGCGCGGTGGTGCCGACCAGACCGGCCACCACCTGCTCCAGCTCGCCGGGCGGGATCTTGCACGCGCACCCGCCGCCGTGCGCGTACTGGGTGAGTCGGTACCGTTCCCTGGTCGTCACCGCACCACCATCGCATCCCGGTACGCCCCGAGCACAGCCGTCGGACGTCGTCCCTTCGCTTGTGGACACGGTCGCGCGGCGGGCGTGGGCGGGACTTCCCCGTACGACCGGAGATCAGGTGTGGTTAAGTGCCGGTAGAGGGAACAGGTACGAGAACGGGGTGGAGATGAACGGGGCGGTCGACCCCCGGCGGCGCGTGCCGCGCACCGACACGCTGCTCGCCGACCCTCGGCTGGCCGCCGCCGAGGCCATACTCGGGCGGGCCCGGGTCAAGGTCCTGGTCAGCAATGCCCAGGACCGGGCCAGGCGCGGCGAGATCCTCCCGGAGGACGTCCTCGCCGTCGCCCTGGCGGCGCTGCCGGAGACCGCCGCCGGCCTGAGACCGGTGCTCAACGCCACCGGGGTGGTGCTGCACACCAACCTCGGGCGGGCACCGCTGTCCGGCGCGGCGATCAGCGCCGTGGTGGCGGCGGCCGGGCACACCGACGTCGAACTCGACCTCCGGACCGGGCGGCGGGCCCGACGCGGCCGGACCGCGATGGCCGCACTCGCCGAGGCGGTGCCGGCGGCCGGCGCGGTGCACGTGGTCAACAACGGTGCCGCCGCCCTCGCCCTCGCCGCGACCGCGATCACCGCTCCCGGCACCGGTGCCGATGGCGGTGGAGGTGGCGGTCGGGAGATCGTGGTGAGCCGGGGCGAACTGGTCGAGATCGGTGACGGATTCCGGCTACCGGACCTGCTGGCCAGCACCGGCGCCCGGCTCCGCGAGGTCGGCACCACCAACCGCAGCACGCTGGTCGACTACGCGGCGGCGATCGGGCCGCAGACCGCCTTCGTACTCAAGGTGCATCCGTCCAACTTCGTCGTCCGGGGATTCACCGCCGCCGTACCGGTCGAGGAACTGGCCACCCTCGGCGTACCGGTGGTGGTGGACATCGGCTCCGGGCTGCTGGCACCGGACCCGCTGCTGCCCCACGAGCCGGACGCCGCCTCGGCGCTGCGGGCCGGCGCGACACTTGTCACCGCGAGCGGTGACAAACTGCTCGGCGGGCCCCAGGCGGGGCTGCTGCTCGGCGACGCGGACCTCGTCGAGCGACTGCGCCGGCATCCACTGGCCCGCGCGCTCCGGGTCGACAAGCTGACCCTGGCCGCCCTGGAGGCGACCCTGTCCGGTCCGGAGACCCCGACCTGGCGGGCCCTGCGGGCCACCCCCGGGGCGCTGCGGATTCGCACCGAACGGCTGCGCGACCACCTCGCGGCCGCCGGACTGAAGACCGAGGTGCTCGCCGCCGACGCCGTCGTCGGTGGCGGAGGCGCACCCGAGGTCACGCTGGAATCGTGGGCGCTCACCCTTCCCGAGGAGTACGCCGAGCCGCTGCGCCACGGTGACCCGCCGATTCTCGGCCGCCTCGAACGCGGCCGGCTCCTCCTCGACCTGCGCTGCGTACCCGCCGAACACGACGAGGCGGTACGGGCCGCCGTCCTGCGGGTGCCCCGACCCTGGCAGGAGGACTGAGCCGTGCAGGTCGTCGCGACCGCCGGCCACGTCGACCACGGCAAGTCCACGCTCGTCCGGGCGCTGACCGGGATGGAACCGGACCGCTGGGCCGAGGAACGACGCCGGGGCATGACCATCGACCTCGGCTTCGCCTGGACCACACTGCCGTCCGGGGCGGTCGTGGCGTTCGTCGACGTACCCGGACACGAACGCTTCGTACCCAACATGCTGGCCGGAGTCGGCCCCGCCCCCGCCGCGCTGTTCGTGGTCGCCGCCGACGAGGGCTGGATGCCGCAGTCCGCCGAGCACCTCGCCGCGCTGGACGCCCTCGGCGTCCGGCACGGCCTGCTGGTGGTGACCCGGTCCGACCTGGCCGACCCGGCCGCCGCCACCGAACTCGCCCGGGCGGAGATCGCGGCCAGCTCGCTGGGGTCGGTGGAGGCCGTCGCGGTCAGCGCGGTCACCGGCGCCGGCCTGCCCGAACTGCGGACCGCGCTGGACCGGCTCGCCGGCCGGCTGCCGGTACCAGAGCCGGAGCTGCCGGTCCGACTCTGGGTCGATCGGGCGTTCAGCATCCGGGGCAGCGGCACGGTGGTCACCGGCACCCTGGGCGCTGGAACCCTGCGGACCGGCGACGAGTTGGAACTGACCAGCGTCGGTGCCCGGGTCCGGATCCGGGGCCTCCAGTCGCTCGGCGAGCCGGCGGGGCAGGTGGCCGGGGTGGCCCGGGTCGCGGTCAACCTGCGCGGGGTGACCCGGGAGCAGGTCGGGCGGGGCGACGCGCTGCTCACCCCCGGGCGGTTCCAACAGACGGACCTCGTGGACGTCCGCCTCGCCGGCGACCCGGTGAGCGAACTGCCGGCGGAGGTCACCCTGCACGTCGGCTCGGCCGCGGTGACCGCCCGGGTACGTCCGCTCGGCGTCGACACCGCCCGGCTACGGCTGGACCGGCCGCTGCCGCTGCACATCGGCGACCGGGCGTTGCTCCGTGATCCCGGCCGGCGGCACGTGGCCGGCGGGGTGACCGTGCTCGACGTCGTACCGCCCGCACTGGATCGGCGGGGTGCGGCGACGGCCCGGGCCGCCGTACTGGCCGGGTTGGACGGCCGGCCCGACGAGCGCGTCGAGCTGGCCCGGCGGGGGCTGATCCGGCGCGGTGCACTGGAGCGGATGGGAGTCGCCGCCCGGAGCGCGCCGGTGGCGGGAGACTGGCACGCCGACCCGACCCACTGGCTCGACCTGCGGCGGCGGCTGGTCGAGCAGGTGACCCGGTGGCTGGAGGCGCATCCGCTGGAGTCGGGGATCCCGGTCGACACCCTGCGCCGGCTGCTCGACCTGCCCGACCGGACGCTGGTCGAGGCGCTGGTCACCGCACCGCTGGTCGCCGTCAACGGACGGATCGGCCAGGGCGGGACGACCGCTGCCCTGCCGGAGCAGGTCGCCCGAGCCGTCCGACGGGTGGGGGAGGAGTTGGCCGAGCGGCCGTTCGTCGCCCCGGAGGCGGCCCGGCTCGCCGAGATCGGGCTCGGCCACCGGGAGATCGGCGCCGCCGTACGGGCCGGTGCGCTGCTCCGGCTGGCCGACAACGTCGTACTGCTGCCGGACGCCGTCGACCAGGCGGTACGGGTACTCGCCGGGCTGCCGCAGCCGTTCACCCTCAGCTCCGCCCGGCAGGCGCTCGGTACGACCCGCCGGGTCGCGGTGCCGCTGCTGGAGTTGCTGGACCGTCGCGGCGCCACCCGACGGCTGCCGGACGACGCCCGGATCGTCCTGATCGGACCGGCGGACTTCTGATCCCTCGGTCGTCGGTGCGGGTCCCTGGCGGCGCGCCACGGAGATGGACGACTGGCAGGATGCCCAAATGGCGAACACCCAACCGATTACCTATGTGCGGATAGCCGAAGTCCTCACCGACCTCGGAATGATCACCGAGGAGAAGGCCCGCAGTGTCCTGGACCAGGCCGCCGCGTACGCGGCCGAGCCGATCAAGCGACACTTCGAGGTCGCCAGTGCTCTCGTATCCTTCGACGTGGCCGTCTCCATCCACACCGATGACGTCGACTTCGCCGACGAGCACTACGAATGGCTCCTGAACGAGGCAGCGGCCCTGACCGGCGGCAAGATCACCGTCACCAGTTACCGCTTCGAGAAGGACGACCCGGACGACGAGGACTGCGGCCTGGGGACGATGCACTTCGAATGCAACGGCAGGCCGCTCTCCTTCGACGTCGAGCAGGAGTCGAACGACTACCTTGACATGGCGGCGGCGCGACAGGCCATCGAAGCGCTCAGCCTCCCCGATGACCCCCGGGAATTCCGCCGGGTCGAGCGGAAAGCGTCGGAATTCCACGACGACGTCATGGTCCTGGCCACAACCGAGCAGCGCGAAGGTCTCCGCCAACAGCTGGGCATCACCTTCGAATATCCCCTGTGCTGACCCCGGCGTTTCGTCACGCCCGGCCTGAAGGCACCTTCCGCGTCTCCCGCATCCGGACCTCAGCGATTCCAACCCGGTACCACGAAGCGCTCACCACCAGTTTGTCAGCACGACGACGTCGCCGTGGCGCAGCTCCGGACGCTCAACGAGCCCAACTTTCCGCGCGACCGCGAGGGATGCGGCGTTGTACTCTCTGGCACGGGCCGCGACCGGGAGACGTGGACTCAGTCTCTCGGCGACTGCGAGCGCCTCCCGCGCCAGTTCGGTGGCGTATCCCTTGCCCCAGGCCTGTGGTGCGAAGCGATAGTAGAGATTCCAGCATGGGCGACTGTCGATGACAGCGGGGCGGATGCCACCGATGCCGACCTCGCTGCCCGCGTGCTCGGCCAACCAGTAACCGATGCCGTGTTCGCGCCACATCTCATCCCACGCCCGCAACTCGTCGATGACAACTGCGGCGGCTGGAGGACCGCCCGGACGATGCCGGTTGGTGGAGGGATCTGTCTCGATCCCGAGCACCGCATTCAGATCGTCGCTGGTCGGTCGACGAAGATGCAGGTGGGCCGTGTCCCGTGCCGCGAGCCCGAGATCGTCCACCCGGCGATGGTACGGCGACTCCTCGGCGCGGATCCCGAGACGTCAAGGGTTCCTGATGCCGGTCCGCTGGTATCACGGCACCTTCGCCATCGAGGGCCGACGGGTCCGGATCCCGTACCCCACCGCGTACCAGGGTGGCAGGCGGATCGGTTGGCCAGCGGTGGCCCGCCCGCCACCTGGTGGGGAGTCGCTCGCCCGACACGGCGAGGATCCACCACACTCGCCACACCCACCGGAAACCCGGCGAACGGAAGTGGACACCGCACTAGCCTCGAATCGTGGACAACGCTCCAGCACCGGCCCACGGCGTGATGAGGCCGTCGTTGACGAGCCGGCGACTGGACTTGGTCGCCTTCGTGTCCGACGACGTTGAGGAACTCCACGAGATCTTCAGCGACCCACAGACCCACACCATCGGCGGGGGACCGTTCCGCGATATCCAACAGACCCGAGCGTGGATCACGCGTCGACTGATCAGCCACCGTGACCTGGGTCTTTGCTGGTACGCACTGCGGGAGCGGTCAACCCAGCGGCTGGTCGGCAACTGCGGAGTCTTCGCCGGACGCACCGGGATCACCGAGCCCGAAATCGGCTACGAGATCCGCTACGACAGCCAACGACGCGGCTACGCCACCGAGGCCGCCACAGCAGTGATCTCAGAGTGCGCGCGAGCCGGTCTGCGCCGCGTCTGGGCCACAGTCAGACCCGCCAACACCGCCTCTCTACACGTGCTGAACCGGACCGGCATGATTCTGGACCACCATGACGAGGACGAGAAGGGCACTCTGCTCTATCTATCGCGCGTTCCGTGACACGCTCCTGAAAGGCCGTGCTCCCGCCGCAGAACCGGTGGCGGCGATCCAGCTGGGTCGTCGGCTCCTCTGTTCGGTCCCTCGCCGGAACTTACACATCGACACGCCCCCGGGCCCGGCCTCATCGCTGTGTGCGGGGCAGCTCGGAGAAAACCGTACGGAATTTGCCGCCCGCGGTGCGCTGCGGCGGCTGTGCCTCGCGGTCCACCCGCACGTCGGCGAGGCCATGGTTGTCGAGCAGGCCGCGCAACGCCTGTTGGACCTGCTCCCAGGCCGTGTCGGCGCCGTCCTCGGTGATCAGCCGCACCGCGAGGCGCCGTGGGTCGGTTTGCACGATCTGGAACATACGGACGCCGACGGTGCCGTCGACGAGTGTGCCGAGCGCGAGCGGCGGCAGGTCGACCGTCCGGCCGTCCGGGCCTGGGAAGGAGATCACCTCGGACGTGCGGCCCTGCACCCGGACCGCCGGCAGCGGATTGCCGCACGGGCACGGGCCCGGACGTATCGTGACGCTGTCGCCGAGGTCGTAGCGGATGATCGGCTGTACCCGGTTGGCCAGGTTGGTGAGCAGCACCGTGCGCGACGCCTTCCCTGGCGGCACCGCGCGGAATCCCTCGTCGACCGGCTCCAGGATCGCCCAGTCGGCGTTGACGTGCAGCCAGTCGTGCTCGCAGCCGTGCGCCAGTCCCATGAACTCCGAGCAGGCGTACTGGTCGCGGACCTTGGCCTGGAAGCTCTCCCGGATGCCGGCGCGTTCCTCCGGCGACAGACCCTCCGCAGACGTGATCACCAGGACCGGGCGGATGCCGAGCCGGCCGGCGCGCTGCTCGCGGGCCAGCAGCGACACGGCGGTGGCGTACCCGTTGAGGATGGTCGGGCCGAAGGCGCCGACGCCGCGCACCAGCTCGTCCAGCGAAGTGTGTACGGAGAAGACGCGAATGCTGCGTTTGCGGATCGGGCGTTCCCGGATGAGGCGCTGGGCGGTGGAGTATCCGGCGAAGTGGCCGCCGACCGCCCAGATCGCGGCCACCTTGTTGCCCCGCCGCAGCATCGACAGGTAGTCGCGCCCGGAGAGCCACGAGCCGCCGGCCCGGGCCACGGTGATCGCCGACAGCACGGTGTACGTCCGGTCGTCCTGCACGAAGACGCCGCGGTGGCCGCTGGTGCCCGATGTGGTGACCACCTGGTAGCGATCCCGGTAGAGCGTGCCGATCCGGTTGGTGTCGGCGACGAACGTGCGCACCTCGTCCAGCGACACGGCGCGGTCGGTGGCCCAGTCGTCGTACCGGCTCATCAGCTCGGCCTTGGTGGTGACCGGCAGCGACGTCACGTCGTCGATGCGATCGGGCAGGTCGCGGTAGAGCTCCCGGTAGTACGGCGAGCCGGACCGGGCCCGCGCCAGCAGGTCGGCGAGGCGGGCGCGTTGCCATTCGGCGACGAGCCCCTGCCCGCCACGACGGACCCGGCGCAGATCCCAGGCGACGGACATCAGGCCCTCGGCCATGGTCGCTCCTCACTGACCGGCGGCACGTCCGTCCGGCGGCGGTTGCTGTCGGCCCAGGCGTCGAAGAGTTTAGCCGTGGCATTGCAGCGTTGCGGACGCGTGGATCCGCAACCTGTCCTGTCCCAGTTGACCGACCCCCGCCATCCTGCCGGTCGGTCCTGATCGTCGGGCGCCGCGTGCGACTTGTGCACCAGTCGGGTCGAGTCAAAGATTGTTGACACCATGTCAGGACTGCTTTACCTTCGAGATGTCAAGTTTTCTGTACATGGGGAGCGGAGATGTCCTCCGAGGAGAAGCGCACCTGGATTTCCGCCCTGGTCGGCGTCGTCGTCCCGATCGCCTACCTGGCGACAGTCCTGTCCAAAGTGCCGGGTACGGACGTGGCGAGCATCGCCTACGTGGAGCCGATGCTCATCTCGATCGGCGTCGGGATCGGCGCGGCCATCGTCCTGGCCATCGTGTCCGCGATGGCCTGGCCCAAGGATGCGGACAGGACCGACGAGCGCGATCGGGAGATCAACCGGCGGGGTGAGTACGTCGGGTTCTACGTCATGAGCATCGCCGCGATCGCGCCGCTGGCCCTGGCGATGGCGAAGGCTGAGCACTTCTGGATCGCTCACGCGCTCTACCTGGCGTTCGTCCTCGCCGCGCTGGTCTCGTCGGTGGTGAAGATCGTCGCGTACCGGCAGGGCTGGTAGCGATGGGCAAGCCGACCAGGGTCACCAACTCGATCCGGGCGCTGCGCTTCGCACACGGGGAGATGACCCAGGCGGAGCTGGCCGACCGCATCGGGGTGACCCGCCAGACCATCATCGCGATCGAACAGGGGCGGTACTCGCCGTCATTGGAGGTGGCCTTCCAGATCGCGCGGATATTCCGGGTGCCACTCGACGACGTCTTCGGATACCCCGACACCGACGAGTAGACCCCGCAACGTGACACGGCACGCGAGGCAACCGCCTCGCGGCCCGGTTCCGCGTACCCGAACTCAAGGAGCGATCATGCACGCCCCTCAACGGCTCGCCCGGATCGAGAGGAAGCCAGGATGCACACGCTGACCCGTACCGCCCGGATGACCGGGCTGTTCTACCTCGGAAACGCCATCACCGGCGTACTCGGGTTCCTTGTTGTCCGCCCGCAGCTCTTCGTGGCAGGCGACCCCGATGCGACGCTGGCCAACCTGGTTACGCACGACTCGCTCGCCCGCGCCGGCGTCGCCCTGGAACTGGGCATGGTCGTCACCCAGACCCTCGCCGCCGTCTGGTTCCACCGCCTGTTCCGCACCGTGGACTCCGTTGCCGCGAGCGGGATCGCCGCCTTCGGCCTGGTCAACGCGATCGTCGGCCTCGTGAGCGCGGCACTGCTGGCCACGGCGGTCGAGGTATCGGTCGACCCGGTCGGCGACGTGGCGGCCAACGTCCAGGTTCTCTACCTGGTCAGCGACAGCCTGTGGGGCATCGGAGCACTGTTCTTCGGCCTGTGGCTCGTCCCCATGGGCTGGTGCGTACTGCGATCGGGCTGGATGCCCCGCGTCCTGGGCTGGATCCTCGTCGGTGGCGGGGCCGGGTACGTGCTCAGCGCGTTCATCAGATACCTCGCTCCAGACGCACAGGTCGTCGCCGAGGCACTCGCCTATCCCGCGTCCGTGGGTGAGCTCTGGATGGTCAGCTACCTGCTCGTCCGCGGCGTGCGCCGGCAGGCACCGGATGAAGCGCCGCTGCCAATCGTTCATACACCGACGCCGGTGGCGAACTGAGGCGCTGCTCTGATCCGCCTGTCAGTAGCCCGAAGCAGATGTCGCCTCGGAGCGGTTCGAATCCGAGGATGTGATTTGTGGGTGTTGACCCGATGGGACACCCTGGATCCGGCGTGTTGACGGGTGACGATGGATCGGACGCTCTGCACGTCTGACGACTGTTCCGTTGCGGTCCTGGCTTGGAGGGATGGCGCGTGTCTCGGATGTACGGGGATCCGGACGAGCTGGATCGGCTGGCGGTCCGGCTGCGGCAGCGGGCCGCCGAGGTCCGGGAGCAGGCCGCCGACCATCAGCGGCGAGGACAGGCGGCGCGGTGGGTGTCGGTGTCGGCGCAGGCGTACCGCGACCAGGTGGGACGGGACCGGGCGAGGGCGGACCGGATCGCGGACGAGTTGGACGCGGTGGCGGACGCGACGGTGGCGCACGCGCAGGAGGTACGCGAGACGATCGCGCTGATCGCCCGGATCGAGGAACAGGTCACGGACTGGTTCGCCGGGGCCGTGGAGCGGCTGAAGGACCTGGCGCCGCTGGTCGGCGGGCCACTGCTGAAGGCCGCGGTGGAGGCACCGTGGGCGCACTGGCCGGTCCAACCCGGCAACCTGCCGGCTCCCGGGGACCGGCGCTGGCTGGAGATCGGTGACTTCATGCGGGGCAGGGGAGTGCTCTAGGTGGGCGTCGACAGTGGCGGTCTGCCCGCTCGCCGGCTGGTGTTGACCGCTCCGCAGTGGACGTTTCTGGTACACCGTACGGGGCTGACTCCGCCGCCCGGGTTCGCCGTACTGGACGAGCCGGAGCCGGATGTCCTGCGCGCCGCCGGGCAGGAGTTGGCCGCCCGGGGTGTGGTGACCGTCGACGACGACCCGGCGGAGTGTCGGCCGGTGGCGGCGGTACTGGCGAACCTCGCCACCTTCGTGGCCGCCCGGGTCGTGCTGCGGATGGAGGTGTCGGTCGAGGGGCGGTCGGCACGGGCGGTGTTGGCGGTGGCCGGGCCGGCGGGCGCGGCGCTGGTCGCGTTGCCCGAGGGCGCGGTCGAATTGTCGATGTTCGAGGCGGTGGCGCTCGGGCGCGAGCTGGTCCGGGTCGTACCGGCGGTCCGGGATCTGACCGGAGCGGCGAGAGGGCTCGGTCAGGCGCTCGGCGGTGGCAGCAACTCGGGGGTGTCGGGACGGCTGCCGCTGGCGGCCCTGGCGGAGTACACCCGCTCCGGCGACCTGGCGGGGACGGTCGGACGTGCCGAGGCGGTGGCGGCGTTGGGGTTGACAGCGGCACAGGTACGGCTGGTCGAGCAGGTGCAGGCGCGTACGACGGGGGTGCTGCGGGTGGTGGTGAGTGGCCGCAGCAGCGCCGGGCTGGGCGTGGGACAGGTGGTCTGGCTGGCCAGCGAGGACACTTGGCTCGGGTTGCGCCCGGAGCCGGATGGCTCGGGCCGGCGGATGGTGGCGGTACGGCCGGTGGCCCGGGAGGAGATCGGGGTGTGGCTGGCCCCGTATCTGGGACAGCTCGTGGAGGACGGCGATGGTTGACCCGGAGTTCCAGGTCAGCGGCGGTGCCGGCGGGACCGGCGCCCGCTACGAGGACATCGGTCTGCTGGCCCGGCACAGCGACGACCTGGCCGGGGAGCTGGGAGCAATCAGTGTGCAGGGGCACGACATGCTGGCCGATCCGGACCTGGTGGCCTCGGCGCTGCTCAACCCCGACGGGTTCGCGAGGATCGAGGCTGGCCTGCTCCGGGCGTTGGACGGCCCGGAGGGGCTGACCGCGCTGTCGTTGGGGTTCGAGCAGCGGGCGATCGCGCTGCGGACCGTCGTCGCGTCCTATCGGGCCGTCGACGAGGAGCGGGCCCGGACGATGGAAACCCTGCGCTGGGCTCTCGGCTACGGGCTCGGCACCGGGATCAAGGCTGCGGCCGCCGGTCCGCTGATGCTGCTCCCGTTCGTGCCGCCGCTGACCGCCGCCGGGCTGCTCTTCGGGGACGACATCGATCTGGAACAACTGGTCACCGACCATCCGGGGATCATCGACACCCTCGTCGGCATGGGACCAGGCCTGATCAGCAGCCTGCCGGGCGCCCCGATGGTCGGCGACGTGCCGGGCGCGGCGGACCTGCTCGGCGAGTTCTACGACGACGGCACCTACTCGGTCACCGCACCCGAGATGAATGTGTTCGGGACTAATACTGACGACTCGGACGTCTCGATGACCAAGCCGCCGCAGGGCTTCGGCGACCTGATCGACGGACTTGACTACCGCAATGAGGCGGTCAACGCCGGCGAGCCGGATCAGATCGACGTGCGGGTGATCACCCATCCGGACGGCAGTCGGGCGTACGTCGTCGACCTCCCTGGCACGAAGGAGATGAACATGCCGTGGAGCGCCGACAGCCCGTTCCTCAACGACATGGGCACCAACGTGCACGTCCTCGGCGGCGACACCACCTCCCGGCAGCACGCGATCGCCGAGGCGCTTCGGATGGCCGGGGCGACCGCCGACGACCCGGTGATGCTGGTCGGGCACAGCCAGGGCGGGATGGTCGCCGCCCAGGCTGCCCAGGACACCGCCACCGGGGCCTTTCCATACAACGTCACCCACGTCGTCACCGCCGGCTCCCCGATCGGGAACACCGACGTACCGGCCGGCGTGCAGGTGCTGGCGCTGGAAAACGCGCGCGACATCGTGCCGCATCTCGATGCCACCGACAACCCCGACCGGTCCAACGTCACCACGGTCACGTTCGACGACCAGAACGGCACCATCGGCGACAATCACGGAACCCGCTCGGCGTACCTGCCCGCCGCGCAAGCCCTGGACCGCAGTACGGATCCGTCCGTGCAGGCGTACCGGGACAGCGCGGGGGCGTTTCTGAACGGCGACGCGGTCGAGTCGAAGGTCTATGAGTTGAACAGGGTGCACTGATGCGAGGCGACGTGGAGGCTTCGTTCTGGCGGGCAACGAACAGTCGGCTGATCCGGGTAGGGCGAACAGTCGGGTTGGCGATGACCGCGATCGTCGCTGTCGCTTCCTGCTCCGGGCTGGGGGACTCCCCGGAGGAACGGGCAGAGTCAGGCGTGATCACCGCCGAGATTCAGGAGGCACTGGCCCAGCGGCCAGAGGTGGTCAGAGTCGAGGTCGGGTACCAGAACAACATAAGCAACTCCGCGAGCGCCTCTGTCACCGCGACGCTGAAGGCCGGAGCCGACTTCGATCCGTTCCTCGACGAGGCCGTCCGCCTGGTCTGGTTGAGCAAACTCGACCCACTCGGCTCGATCAGAGCCTCGGCAATCGACGCCGAAGACATACACCGCGGCACCACCCGTCACCTGAACCCTGACGACAAGGCAGAACTCGAGCGCAAGTACGGGCCGCGACCGCCGGGATAGTCGCGAGGTCTGCGGTCACGGTCGGGTCAGGCCGATGGTGGTGGCGAGGCGGGTGACGTCGGCGGAGGTGGGGCCGGCGCGTAGTACGGCGGTCAGTGCGGCGCGGGCGGTGGGGCGAGTTCGGGTCTCGGCTGGGGCGATGCGGTCGGCGATGACCAGGGCGCGGCCGGCGGCCGGTGGATCACCGACATCGAGGTGGGCGCGGACGATGTCAATTAGGTGAGCCGCCCGGTGTTCGGCGGGGAGTCTGCACCAGGCGCCGCTGGCGGTGGCGTGCTGGTGGGTGGTGATGGCCTGGTGGCTATCGCCGAGTTCGGTGGCGATCAGTGCTCGGGCGAGGTCGACGGTGGTCGGCCCGAATCCGATGTCGCCGCTGTCGGCGCGGGGGTGGTCGCCGTGGGCGGTGGCGAGCCGGGCGGCGCGGTTGGCGAGATCGCGTGCGGCGGTGGCGTCGGCGCAGGTGGCGGCGGCGATCGCGGCTTCGGTCAGCAGAGTCCCGGCCAGGGCTAGGTCGTTCGCTGAGGAGGCGCGGGACGGTGCCGGGAGGAGGCGGTGGGCGGCGGTGATGGTGGCCGCCATCGCGAGCCGACCTCGGTCCTGGGCGCGTAGCGCCTGTGCGAGGGGGATGGCGGCGACGGCGGTGCGTCGGGGGTCGCCAGCGGTGGCGGCCATCGCCCGGTCGGCGGCGAGCCAGGCCAGTTCCGCCGCGCCGAATTTGACCAGCACCTGGGCGGCGAGCCGGTAGACCCGTACCAGCAGGTCAGCGGTGTGTCCGGTCCCGGCTGCCGCCTCGACGTGCCGGGCGTCGGCGAGCAGGTCAGGCAGCAGGCGCATCACCTGTGGATGGTGGGCGTGCCGGTATGCCGCCCACGCGTTCCGTACCCGCCGGTCGAGTTCCGCCGCCGATGGCGGTGGCTGGTGTTCGTCGGCGCCGGAGCCGGCAGCGTCGTAGCAGGCAAGTGCCGCGCGTACCCGCTCGATGGCGGCGGCGACCCCGGTGGTCGGTGGACGAATGGACACGCGGGGGAGCAGCACTTCCGGGTCGACGCCGAGGACCTCAGCGACGGCCTCGATGACCGAGAGCCGATCGAGGGTACGCACACCACGCTCGACCTTGTCGACCCAGCTCTTCGACCCGCCGAGCCGGTCGGCGAAGACCTGCTGCGTCATCCCGAGTCTGGCCCGCAACTGCGCCACCTGGCGCCCGATCGGCAGCTCGGCGGCGTCGGGCCGGTCCCGTGTGGTCATCGGGCCTCCGCCCGGTGAATGGCCTCGGTGGACTCGCCGCAGCGCGGACACCACCGTGACTTGAGCTTGAACGCGAAGAGTCCGAGTACGAATCCCGGCACCAGGCCGCCGAGCGCGATCATTGAGATCCGGAGAACCACGAGCACTCTCACCTTCTGGCGAGGCCGGAGGCCGGGGCATTGCCGCGCCCCGACCCCGGCCGTTCCACCTTCCCGAGGAAGGTTCTGGAGGTGTTTCGCCTGCGACGTGTCCAGAGAGGTCGACGCGTCGCCGCAGTCGCACACGCTGCGGAGGTCGTCCGTGGTGCGCTGTTGTCAGAGTTGCGCATCAAATGATGTGGTGCAAGACAATGCGCAAGATCAATGTAGAAAACGCATGTGTTCTGAGGCAGACGAGCGGTCGGGATTAGTGCAGAATCACGGCATGCCTCGATTCACGCCCGCGACACCGCGCTCCCGCCGGCTCGGCCGGGAGCTGCGCAAACTCCGTGAAGCCAAGGGACTGACCGGCGAGGAGACGGCGAAACTGGTCCGCTGCTCGTCGTCACGGATTAGCCGGATCGAAACCGGAGAGATCAAACCGCGTGCCGGCGACGTGATGGAGTTGCTGGTCGCGTATGGCATCAGGATCGACGAGGAACCCGGCACCTCGCTGCTGGAGCAGGCACGCGAGTTGCGCGAGGACGGGTGGTGGCAGCGGCTCGGTGGCAAGTACGCGACCTACATCGCCTACGAGACCGAGGCCGTCGAACTCAAGAACTTCGAGCCGATGTTGGTGCCCGGCCTGTTGCAGACCGAGCGCTACGCCCGCGAAGTCAACATCATCGGCCGGGAGACCGACCAGGACACCATCAACCAGCGGGTCGCCGCCCGGATGACCCGACAGGAGGTCTTGCGCCGGGAGCCCACACCGCTGCGGATGCACGCCATCCTCGCCGAGGCGTCCTTGCGGACGGAGGTCGGCGGCCAGGATGTCCTGCGCGAGCAGTTCGACCATCTGGTCGCGCTGAGCCGGCTGTCCAACGTCACGATCCAGGTCCTGCGGTTCGAGGCCGGTGCCCACCTGGCGATCAGCAGCGGCTTTGCCCTGCTTACCTTCGAGCAGGACGATCCACCGCTGGGCTACATCGAGACGCTGGCCGGCGAACTGTTCCTCGAATCCAGCCGTGATCTGGCGCGACTGTCGGCGGCGTACGACAATCTGAAGACGTTGGCGCGGTCGCCGGCCGAGTCCGCCAAGTTCATCAAGGAGCTGAGCAAGCATGGTCCGTAACGCTTGGCGCAAGTCGAGCCGCTCCGGCAACAACGGCCAGTGCGTCGAGGTGCGCGACCGAGGCGCACAGGTCGACGTACGCGACTCCAAGGCCCCCACCGCCGGAATGCTGAGCTTCGACCCTGCCGCTTGGACCGCCTTCATCAACAGATGTAAGTGAGTTTTTGAGAAGCGGTGCGTTGGACTCGCTCTGCGGCCGATGATCGTGGATGGCTCGTTGCCCTCGGCATGCCCCGCACGCGTCGGTACCCCTCCGACCTGACCGCCCCCCAGTGGCGTCGTCACATCGCCGGCCTGCTCCCACCATCGTGCCCGGGTGGCCAGCCGGAGAAGCACTCCCGCCGGGCGGTCGTCGACGCCATTCTCAATGTCATGCGTACTGGCTGCTCCTGGCGGCGCCCAGGACCGAGACGGCGCCGGCGATGCGTACGGGATGAGCATCGACCGGGTGCGAGCTCTCGCCGAGAGGTGGCGGGACGGGTTCGACTGGCGGGCCGTGGAGGCCCGGCTGAACGCCCATCCGCAGTTCGTCACCGAGATCGACGGCGAGCAGATTCACTTCCTGCACGTCCGATCGCCCCGGGCGGACGCCACCCCGCTGGTGCTCACCCACGGCTGGCCCGGCTCGGTACTGGAGTACCTGGACGTGATCGCCCCGCTGACCGAGCCGACGGACCCGGACGCGCCGGCCTTCCACGTGGTCGTCCCGTCGCTGCCGGGCTTCGGGTTCTCCGGCCCGACCCGCAGCGCCGGCTGGAACCGGTACCGCACGGCCCGCGCCTGGGCCGAGCTGATGAACCGACTGGGGTACGAGAGCTACGGAGCGGTCGGCAACGACGCGGGCTCGATGATCGCGCCGGAACTGGGCCGGATCGACCCGACGCGGGTGATCGGCGTACACGTCACCCAGCTCTTCTCGTTCCCGTCGGGCGACCCGGCCGAGTTCGCCGGGCTCTCCGAGGCGGACCAGGCGGCGCTGGGGCACCTCCAGTGGTTCTACGAGAACAAGTTCTCCTTCAACCAGGTGCACAGCCAGCAGCCGCAGACCCTCGCGTTCGCGCTGACCGACTCACCGGTCGGGCTGCTGGCCTGGAACGCGCAGCTGTTCGACGAGAGCCTGGATGCCGACTTCGTCCTGGCCAACGTGGCGCTGTACTGGTTCACCGGCACCGCCGCCTCGGCGATCCGGTTCTACTGGGAGGACGCGCACGTCGGCCAGGCGCCGGCCGACCCGACCACCGTGCCGACCGCGCTCGCCATGTTTCCCGGCGACTTCCAGTCCATCCGTCGCTTCGCGGAGCGGGACCACTCGAACATCGTCCGCTGGACGGCGTACGAGACGGTCGTCGAGGGGCGGGGCGACGTCGGCGGTCACTACGCCGCCCACCAGGCGACCGACGTGCTGGTCGCCGACATCCAGGAGTTCTTCGCCAGCCTCCGCTGACCACCACGTACACACCGGTGCCCGCCCTGCTCTCCGCCGGGGCGGGGACCGCCGACTCCGACACTCGAGGAGTTGGGAGCTTTGAGCCCGGCAACCTGTCGGATCTGATCCGCCGCGTACGCGATCAGCGCAGGCGGCGGATGTCGCCGTAGGCCCGGTAGAAGCCGCCCCGGCTCGCCTCGCGTAGCTCGGTGACCAGATAGCGGGCGTGCGGCTCGCGGATACCCTTCGGGAACTGCACCAGCCAGTCCTGCCGGTAGCCGGGCGAGGCGACCCGGACCCGCAGCCGCCCGCCCTCGTCGATGCACTCGACGACGATTCCCGAGCCAACGTCGCTGGTCACCTCCAGAGTGGCGGTGGCGGCCACCGCCGGCATCCGAGGTGGCGCCTTCACGTCCACCACCTCCGGCACGGTGCCCTGCTGGGCCGCGTGGATCGCCGCCTCGCTGGCGTCGATGCAGGCGAGTGTGCCGGCAGTGGTCACCACGTAGAGGCGCTCGTCGTGGTACTGCATCGAGTAGGCGGAGCCGCAGCCGGTGTTGAGCTTCCAGAGCCGTGTGCCGGCCGCGTCGAAGCAGTAGATGGAGGAGCGGTTGTCGCCGGCGAAGACGTACCCGCCGCCCTCGGCGGTGGCGCAGGAGTAGACCGGGGCGTCGCAGCGGTAGATCTGCTCCGACCGGCCGTCCTTCGTTAGCCGTACGACCTGGAGGGTGCTGGTGCCCGCGTAGAGCGCGTCGTGCTCCTGCCACCCGAACAGCACCGAGCCGGTGGCCCGGTGCCAGACCTCCTGACCGGTACGCCAGTCATAGCTGGTCACCCCACGCGAGTGGCCGTGGTGTACGGCGTGGTGGTCGCAGCGCACCATCCAGCCGGACGAGCCCCGCCCGTGCCGGCGCCAGAGGAACTCGTCCTCGTGGTCGATCGCGGCTATGCCCCCGCCCGAGTCGGAGACGCCGAGCACGCCGTCGTGGATGTCCAGCCAGTAGATGTCGATGTCCGGAGCGATCTGGTAGGCCACCCGGGGCACCTTGCCGGACAGGTCGTAGACGTTGCCGTCGTCGCAGCCCGCGTAGAGCCAGTCGTCGTCCGCGACGATGCATTTCACGCCGTCCGGCAACCGGAACTGCTGGATCACCTGGGCGTCGTGGGTCAGCGTGGTGATGACCCCGTTCTCGTTGCCGACCATGGCCCGGTCGCCGTCGACGAAGATTCCGTACGCGGGAGAACCGCTGTCGTAGCGCCAGAGCACGGGGGCGGTGTGCGTGGGGGCGATGTACCGGGCCCGGGC
>NZ_JADPUN010000089.1 GCF_015690345.1 Plantactinospora alkalitolerans | reverse complement strand
CCGCTGTCGGGTGAGCAGTCCGGCAACGTCAGGGCGATCGTGAAGGCGACGAAGAAGGCTGGTCTGGACGAGCGTGCCGCCGTGATCGCGGTCGGAACCTCGTTGCAGGAGTCGAAGTTGGAGAACCTGGGTCATCTGGGTGACGCCAACGATCATGACTCGCTGGGGTTGTTCCAGCAGCGGCCGTCCTCGGGTTGGGGCACGCCGGAGCAGATCACCGATCCGGAGTACTCGACCATCGCGTTCCTGACCGGGCTGAAGCAGGTCGAGGGTTGGCATGACCTGCCGCTGACCGTGGCCGCGCAGAAGGTACAGGTCTCGGCGTACCCGGACGCGTACGCCAAGTGGGAGAACCAGGCCGCCGACCTCGTCGCGGGCGCCTGGAACAACAGCTGACAACCGGATGGCAGCAGCAGTCCGGCTGGCCGGGTCCCGCACCACGGGGACCCGGCCAGCGGCGTCTCCGGGCCGGCCGCGGCCGTACCGGCCGAAGCGGATGGCAGACTCTTCGGCGTGACCGAGCCAACCGAGCGGACTGTCAGGTTCAGCGACGATGCCGCTCGTGGACTGCCGACGCAGCACGGGTCGAGGTCGTACCGGAACAGTGCCGAACCGGCGCTGGAGGGTGGGCTGGAGAGCGCCAGCCTCGTGGAGTTGGCCGTGCTCCGGCTCAGCCGCGAGATCCTCGGCGGCAAGACCGACCCGGGGGAGCGGCTGGTCGAGGAACAGCTCACCCGGCGACTGGGCATCAGCAGGGCTCCACTGCGGGAGGCGCTGCGGCTGCTCGCCCAGCAGGGCCTGGTCGAGCACGTTCCACGGCGCGGAGTCCGGGTGGCCACCCTGTCCCACCGGGACATGCTCGAGCTGTACGCGGTGCGCGACGTGCTGGAACGGTACGCCGTCGAGACAGCCCTGCCGGTGCGCTCGGAAACCGACCTGGACGGGCTCCGGGCGGCGCTCGACCAGATGCGGGAGGCGACTCGGTCCGGTGACCGGTTGACCGTGGCGGAAGCCCATCGCGCCTTCCACATGGAACTCGTGGCCCTCGCCGGCAACCGGCAGCTCTCCGCCGTCTACGGCGCCATCCTGCTGAAGCTCCAGCTCTACATGGCACTCAACCTGCATCGGGAAGCGGAGGCGGCAGCGGCCGGAGACGGCGTACACCGGCATGAGCGCCTGTTCGAGGCGGTGACGGACGGGGATCCGCAGACGGTACTCGCCGAACTGGCGGCCCACGGTGCGCGGTCCTATCTGAGCTGAGTATCCGGTCGGCCGCGAGGTGTGACACATCGTCGTTACCTCACTGACGGTCCGTCGAAACAGAACGGTCGACAATCGTTTGTATGGCAGAACCGATCGGTACGGCGGCGGTCCTCCAGTCCGCGTACCTCGCCGGAGAGCTGACCACGGTGGACATCGCCGATCGGGTACTCGACGCGATCGGCGACCCGACCGGGAACCCGATCTGGATCAGCACCGTTGCGGCGGCACAGCTACGAGCCCGTGCGGTCGAGTTGCACGACCGCCGGGACGAGTTGGCGGCACTTCCGCTCTACGGAGTGCCGTTCGCGGTGAAGGACAACATCGACCTGGCCGGACTGCCGACGACTGCCGGCTGCCCGGAATTCGCGTACCGGCCGGACCGGACCGCCACCGTGCTGACCCGACTGCTCGACGCCGGGGCGATGCTGGTCGGTAAGACCAACCTCGATCAGTTCGCCACCGGGCTCACCGGCACCCGCTCACCGTACGGACGCTGCGAGAGTGTCTTCGGCGGCGGCCTGATAGCCGGTGGGTCGAGTTCCGGCTCGGCCGTCGCCGTCGCCGCCGGTCTGGTGTCCTTCACACTGGGTACGGACACCGCCGGGTCCGGGCGGGTGCCAGCGGCCTGCAACGGAATCGTCGGCATGAAGCCGACCCGGGGACTGTTGAGCGTTGCCGGGGTCGTGCCGGCCTGCCGATCGCTCGACTGCGTCTCGATCTTCACCCGCACGGCAGACGACGCCGCCAGGGTGTTCCGGGTGGCGCACGGCGTCGATCCGGACGATCCGTGGGCACGGCAGCTCCCGGCGGATCGGCGTGTCGCACGGCCACCCGCGACACTTCGGCTCGGCCTGCCCTGGGCCGAGGACCTGGACTTCTTCGGCGACCTGGGCCAGCGCGACCGGTTCGCCGCCGGACAGGACCGGGTCGCCGCACTGGTGGGCGGGACCGAGCCCGTCGGTCTCCGTCCGCTGTTCGAGGCCGGCGACCTGCTGTACCAGGGTCCTTGGGTGGCCGAGCGTCTGGCCGATCTCGACGACTTCCTGCGACGCCGGCCGGACGCCGTCCTTCCGGTGACCCGGGAGGTGCTGGAGAGTGGCCGCCGCTACAACGCCGTCCAGGTCTTCCGGGCCCGGCACCGCCTTCAGGAGCTGCGCGCGTGGGCGGACCGGCTGTGGCAGCGGATCGACGTACTGGTGGTGCCCACTGTCGGCACCACCTTCACGATCGAGGAGATCGACGAGGACCCGATCGGCCGCAACACTGTGCTCGGCCGCTACACCCAGTTCGCCAACCTGCTCGACCTGGCCGCGGTGACCGTGCCCAACGGCTTCACCGAAGCGGGCCAGCCAGCCAGCCTGACCCTGGTCGGACCGGGGTTCAGCGACACCACCCTGATCCGGCTCGCGGCCGCGCTGGTCGCCGGGCCCGCGCCGACCGTGTCCGGCTCGACGACGACCCACCGGCCGGCTACGGCAGCGCCGACGGTGTCCGGTCCCACCGCGGCAGCGCCGACGGTGCTCGGCCCCAGCGCCGCCGGGGCATCCGACTCCGCCACTTCTACTTCTACTTCTACTTCTACCTCTTCCTCTTCCTCCGACGACGACTGCGACGACCACGACGACTACGACTACGAGTACGACGACGACGGCATGCTGCTCGCGGTGGTCGGCCGGCACCTGACCGGCGAATCCCGCAACCCGGAACTGATCGAACGCGGCGCGATCCTCGCCGGGATCGGCCTTACCGCACCGCTCTACCGCCTCTACCGGCTCCCCTCCGACGACGGCGTCGGCCTACCGAGCCTGGTCCGGGTCGGTACGACCGACGGCGCGGCCATCGAGATCGAACTGTGGCGCCTACCGGTCAGCGCGATCGGTGGGTTGCTCGCCGGGGTGCCGGCGCCACTGTCGCTCGGCTGGCTGCGGCTGCACGACGGCCGGGAGGTGCTCGGCTTCCTCGGCGAGGCCTACGCGGCCGATGCGGCCGACGACGAGGTGGACGACATCACCGCTGCCGGCGGCTGGCGCGCCTACCGGCAGGCCGCGCACACCGGCTGACCCAGCCCCACCCGAAGGGAGCCGCCCCCATGCCCCGCATCGGCCCTGTCAAAGCCGACCCCTACCTCTGGCCGTACGACGGTTCGGCACCCGCCGAACGCACCGCACTGCTCTGCATCGACTGGCAGACCGACTTCTGCGGCCCGGGTGGCTACGTCGACAGCATGGGTTACGACATCAGCCTCACCCGCGCCGGCCTGCCGGCCACCTCCCGGTTGCTCGACCGGGCCCGGGAGATCGGCCTCCTGGTCGTACACACCCGGGAGGGCCACGATCCCGAACTTTCCGACCTGCCGGCCAACAAGCGCTGGCGATCGGCCCGGATCGGTGCCGAGATCGGCGCGGCCGGCCCGTGCGGCCGGATTCTGGTCCGGGGCGAGCCCGGCTGGGAGATCGTGCCCGAGGTGGCCCCGGTGGCCGGCGAGGTCGTCGTCGACAAGCCCGGCAAGGGCGCCTTCTACGCCACCAACCTGGATCTGGTGCTGCGTACCCGGGGCATCACCCACCTGATTCTCACCGGCATCACCACCGATGTCTGCGTGCACACCACGATGCGGGAGGCGAACGATCGGGGCTACGAGTGCCTGATCCTCTCCGACTGTACCGGCGCGACCGACCCGGACAACCATGCCGCCGCCCTGCACATGGTGACGATGCAGGGCGGGGTGTTCGGCTGCGTCGCCAGTTCCGACGACGTTCTCGCCGCGATCACCGACGACTGACCGCCGTTGTCGCGACGGACCCCCTGACCCCTGAGGATCCCCATGCCTACCGTCGACGCGCGTCCCCATCCGTACACCTTCGAGCTGTCCACGACCGCGCTGCTGGTCATCGACATGCAACGCGACTTTCTCGAACCCGGCGGGTTCGGAGAGAGCCTGGGCAACGACGTTGCCCAACTGCGCCGAACCATCGCGCCGCTCGCGGCGCTGCTCGCCGCGGCCCGGGAGACCGGGCTCCCGGTCATCCACACCCGGGAGGGACACCTGCCGGACCTCTCCGACTGCCCACCGGCCAAGCGTGACAGGGGAGCGCCGAGCGCCCGGATCGGTGATCCCGGACCGAACGGCCGGATCCTGATCCGGGGCGAGTACGGCCACGACATCATCGACGACCTCGCGCCTACCGACGGAGAGCCGGTCATCGACAAGCCGGGCAAGGGTGCCTTCTACGCCACCGGCCTCGACGCGATGCTCGTCGACCGTGGGATAACGAGCCTGCTGGTCACCGGCGTGACGACCGAGGTGTGCGTGCACACCACGGTCCGGGAGGCGAACGATCGCGGATACGAGTGTCTGGTGCTCGCCGACTGCGTCGGCTCGTACTTTCCCGAGTTCCAGCAGGTCGGTCTCGACATGATCTCCGCGCAGGGCGGGATCTTCGGCTGGGTCGCCGACTCGACCGCCGTGATCGCCGAGCTGACGACCGCCTGGTCGCCGACCGTCCTCCCGTCGGTTCCCGCCGGCTCCGCCCCGGCTGGGTCCGCTCCGGCTGCGAGCACCTCTGCCAAGCCCGCCGCCGCTGCGGCGCCGGCCACGTCCGTGTTGCAACCCTCCTGATCGCAAAGGGTGCCAGCCATGGTGAAGACGACCGAGCGCACCGCCGCGAACCTCCCACTCTGGGTGCGTGGCGACACCAACGCGTTCTTCGGTTTCGGGGTCAACGTCCTGGTCAACGTGCTGACGCTGACCGCTCTCTGCCTTGGCGTCGTCAAGCTCTCCTCCGGCGACGTCTTCGGCACCATCCTGCCGGCACTGGGCATCGCCCTGGTCGCCGGCAACGTCTACTACACGGTGCTCGCCCGTCGGCTGGCCCGCCGGGAGAACCGGACCGACGTCACCGCGCTGCCGTACGGGCCCAGCGTGCCGCACATGTTCATCGTGATCTTCGTGATCATGCTGCCGATCTACCTGCGTACCCAGGACGCGCGGCAGGCCTGGCAGGCCGGGGTGGCCTGGGCGTTCATCATCGGCGTCATCGTGCTGATCGGCGCGTTCGTCGGCCCGTACATCCGCCGGTACGCTCCTCGGGCGGCCCTGCTCGGCACCCTGGCCGGAATCTCCATCACGTTCATCTCGATGAACCCGGCCGGCCAGATGTGGCGGATGGCCTGGATCGCGCTGCCGGTACTGGCGTTGCTGCTCATCGGGCTGCTCACCGACGTACGACTGCCGGGGAACTTTCCGATCGGACTGGCCGCCCTGCTGCTCGGTACGGCGATCGGCTGGATCGGCGGTGCGATGTCGGTGCCCGACGTCTCGGCGGCGGCCGGTGACATCGCACTCGGACTGCCGTCGCTGCAACTCGGACTGCTGTTCGACGGGCTCTCCGAGATGGCGCCGCTGCTCGCCACCGCCATTCCGCTCGGTGTCTACAACTTCACCGAGGGCATGACCAACGTGGAGAGCGCGGCAACGGCCGGGGACAACTACAACCTGCGCAGCGTCCTGCTCGCGGACGGGGCCGGCGCGATCATCGGCTCGGCGCTCGGCTCGCCGTTCCCGCCGGCCGTCTACGTCGGTCATCCGGGTTGGAAGGCCGCCGGTGGCCGCAGTGGCTACTCGATGGCGACCGGTGTGGTCATCGCGGTGCTCTGCTTCCTCGGCATGTTCGGCCTGCTCGCCACGATCTTCCCGACCGCCGCGATCGTGCCGATCCTGCTCTACATCGGCCTCCTGATCGGGGCACAGGCGTTCCAGGCGACCCCCCGGGTGCATGCCGCCGCGGTGGTGGCGGCGCTTATTCCCAACATCGCCGCCTGGGCGACCGGGCAGATGGACAACGTGCTCGCCGCAGCCGGTACCAGCGCCGCCGAGGTGGGCGATCCGGCGCTGGCCGGTGCCGGCGTCGTCTACGACGGACTGCTGGTACTCGGCCGGGGAGCGATCCTGGCCGGCCTGGTGCTCGGCGCGGTGGTGGTGTTCATCATCGACAAGCGGTTCACCCGGGCGGCGATCTTCGCGGCCGTCGGCTCGGTACTCTCCTTCATCGGGCTCATCCACGGCGAACGGATCGAATGGAACGCCAACGGCCAGGTGGCGTTGGGGTACCTGTTCGTGGCGGTGGTCTGCGGCCTGTTCGCACTGGCCAAGATCCCACCGCGCGAGCCGGACCCGGAGGAACGGGAGCTGGACCGCCAGCACGGCGGGTCAACGGCGGCGGCTCGCGCCCCGGCAGATGCCTCCAGCCCAGCGGAGGTGTCCGCCCTGTCGCCGGCCGGGTCGGAGGCCACGACCGGTGGACGTTGACCGGCCGGAGGTGGTCGCCGAGGTAGCGGCCGAGTTCGCCGGCTACGAGGCGGCGCTGATGGCCGGCGACGTGGACGCGATCATCGGCTGCTTCTGGGCGTCGGCCCGGACGGTCCGGTTCGGTGTCGCCGACCATCAGGTCGGGATGGCGGAGCAGCGGCGGTGGCGTGCGGCGCAGCCGCCGCTGCCACCGGGCCGCCGCCTGCACGGCACGCTGATCAGCACCTTCGGCGCCGACACGGCGGTGGTGAACACCTTCTTCGACTACCCCGGCGGCGGCGCCACCGGCCGGCAGACCCAGACCTGGGTACGCCTGCCGGTCGGATGGCGCATCGTCAGCGCCCACGTTTCCGAGCCGGCCGGGGTGCCGGCCGACCGTTAGGAAGGGCCCCCTCTTCGCGCTTTCTGTAGAAGAAGGGGCCCCTCCTAACACTTCAGAAGACGGGGACGCCCTCGCGGACCAGCCGCCAGTTCGGCTGGAAGAAGTCGGCCGGGTCGATGCTGCCCTTGGCCTGGGCCCAGTCGATGAGAAGTTGGCGGATCTCCTGCTGCTCGTTGTAGATCTGGGTCTTCACGATCCCGGGGAAGTTGCCGCCTCCGCTGCGCCGGTAGTTGTTGACCGCGATCACGAACTGGTCGTTGTCCGCGACCGGGGTGCCGCTGCCCGGACGGGTCAGACTGGTGATCCGCTGGCCCACCGGCCGGCTGATGTCGATGTCGTAGTCGACCCCGGAGACGGTGTCGTAGTTGTAGTCCGGCACGGCCGGGTCGTTGATCTGCGCGGGGTCGACCGGTGCACCCGGCCCGAAGGTGCGGAAGTACTTCGCCGAGTACTCGAGGTAGGCCCGTACCTCGGCACCGCTGACCACCACCGCCTCGAGGGTGTTGTCGTAGATGTAGAGCCCCGCCACGTCCTTGATCCGTACGTCGCCGGCCGGAAAGACGGCGGTCCGGCTGAACGGTGCCGCGATCGACAGTACCGGCAGGTTGGCGTACTGGGTGCCGGCCAGGGCGGCGGTGACGGTGTCGGTCTGCACCTTGTTGATGTAGTCCAGGATCGGAGTGTCCCGGTACCGGGACTCCGCCGCCGACAACTCGACCGCCGACGTGGCGACCACCTGGTTGACGTAGGCGACCGTCTTGGCGTGTTGGCCGCGTACCGCCGCGAGCACCTTCGGATCCTCGGGAACGGTGTTGCTGTTCAGCATCGTGGCCCGCTTGGCGGTGATCTGCCAGCGTCCACGGTCCCGTTCCAGGGTGAAGTCCATCCGGGTCAGCCGCTGACCCCACTTCGAGGGCTCCGACATCAGGACCCGCTCACCGGTCCGGGCGTTCACGACGAACCGCTCAACCACCTCGGCGTGGGCGTGTCCGAAGAGGATGGCGTCGATCCCGGGCACCTGCTCGGCGATCATCGCGCACGGGTTCTCGTTCGGCAGCTCCGGCCCGTAGCTGGACGTACCGCTGTCACCGCCGTGTGCGGAGATCAGCACGACGTCGGCGCCGCGCTGCCGCATCACCGGAACCCATTTCGCGGCGGTCGCCACCATGTCCTCGAAGCGCAGCCTGCCCTCGACGTGGCCACGGTCCCAGATCGCCGTACCCGGATTGGTCAGGCCCAGGATGCCGACCCGAAGCGTCGGGGCGCCGTGCCCGAGCGACACCTTCTTGATCAGGTACGGCGTGAAGGCCGGCCTGCCGGTGCGCTCGTTGACCGCGTTGGCGGCCAGCGCCGGAAAGCCGAGCTGCCGGATCCACTTGTCCAGCAGCGGAAGGCCGTAGTTGAACTCGTGGTTCCCGAGCGTCACCGCGTCGTAGTCGAGGATGTTCATCGCCCGCGCCATCGGGTGCGTCTCACCCGTGGAGGTGATCGGCTCCTGCTTGGCGTAGTAGGTGGCGAGCGAGGTTCCCTGGATCGTGTCACCGGCGTCGAGGACCAGCGTGGCCCTGCCGCGCCGCTCGGTGCGGATCTGCTTCACCAGGCTGGCCAGTTTCGCCACCCCGACGTCGTTGTGGGCGCTGTCGTCGTACTCGGCGTCGCGGTAGTAGTCCCAGTTGTAGACGTTGCCGTGGGTGTCCGACGTGCCCAGTACGGTGAGGTCGTAGGTCTTCGGCTTGGTCGGCCGGTGTGCCTGCGCAGGTGCGGCGCCGACGAGCGGCGCCGCGGCGGCCGCTGCGGCGCCGGCGAGCACCTGCCGCCGCGAAGGGCCGGTGAGAGGGGTCATGGCCTGCCTTCCTGGACGGGGAGCGTGCGCCTGGTAGGCGCGCCGACGGCACCATAACGACCTCCCGCCGGCCATGCCAGCGGAGCTGGCGATCGACATCGCCCGGCAATCCGATGTCCGGCCGCCGGACGTCGGCCCGCCACCGGGCCCACCACGGAGCCCGGGTGCCGTTCGTCACCTCCGCAGCCCCGGAGCGGCTCGCGGCACCTGATCGCCCGAACCCGCCTCGTAGGATCTTGGGTACCTGCCAGGAACTGTGCCGCGGCGACTGGCCCGCGGACGCGGCAGGCCGGGGTACGACGACGGCGGGGGACCGATGAGTCTGCGGAAAGATGCGGCGGAGATCCAGGACGAGTTGGTCGCGCTGCGCCGGGAGCTGCACCAGATCCCGGAGATGGGCCTCGACCTTCCGCGTACCCAGGAACGGGTGCTCGCCGCCCTCGAACCCCTGCCGCTGGAGATCAGCACCGGTACCGCCCTCTCCTCGGTGACCGCGGTGCTGCGCGGCGGCAGGCCGGGACCGGTGGTGCTGCTCCGGGGCGACATGGACGCGCTGCCGATCGTCGAGAACACCGGCGTCGACTTCGCCTCACGGCATCCGGGCGTCATGCACGCCTGCGGCCACGATCTGCACACCGCCGGGCTGGTCGGCGCCGCCCGGCTGCTCGCCGCGCGCCGGAGTGACCTGGCCGGTGACGTGGTGTTCATGTTCCAACCCGGCGAGGAGGGCTACGACGGTGCCGCCCACATGATCTCCGAGGGCGTACTCTCCGCCGCCGGTCGGCCGGTCGAGGCCGCCTACGGGCTGCACGTGTTGTCCTCGATTCTCGGCCGGGGTGTGTTCTCGTCCCGGCCAGGGCCGCTGATGGCGGGTTCAGCCGGTCTGTTCGTCAAGGTCGTCGGTGCTGGTGGGCACGGCTCCAGGCCGCACATGACCCTGGATCCGGTTCCGGCCGCCTGCGAGATGGTCACCGCGCTCCAGACGATGGTCACCCGTCGGTTCGACACGTTCGAGCCGGTGGTGTTGACGGTCGGTACCTTCCACGCCGGCACCCGCCGCAACGTCATCCCGGACGAGGCCTACTTCGAGGCGACCGTACGGACCTTCGACGAATCGGTCAGCGAACAGATCGGGATGCACGCGGTACGGCTCTGCGAGCAGATCGCGGCGGCACACGGCCTGCGGGCCGAGGTGCGGTACGAGGCGGAGTACCCGGTGACGGTCAACGATCCCGCCGAGCACGAGTTCGCCGCCACGACCGTCCGCGAGGTGTTCGGGGCGGAACGGTTCGCGGAGCTGCGTAACCCGATGACCGGCTCGGAGGACTTCTCCCGGGTACTGGGCCGGGTGCCCGGGACGTACCTGTTCCTCGGTGCGTGCGCCACCGGGGACCCGGAGACGGCACCCGGAAACCACTCGCCCCGGGCAACGTACGACGACAGTGTGCTCGCCGACGGCGCCGCACTCCTCGCCGAGCTGGCGGTTCGCCGGCTGAGTTAGCGGGCGGACCCGTGGTGCGCGGTCGGGACCCGTGGTGCGCGGTCGGGACCCGTGGTGCGCGGTCCCTGGGGTGGATGAATCTGAGCGGCGGCGGTCGGGTGTGAGACCCGCCGTCAGTGGCGGGTGCTGCCTCTGCGGACGACGGACCACGGGGCGGCCGGCGGGTTCGGCGCTTCGCCGAGCGCCACCCGGGCACATGCCGCCCCCTGTTCCCGCAGTGACTGCGCGACCGTGGTGAGCCCGAGATGCGACGCCGTAGCCGCGTCGTCCCAACCGGTTATCGCCAGGTCGTCGGGGATCGCGCGGCCGGCGGCGACTGCTGCCCGGACCACTCCGGCCGCCTGTTCGTCACTCATCGCGGCGATCGCGTCGGGCGGCTCCGGAAGGGACAGCAGCGTCGCGGTGATTCGCTCGGCCTCGGCCGCGTCGTTGTGGGCGCACACGCCGATGGGCACCCGGTGCCACGCGATGTCGATCTCCTCGGCTGCCTGTCGGTATCCCTCGAGCCGCTCCCGCGTGACCGGGAACAGGACGTCTCTCGCGTCTGCACCGTGCATGATCGTGCCGATCCTCGCTCGGGAGAGGGGGAAACTCACCACCGCCGGACGTTCGGCGCCCGCGAACGCGACGGCGCCCACAGCATGTGCCGCCGCCCGGTTGTCGATGCCCACCAGCCCAAGTCCGGGGATTGCCGGCCCACCGTGTACTACCGCCGGGCGCTTCATGGCCTGGATTGCCTGCAAGATCGGATCATCGTCGGACGTGGTCCAGACGATGAACCCGTCGACCGCCGCGCTGGGGATCCGGGCCGCGTCATCGGAGGCGCCGGTGATCGGCAGAATGGTCATGCAGTACCCGGCGTCGGCGCAGACGTCCGCGATTCCCGCGAGGAAGGATGCTGCCTGTGGGTCTTCGAACGCGTAGCTGAGGTGCTCGCCCATCACGACACCGAGGGCGCGCGTGCTGCCGCGACGTAGCGATCGGGCGCTCGCGTCAGGCCCGCCGTATCCCAGTTGGACGGCTGCGGTGAGCACCTTCGACCGGGCCTCGTCCGATACCCGGCTGGGCCGGTTGTACGTGTAGGAGGCCGTCATTAGCGACACGCCGGCCAGCTCAGCCACCTGCGCCAGGGTCACACGCTTCGAGCCGGCAGACGATTTCACCGCTTCAGTCTAGAAGCTGTGTATCGTTACACAGATGGTCCGGACAACGCGCGACCCGTCACGTACATTGATCGCCCCGGCCTTCTTGGCCTTCGCCGCTTTCGGTTTGTTCTGGGGGGTGTGGGGCGGATCCGTGCCGCAGGTGAGGGACCAGGCCGGTATCAGCGACGGCCAGCTCGGGTTCGCGCTGTTGTTCGTGGGTGCGGGTGCCCTTCCTGCGATGCTGCTGGTGGGTCGGGCGCTCGACCGATGGGGGCTGACGCTCGCGGCCGGTGTCGTGGGCGCCCTCGGCGTGGTCGGTGCCGGCATGGCGTTGACCGCGTTCAGCCTGCCAGGGCTCTGTGTCGGGCTCGCACTCGTCGGCGCCTCCAGCGGCGCGGCCGACGTGGCGATGAACGTGGTCGCCGGACGGGCCGAGAAGACTTCCGGCCGACCTGTCATCACCCGGGCCCATGGCCTCTTCTCCAGCTGCGTCCTTGTGGCCAGCCTCGCCACCGGGCTGGCATTCGCCGCGTCGCTACCGCTCGCGGTCCCGTTCATCGCGGTGGCGTGCCTCTCGCTCACAGCCGGCATCTTCATGATCAGAACGCTGCGCACCGGGGTCGTTCACGGGCGAAGCGACAACAGGTCAGTGGAGTCATCGCCGACCACTCACTCCAGTCACTCCAGAATGATGATGTCGCTGCTGCTCATCGGGGTGCTGGGAGCACTCGCATTCGCCATTGAGAACGCCCACCAGAGTTGGAGTGCTGTCTTCGTCCGTGACGAGCTGCACGTCGACGCGGGACCGGCCGCTGTCGCACCCGGGGTCTTCGCCGGAACCGTGGCGGTCACGCGGTTCTGCATCAGTGGTCTCAAGGCCGCCCACGCCCAGGCCATCCTCGTGGCCGGCGCGCTCGCCGCCGCGGCCGGCGCGGCCGTCATCGCCGCCGCCCCCACACTGTCCATCGCCGCGCTGGGTCTTGTGGTGGCCGCCGCCGGGACCTCCGTGGTCTTTCCGACCCTTCTCGGGATCGTCTCGCGAAACGTCGAAGAGTCACACCGGGCGCGCGCGACATCGATCGCCACGACGGTGTCGTACCTGGGCTTCCTCCTCGGTCCCGTCTACGTCGGACTGTGGGCCGACGCGGTCGGGCTGCGCGGAGCCATGGTCGCGGTCGCGGCCCTCGCCGTTGGCCTGATCGTTCTCGCCCCGGCACTGCTGCACGTCAGCGGCTTTGGTCGTCGTCCACCTGCCCCTGGTCCTGGCCGATGCCAGCCCGGTGGGTCCGGCCGCCGCCCGCCGGTACGGGCGCGGGCTGCCGTTCACCGCTCTGGAGGCCGGTGACGGCCCCCGCCCGGTGGGGACACGCGCGGCTGTTCTCGCCGTGGCGGTACAACTTCGACCGGGCCGGCGTCAGACTGCTGCGAGCCGGCGGCCATCGAGCCCGCGGACACGGAGCCGCGGGTCGGTGACCGCCGGACCGGCGGTATCACGTTGTCAGGATCGCGTGAGGACCACGAGTTGCTGGGTCGCTCGGGTCATCGCGACGTAGCGGTCGACCGCTCCTTCGGTACCGCTGCCGAACGCCTCCGGGTCGACGAGGACGACGAGGTCGAACTCGAGCCCCTTCGACAGTTCCGGGGTCAGCGACCGGACGCGGGACGTCGCCGGGAATGTGGGATCGCCGATGACACAAGCGATCCCGTCGGCGTGGGTGGCGAGCCAGGTGTCGAGGATCGCGCCCAGATCCGAGGCAGATCCGTGTACGACGGGGACGCCGCTGCTGCGGATGGAGGTCGGGACGTTGGCGTCCGGCAGCACGGCCCGGATGACCGGCTCGGCTTCCACCATGACCTCTTCCGGAGTCCGGTAGTTGATGCTCAGGGAGGCCAGGTTTATCCGGTCGAGACCGAGCCGCCCGAGCCGTTCCTGCCACGATTCCGTGAACCCGTGCCTGGCCTGGGCGCGGTCTCCGACGATGGTGAAGCTCCGGGACGGGCAGCGGCGCAACAGCATCTGCCACTCGGCGTCGGTGAGTTCCTGAGCCTCGTCCACGACGATGTGCGCGAAGGGGCCGGCGAGCAGGTCCGGGTCGGTGCCCGGCAGTGCGGTCCCGTCGACCAGGGCGTCCCGCATGTCCTGTCCGTGCAACATGACCAGCACGCCTTCGCCGTCGTCATAGGTATGGGCCTCGAGCAGGTCGTCGACGACCCTGGCCATGCGCTCGCGTTCGGTGGCGACGGCGGCGTCGTGCCGGCGCTGGCGCCGTGACGCCTCCGGGTCGCCGAGCCGCTGGCGGGCCGCGTCCAGGAGCGGCAGGTCGGAGACCGTCCACGCCTGGGCGTCTGTCCGTCGAAGTTTCCGGGCATCGTCGGGGCTGAGCCACGGGGCGCACTTCCGCAGATAGGCGGGGACCGACCACAGATCTCCGACGATGTCGGCCGCGTCGAGCAGCGGCCACGCACGGCTGCAGGCCGTACGCAGCTCCTTGTTCCGCTCCAGCGACCGGCGGAGCAGGTCGGGCGACTCGTCGCCGTCGTACTTGTCCATCAGGATCGTGAGCAGCTCCTCCCAGATCTGGTCGCGCGCCTCGTTGTGCGGGGTACCGGGTTCCGGTGCACCGAATGCCTCGGCCCAGTCGTCGGCACTCAGCCAGATGTCGGACGAGTCGGTCGTGACCGCCATCGGTCTGGTGGGCGGCTCCTCGTAGAACCGGACGGCCGCCTCGACCGCCTCCACCAGGTTCGCGGACGACTTCAGCAGGGCCACGTCCGGGTCGCTCTCGATCGCCGCCTCGGCTCCCTCGGCGACGAGGTTCCGCAGGGTGCAGGTCTGCACGTCCTCCTCTCCGAGGCTGGGCAGGACGTCGGCGACGTAGGCCAGGTAGGGCTGGTGCGGACCGACGAACAGCACACCGCCCCGGCGGTGACCGAGGCGAGGGTCGGAGTAGAGGAGGTAGGCGGTGCGGTGTAGAGCGACGACGGTCTTTCCCGTCCCCGGACCGCCGTCGACGACGAGAGCGCCGCGGGATCCCGCCCGGATGATCGCGTCCTGGTCGGCCTGGATCGTCGCGAGTACGTCCCGCATCCGGCTCGACCGGTTACTGCCCAGACTGGCGATGAATGCGGACTGGTCGTCGAGCGCGGTGGCGTGCCCGGTGAACCCGTCCGGCGTGAACACCTCGTCCCAGTAGTCGGTGATCCGGCCGAGGGTCCAGCGATACCTGCGGCGGCTCGTCAGACCCATCGGGTTGGCGTGGGTCGCTCCGAAGAACGGCTCCGCCGCGGGGGAGCGCCAGTCCACCAGCAGCCGACGGCCCGCGCTGTCGGTGAGGCCGAGCCGTCCGACGTACACGGGCTCGGGATCGTCGGCCGCGACCATGTGCCCGAGGCACAGGTCCAGACCGAAGCGGCGCAGGGTACGCAGCCGTGCGGTCAGTCGGTGGACCTCCTGGTCCCGGTCCAGCGCCTGCCGGCCCATGCCACCGGGCGCCTTCCGCGCGGTGTCCAGGCGGCCGGACAGGTCGGTGAACATCTGCTCGAGGCAGTCCGCGATGGCGGCGAAGTGCTCCTCGTCGCGGGCGATCAGTGCCGGATCGGCCTTGGGGAAGAGCCGCTCGGGAAGGTCGAATACACCGGTGGTCAGGGAGTTCAATTCATCGGCTCCGTTCGGAGGTCGCCGTCGCCACTGCGCACGCGACCTCCATTTCCGCAGGTTCTGGCCTTGGCCGACGATTCTGCGGCACGACCCGGGTCTTGCCGCAAGCCCCGGGGTCTGCTATACGTTAGAGGTGGAAGGGACTGGGTTCTTCCTTTCCCGGTGATCGTCCGTCAGACGAACAACCTCTGGCGAGGCGGCGGCGGGCCGGACGAGTCGTTCGCCGAGAATCAGCACCAGCGCGATGGTGCCGAGCACGGCGCCGATCAGCACCGTGCTGTGTACTCCCTGGCTCGGCAGTGCGAGGCCACCGACGAAGGCGCCACCGGTGATGCCGACGTTGACAGCGGCAGAAACCGTGGCGGCGGCGAGGTCGGAGCGCCCCGGCGCCACCTGCAGCACGAGGCCACCGAGCGCTGCGGTGAACGCGGCGAACGCCAGCCCGGCCAGGGCGATCAGGCCGACCGCCGCTGTCGGCCACTGCCCGACGGCGTAGAGCCCGAGCAGTGCCACCGACTGCAGCGCGACGGTCGCGGTCAGGGCGAGCCAGGGGCTGCGGTCCACCACCGCTCCCATGGCGAGGATGCCGAGCACGCTGGCGACGCCGCGCACCAACAGGATGGCCCCGACCGAGGAGGGGGAAAACCCGGTGACCTCGGTGACGAAGAGCGCGACATAGGTGTAGGGGGCAATCGCACCGGCGGTCGCCAGGATGGCCACCGCCACCAGGAGCCAGAAGCGGCGGACGTCGGGCGTCGCGCCACGGGCGGCATGTCCCTCTTCGGGCCGCGCCGACGGCAGCAGCGAGGCCACCACGACGAGCACGATCGCGCCGAGCCCGGCCACCGCCAGGAACGACGCGCGCCATCCGGCGCGTTCGCCGAGCCAGGTGCCCGCAGGCACCCCGAGGGCCAGGGCGACGGTGCCGCCGGCGAACACGACCGCGACCACCCGTCCGCGTAGACCGGGCCGGAACAGTTCGGCCGCGGCCGGCACCACCACCGCCCAGAACAGCGCATGGGTCGCCGCGGTCGCCATCCTGGCCGCCAGCATCAGCGCGAACGTGCTCGCGAACACCGTGATCGCGTTGCTGACCACGAAGCCGGCCAGGAGCGCCGACAGCAGCCATCGACGAGGAACTCTGCGGACCAGCGCCGTCAGGGGGACCGAGGCGACCATCACCACGGCGCCGTACACGGTGACGAGCATGCCCACCTGCGACGGTGAGACGTTCAGCTCCGCAGCCATCGGGAGCAGCAGTCCGACCGGCAACGCCTCGGCGGTGGTGTACAGGAACGTCCCGCCGGACAAGCCGATCAGCGCCCCCACTGCCCGTCTGTTCCTCATCCGATCCTCCCGTTGTTACCGGCTAAGTCGCTTACGATGGCAACAGGCTAGTGGTGCTCCCGATACGGGTCAACTGGTAAAGTCGGTTTCGATGGAAACAGTCGAGGACGTCACGCGGATGCGCCTGGTGGGCGGCAACCTCGCCCTGGACTTCATCAACACCCGCTCGGGTCCACCCGCCGGTCCTCCGGACGACGACGTGCTCACGGGCTATCCCGACCTGGTCGCCTGGGGCGTCTACGCGGGTGCCCTCACGGAGGCCGAGGCGACGGCGTTGCGGCGGCTGTCCCGCGATGATCCGGGCGACGCTCGCGCCGCCTTCGCGCGAGCGCTGCGCACCCGCGACCACCTCGACGAGGTGTTCCGGACGCTGGCCGCGCAGCGAAGCCCGAGCCCGTCCGTACTCGCCCAACTGCGGGACGACGAAGCGGACGCGCTCGGCCACGCACGGCTCGATCGAGGCAGCACGTTCGCGTGGACCTGGCGGGATGACCACACCCTCGCCCGGCCTCTTCGACCGGTGGTGCACGCGGCGGTCGAGCTTCTCACCACGGGCGCGCTGGACCGGATCAAGGGATGCGGAGGCTGTCGCTTCATCTTCAACGACGAGAGCAAGAACCGCAGTCGCCGCTGGTGCAGCATGGACGACTGCGGAACCGCCGAGAAGATCCGGCGCTACGTCAATTCCCGACGCACGCGCGCGACGCGGTGAGCGCCATAACCGCCGTCCACCCGGGCGCAGGGTGCGAGGCCGGCCAGTCTGGGCGGTCGGGCGAGTCCGACTTGGACAGACGGTTGGGAGGTCGCCGGCGGCCTGTGTGACACTCGTGGCGTGACGTCGCCTCCACCTCCTGGTCCGCCTGGCTACCCTGGCGGGCCCCCACCGCACCCCGGCATGACCGTGCCGCCACCGCCACCGCCACCGCCAGCGCCGAAAGGCAACGGGCCGCTTCTTGTCGGACTCATCGGCGGGTTCCTGGCCCTGTGCCTGCTCGGAGTCTGCGGAGTCGCGGTGGTGGGTGTGGTGGCGACCAAGAACGGCCGGAAGGGCAGCCCACGGGTCGTCGCCGGCAGCACCTACTCGCCACCCGAGGCAGTCCCCGCGACCACGCCGGCCCCGCCGCCACCACCACCCGCACCGGCCCGGATCGGGCAGTGCATCGGCGTCGACACGGGCGGGAACTTCCTCGGTATCGGCAACTGCAACGGCACCAGCGGCACCTACCAGGTGGTGTCAGTCGATTACGACCAGCGCGCCTGTGCCGATCCTGGTGCCCCGTACATCACCGTGACCGGGTATCGGCTCTGTCTGGAGCACCACCTCGTGCGCTTCTTCTGTTACAAGTTCCCGAAGGAGGAGGGCTGGGTCGTCCACGCGCCGAAGTGCAAGGCGAAGGGCACGGTGCACGTCATCGACATTGTTCCGGGTGCCTCCAACAGCGCCGGGTGCACGCGAGACCGCAAGTGGAACCGCTGGTACCGGTTCACCCATCCGACGGTCGTCTACTGCGTCATGCAGTACTGACACCGGCGCGCCGCATCGCCGCGACGAGATTGTCGCCCCTCGATCATCTGACGGCGCGGCGAGCCCCGGGGGAGATTCGTCGCATCACGATCGTCACATTGACTTCCGTCAGTCCGGCCCGCGTCGATATGGTGTGCGACACATGACCGGTACGGGGGAGAGACGATGGGTCATCGGATTCGCACGGCCATGTCCAGATCGTTCGCCGGCACCCTGTTGGCCGGCGCGACGGCGGTGGGGAGCGTGCTCGTCGTCCCGGCCGGGGCCATCGCCGCACCGGTCGAACCGCCGGGCCTGGTGATCGAGGGTGGAGCCACCCAGCCCGTCTTCGCGCGGGACGCGGCGATCCAGGAAACCGTCTACGTCAACTCGGAAATGGACAGCGACGGCGACGGCCAACCCGACCGGATCGCCGTCCAGGTGATCCGGCCCGAGGAGACCGACGCCGGGCTTCAGGTGGCGACGGTCATGCACGCCAGTCCGTACTTCGGGGACAGCACCGCCCCGCGCGGCAACCTGATCGTGCCGGCGCACTTCACCACCTGGTACGACGACTATTTCGTGCCCCGGGGCTACGCCGTCGTCGAGGTCGACATGCAGGGCACCGCCGGTTCCGACGGTTGCGCCACCATCGGCGGCCCGGAGGACGTCCGCAGCGCCAGCGCCGCGATCGACTGGCTGAACGGCCGGGCCACGGCCAGCTACTCCGACGGTACGCCCGCGGTCGCCGACTGGAGCAGCGGCTCGGTCGGCATGATCGGCGTCTCGTATGCCGGCACCCTGCCGATCGCCGTCGCGGAGACCGGCATCGAGGGGCTGGAAACGATCGTTCCGATCGCCGGCATCTCCTCCTGGTACGACTACGCCCGCGCCGATGGCATCGCGTACGGCGGATTCAGCGGCCGCTACCCCGAGTCGCTGGCCCGGTACGTCTCCTCTCCGGCGCATGACGCCGAGTGCGAAACCCGGTACACCCAGTTGGGTGATGCGGCCGACGACGCCACCGCCGACCTGAACGCCTTCTGGCAGCAGCGCGACTACCGGGACGGCGCGGCCCAGGTCGACGCCTCGGTCTTCCTGGTGCACGGGCAGCAGGACAACAACACCAAGACGACCCACTTCGGCCGGTACTGGGATGCCATCACCGGCCAGGGGGTGCCGCGCAAGCTGTGGCTGCACGACGGCGGGCACACCAACCCGTTCGGCAGCGACCTGGTCGGCCGGGACACCGTCGGCCGGTGGATGGACCACTGGCTCTACGACATCGCCAACGGGATCATGAACGAGCCGCAGGCCACCATCAGGCGGCCCGACGGCACCACCGACACGTACCCGGTCTGGCCGGCTGCGGTCACCCAGACCAGCTTCTACCTCGGCGGCCCCGACACCGGCGCCGCCGGCACCCTGCTCGCCGCGCAGGGCCTCGCCGTCGACCAGTCGTTCACCGACAACCGGGGGCAGCTGGAATACCCGATGACGACCGCCCCGGAGACCGCCAAGCCGAACCGACTGGTCTACCTGGCCCCGACGCTGACCACGGCCCGACGGCTCTCCGGCACCGGCACGGTCGAGGTGCGATTCAGCGCCACCTCGACCAGCACTCCGCTGACCGCGATGCTGGTGCACTACACCAACGGCGTACCGACCCGGGTGGTGAGCCGGGGCGCGATCGACACCAAGAACCGGACGTCACTGACCACGGGCACGCCGCTCACCCCGGGCACCGCCTACACCGTCACGGTCCGGCTGGAACCGAAGGACTACGTCTTCCCGGTCGGCAGCCGGATCGGCCTCGTGCTGGTGGCCAACCACAACGAGTATCTGACCACCGACCCGCTCGCCGCCGGGGTCACCGTCCAGCTCTCGCCGAGCCGACTTCTCCTGCCGCTGGCCTAGGTTCCGGTCGACGGCAGGCGGCCCGCCGGGCCCCGCCGCCGCACGGGATCAGGCGACTCCTGCGGCTCCAGGTCGTCGGGCCACGGGCGACAATCGCGGCTGCCGACGGCGACGCAGCCCGAGCCGTGGGTACACCCCCGGCGGTAGCGGGGGACTACATCCACCGCCCGGCGCGGGAGCCCCGATGATCGTCTACCGTTTCGGCTATGCGCGACGATCGTTGGCGCGGAAGGTCGCGCGACTGGCTGGTGGCCTTCGGCGTCGCCGTACTGGTGCTGCTCGGCGCCGTGACCGCGCAACCCGGCCGGATTCCGCTCGATGGGGCCGGCTGCCTGCTGCTGGTGCTCTCGGCCACGGCGTTGGCGTTACGTCGGCGGACGCCCAGGCTCGTCCTCGGGATCACCACGGCATGCCTGCTGGTCTACCAGGCGCGTGGCTATCCCGGAGTCGTCCCCGCGCTGCCGACGATGTTCGCCCTGTATGCCACGGTGCGGGACCGGCGCCGGTGGCTCGCCGGCGCCGCCATCGCGGCCATCCTGGTCGTTGGGATCACCGCCGAAGTCGTTCTGTCCAGCGGCGGTCGGGCGGCCCCCGACGTGTTCCAGCGGTGGTTCCTGCTCATCGGTTGGATGGTCGCCGCCAGCGTGGCCGCCGAGGTGGCCCGGCAGCGGCAGGCGTACCTGGAACAGGTGGAACAGCGCGCGGCCGATGCCGAACGGAGCCGGGAGGAGACCGCCCGACGCCGGGCCGACGAGGAACGGCTGCGGATCGCCCGGGAACTGCACGACTCGCTCACGCACAGCATCTCGATCATCAAGGTGCAGGCCGGTGTCGCCGTACACCTGGCCCGCAAGCGCGACGAGCCGGTCCCCGAGGCACTGCTCGCGATCCAGCAGGCCAGCGGCGAGGCGACCCGGGAACTACGGGCGACGCTGGAGGTGCTGCGCAGCGACGGCGACCAGCCGGGCAGCGGGTTGGACCGGCTCGAGAACCTCGTCGAGAGCGCCCGGAAGGCCGGCCTCCCGGTGGTGGTGAACGTCAGTGGCGAGCGGCCGCGTCCGCTGCCCGCCCCGGTCGACCGTGCCGCCTACCGGATCATCCAGGAGGCGCTCACCAACGTGACCCGGCACGCCGGGGCGGCGACCGTGGCGGTCGAACTCGACTACCGCGACGACGCACTGACGGTACGCATCGAGGACGACGGACGCGGCGCCCTCGGCGACGGCGGCCGCTGCCGGGACGACGAGGAGCGTACGCACTGCGCGGACGGGCCGGTGCGGGACTGGCACGGCAACGGCGGTGGCGCGGACGTCGTACCGGGGGTGGGGCTGGTCGGGATGCGGGAGCGGGTGACCGCCCTCGGCGGGTCGCTGCACGTCGGTCCGCGAGACGGTGGCGGCTTCGGGGTCCGGGCCGAACTGCCGCTCGGAGCGGACGCGTGATCAGGGTGCTGCTCGCCGACGACCAGGCACTGATCCGCGCCGGGTTCCGTGCCTTGTTGAACGCCGAGGACGACATCGAGGTGGTGGCCGAGGCGGCGGACGGCAACCAGGCAGTCGCGCTCGCCGTGACGCACCTGCCCGACGTGGCACTGATCGACATACAGATGCCCGTTCTCGACGGCATCCAGGCGACCCGGCAGATCGCCGCCGACCCGCGGCTGTCCGGGGTACACGTGGTGATGCTGACCAACTACGGGCTCGACGAGTACGTCTACACCGCGCTACGGGCCGGGGCCGGCGGGTTCCTCGTCAAGGACACCGAGCCGGAGGACCTGCTGCACGGCGTACGCGTCGCCGCCCGGGGAGATGCCCTGCTGTCACCCACCATCACCCGCCGGCTGGTCGACGAGTACGTCTCCCGCCCGCCGCGACGCGACCTCTCGACAGCACTGGAGATCCTGACCAACCGGGAGCGTGAGGTGGTGGCGCTGGCCGCCCATGGCCTGTCCAACGACGAGATCGCCGCGCAGATGGTGATCAGTCTGGCGACCGCGAAGACGCACATCAGCCGGGCGATGACCAAACTCCGTGCCCGGGACCGCGCCCAACTTGTCGTGCTCGCCTACGAGTCCGGCCTCGTCACCCCGAGCAACCCGCGCCGGGCGTCATAGACCTGTTCACCACGAGGGCAGGCCCAGACGTTCCAGCGTGCCGCGCAGCCGGTGCCGTCCCGCCATCGACTCCGGACCCCGGAGCCGGTCGAGGACCCGGCTGCTCCAGTTGTTCCGCAGGCCGAACCGGGTGTTGTAGCTGGCGAGCCGCCCGTCGTACGTGCTGATGTGCGCGTCGGCGGCATCTGCGTCGTACCGCTCGTGGTGCAGCACCGCGCCCTGCGGCAGGCGTGGCTTGATTCCGGCGTGTTCCGTCGGATCCGGGCTGCCGACGGCCAGGCCGAAGGTCGCCACCGTGTGCGGCGGCAGTCCCAGTTCGGCCGCGACCTGCTCGGGATTGTTGCGGACCGCGCCGACGAACACCGAGCCCAGGCCGAGCGACGCCGCGGCCAGCACGGCGTTCTGGGCCGCCAGCGCGGTGTCGACGAAGCCGATGATTGTCGATTCCAGGTAGTCCGCGGCGGCGACCTCCCGGTCGGCCCGCCGAGCCAGCCGGCGGGCTCGGCCGAGGTCGGCGATCCAGACCAGTAGCAGGGGCGCCTGTCGAACGAATTCCTGGTCGCCGGCGAGCGTGGCCAGCCGTGCCTTGCGCTGCGGGTCGCGTACCGCCACCACGCTCCACGCCTGGAGGTTGGAGGAGGTCGGCGCGGACTGCGCCGCCGCGACCAGCGCGGTCAGCTCGTCGTCGGTCACCTCGCGTGGCCCGAACCTGCGCACCGAACGATGTGCGAGTTGCAGGTTGAGTACGTCGTTGTGTACGGCGAGAGTCGCGTCTGGGTCGCCGTAGCGGGCGGCGACGGACATCAGGCGACCATCCCGTCCGGTGCCGTCCGGGCCGGTCGCCGCCGGTCATCGGCCCGGTCATCGGCCGCCGCGTGGTTCTTCTCGAAAGCGCCGTAATTCATGAGTGGTGACTCTCCCAGGCGTGGGTTGACGACATCGGAGCCCCGGTCCTGTGTGTGAAGGCGATCTCGTGGCCTGTGTCGGAGCGGCCGACCATAATCTCTACCATACCGATAGGCTTGAGGGGTTATCGTCAGGGAAACAGGAGGGATCCGTCAATGAGATCCGAGTACCTCTGGTACATCCCGAACCAGGTCCAGCCCGGTCACCGCGGCGACGCCGTCGTCGCGGACCACAACAGCCTGGGAACTCTCACCGGCCACGCCACGGCTCTGGAGGAGCACGGCTGGGACGGCGCGCTGCTCGGCACCGGCTGGGGGCGGCCGGACACCTTCACCGTGGCCACCGCCCTCGCCGCGCTGACGACGACCTTCCAGCCGTTGATCGCGATCCGGCCCGGCTACTGGCATCCGGCCAACTTCGCCGCCGCCGCCGCGACCCTGGACCACCTCAGCCGGGGACGTGTGCTGGTCAACATCGTCTCGGGGCGGGACAACCTGGCGGCGTACGGCGACAGCGAGGGCGACCAGGCACACCGCTACGCCCGTACCAGGGAGTTCCTTCAGATCGTGCGTCGACTGTGGACGGAGGAGAACGTCACCTACCACGGCGAGCACTTCCGGGTCGTCGATTCCACGCTGGCGCAGCGGACGGTAGTGCGGGGCGACCGTCAGCATCCCCGGCTCTACTTCGGCGGCGCCTCGGACGCCGCCGAGCGGGTGGCGGCCACCGAGGCCGACGTACAGCTCTTCTGGGGCGAGCCGCTGGACGGTGTCCGCGAGCGGATCGAACGGCTCAGGAAACTCGGCGACGAACTCGGACGCGCGCACGCCCCGCTGGAGTTCGGGCTGCGGATCACCACCCTGGTCCGGGACACCACGGAGCAGGCCTGGGCCGACGCCGAGGCCAAGGTCGCCGAGATGGCGAAGGGCAGGACGGGCAGCATCCCGCCGGATCCGCTCCGCCGGGCCGCCGTCGGTCAGCAGCGGCTGCTCGACCTGGCCGCCCGGGGCGAGGTGCTCGACGACAATCTCTACACCACCCCCGGCAGGTTCGGCGGGGGCGGCGCCGGCACCACCTGGCTGGTCGGCTCGGCCGAGGACGTGGCGAGGTCGCTGCGCCGGTACCAGGACATCGGCATCACCCACTTCGTGCTCTCCGACACCCCGTACCTGCCGGAGATCAGGCGCCAGGGCGACCAGTTGCTTCCGCTGCTGCGTGAATGAGCGCAGGCCCCTCGACGCACCGTGCCGGCGGCGACGAGCAGCAGGTCAGCCGGCCCGTAGGCACCACTGCTCGGCGATCAGCCGCCCCGTCCGTTCGACGCGCTGACCCTCGTCGTGGTCGGCCTGGAGTGTCTTCCGCTCGCCGTGCGCCGACGCTGGCCCGCGCTCTGCCTCGCCCTGGTGTCGCTCGGCTTCGCCATCGACCAGTTCCGCGGCTACCACACGGTCGCGGGCACGGCACTACCCATCGCGCTGCTGAGCGCGGCGGTCCACCAGAAACATCACCGGCGCACCACGGTGGTCCTGGCCTCCGCCGCGTACGTGCCACTGGCCGTCGCGCTCGACCGGAACGGGTCGATCTGCGACGACCAGGCGCTGATCCGCACCGGCTTCACGACGATCATCGACGCGCAGCCCGACCTGGAGGTGGTGGGGGAGTGCGGGGA
>NZ_JADPUN010000041.1 GCF_015690345.1 Plantactinospora alkalitolerans | reverse complement strand
AGGGGGACCGGTATGTGGGCACGGGTGGGCGGCCTCCAGAACCAGAGGTGGCGAGGCGGGACCGGACGATGTTAACGGTTTGTCGGTCACGTGGTGGCCACGAGTGACATGTGAGGATTTTTCCGTGCCTTCCGCCGTTCCGCCATCCCGGACTTCGATCGACCCGCTGAGCATCGGCGCGGTCGCCGTCGCCGTCGCGGCGGTGTCGTCGTCCGCGCCGCTGATCGCGTTCGCCGCCGCGCCCGCGCTGGCAATCGCGTTCTGGCGCAACATCCTCGCCGTCGGGGTGCTCGGGCCGTTCGCGCTGGCCCGCCGCCGGGCGGAGTTCCGGGCGCTGGCCCGGGGCGCCGGGCGCCGGGAGGCCGGTTACTGCGCCCTGGCTGGCCTCGCCCTCGCCGTGCACTTCGCGACCTGGATGCCCAGTGCCCAACTGACCTCGGTGGCGGCGGCCACCGCGCTGGTGGTCACCCAACCGGTCTGGCAGGGACTGATCGCCCACGGGCAGGGCCGTCGCCTGCCCCTCGCCGCCTGGCTCGGGATCGGGGTGACCGTGCTCGGCGCGATCTGGGCGGTGGGCGCCGACTTCGGGGTGTCCGGCCGGGCCGTGGCCGGGGATCTGCTCGCGGTCGCCGGTGGCATGGCGGCCGCCGTCTACACGGCGCTGGGCGAGCGGGCCAGGACGACGACCAGCACGGTCACCTACACCACCATCTGCTACGGGGTCTGCGCGGTCGCGTTGCTCGCGGTGTGCCTGGTCGGGGGTGTTCCGATCACCGGCTTCGACACCGCGACCTGGCTCGCCGTACTCGGGCTGGTGGCGGGGGCCCAACTGCTCGGCCACTCGATGTTCAACTACGCGCTACGCCGGATCTCGGCCACCACGATCAGCGTGCTCTTCCTGCTGGAGGCGCCCGGCGCGGCCGTGATCGCCTGGGCCTGGCTGGACCAGGTGCCCCGGTCGACGGCCCTGCCCGGGTTGGCCCTGCTGCTGGCCGGAGTCGCCGTCGTACTGCACGCCGAGGCGCGGGCCGGCCGTCGTACCCGGGCGGGGCGGGATCGGCGACCGGATCCGGTACCGGTGGCTCCGGAGGCCGGTCCGCTGCGGCAGCCCGGTCCGGCATCGCGGCCCGGCACCGGGCCGGGCCGTACGGACCGAAACGACTGACCCGACCGAATCGACCGACCCGACCGACCCGGCAGACCCGGTCGGCCCGACCGGTTCACTACCGGTCGGGCCGCCTTCGGTGGTGTCGCTGGATATCAGGAGATGTTCGAACTCGTCACATCAGGAAGTGTTCGAACTCGTCGCGAAGATCAGCCCGATCAGGCCGAAGTAGGCGAGCAGGGCGAGGATGGACAGCGCGGCCAGGCCGATGGCGATCCAGCCGAGGACCAGGCCGGCGGTGGCGAAGCCGGCACCTTCCTCGCCACTGGCCTGGATCTCCTCGCGGGCGCGCTTGGCGAGATAGACGGCGACCACGCCGATCAGTTGGCAACTGAACAGCGCCACGATCCCGGTGATCATCGCGGCTATCGCCATGCTGTTCGTCGGCCGGCGTACCTGATAGGTGGGGTAACCGGGCGCCCAGGTGGGTTGTGGACCACCGACCGGCGGCGCGGACTGCTGACCGGCCTCGGCGTCGTACGGGTTCAGGCCGGTGCCGCCCGGTTCGGATGGCGTGTCAGGAGTAGCTTGGGTCACGACGGCTCCTGCTGGTCTGGAACGGCTCAGTATCCGCCGTCGTAGCCGGACGGTTGCTGCGCCGCCCAGACGATGAACCCGACGATGGCGATGGTGGCGAGCACCGCGATGGCGGCGGCGATCCAGCCGACGATGATTCCGGCGGTGGCCATTCCCGCGCCGCCCTCGCCCCGCTCACGGATCTGCTTGCGCGACACGTGACCGAGAATCGCGCCGACGATGCCGATGTAGCCGCCGAGGCCGTAGCCGCACAGGCCGAGCACGCCGACGATCGAGACCACCAGGGCCGCGATCGACAGTCCGTTGACCGGTGGCGCGGCGACGACGAGCGGGTAGCCGGGCGGGGGGTAGCCCGGCGCCATGACCGGCTGACCGTACGGATCCGCGCTCGTCGGGTAGGCCGCGGCCGGGTACGCCTGGTCGGCCGGATATCCCTGCTGTTGGTTCGGGTCCGGATAGCCGGCCTGGTAGCCCTGGTCGGGCAGGGGCTGGGGTTGGTAGGTCGGGTCCTGGTAGGTCGGCTGTGCCGGCGGTTGCGGCGGCGGCTGCGCCTGCCACGACGACGGGTCGCTGGAGTAGCCGCTCTGCTGGGGGTCGCTCATCTGGGTTTCTCACTCCATCTGTCCGGGGCGCCTCGCCAGGGTAGTCGCCGCCCGCCAGGTTGGGGCCCCTGGTTTTGTCCCGCCCGCCCGTCGGCACAGCCTTCGGTGGTGCCCCACGGCGGTGCGCCGTTGCCCGTATCGTCCGGACGGGGCAGGATCGCGGCATGGTATTCGACGCGCGCGCCGGGGACAGAGCCGGTAATCGGCCCCGCCGGGACGCCACGCGCCCCACGTTGGCCCGCCGGACCCGCTCCGGTTCGCAGGGCACCGTCTCGCAGAGCATCGACCCGGCCCGAAGTGGTGCACCGGGCGATGACGCCGAGCCGGTGACGATGCGCCTCGACGGAAAGGTGGCGTTGGTCACCGGGGCCGGTAGCCCGGACGGGATCGGGTATGCCACCGCGCGCCGGCTCTGTGGACTGGGTGCCCGGGTGGCGATCGTCTCGACCACCCGGCGGATCCACGAGCGGGCGACGGAACTGGGCGCGACGGGCTTCGTGGCGGACCTGACCGACGAGGCCGAGGTGGGGGCGCTGGCGGACGCGATCGTCGAGCAGCTCGGCGAGGTCGAGGTGCTGGTCAACAACGCGGGGTTGGCGAGTCGGGCGAGCCCCGAGGTGCTTCGCCCGGTGGTCCAGCTCAGCTATGACGAGTGGCACCGGGAGATCGAGCGGAACCTGAGCACCGCCTTCCTGTGCAGCCGGGCGTTCATCGGCGGCATGGCCGAGCGGGGCTGGGGCCGGATCGTCAACCTCTCCGCCACCGCGGGTCCGGTAAACGCGCTACCCACCGAGGCGGCGTACGCGGCGGCGAAGGCCGGCGTGGTCGGGCTGACCCGGGCGCTCGCGATGGAGATGATCGCGGACGGGGTGACGGTCAACGCGGTGGCCCCGGGAACGATCTACACCGCCGCGTCGACCATGGCGGAGCTGAAGCAGGGTCTGGGTACCCCGGTCGGTCGGCCCGGTACGCCGGACGAGGTGGCCGCCGCGATCGCCTTCCTCTGCTCTCCGGCCGCGTCGTACATCACCGGGCAGATGCTCGTGGTCGACGGTGGCAACAGCGTGCGTGAGGCGGAGTTCCGCTAGGACGTCGTTTTCCCCGGTCTTCCCCAGTGGTGGCGGTGGCGCTGTCCTGCCTGTTCAGTAGGCGCCACCGCTGCCCTCCGACCCGGCCCAACTGACCAGGGCCAGCCAGCCGCAGCAACCGACCACGTACAGCGCGGTGAAGAGGTAGCTGAGGATCAGTCCCCAGAGGGCCAACTGGCCGCCCTGCTCGCCGGTGCGGCTGATCTGTCGCCGGGCCAGGTGTCCGAGCACGATGCCGGCCGGAGCGAAGACGAAGGCGAAGACCAGCGACAGGATCGCCATCACGTTCATGCCGGACGGCTGGCCGTACCGGCCGGGTTGGCCGTACTGGCCCGGCCCTGGGTAGCTCATGGTTCCGCCCTCCTTCCCAGCAACGTACCCGTGGCGCCTCCTATCTGAGGGAATGTCGGGATAGTTCGTCTTCGGCCGGGTCGTTCGCGCTTCGGCGCCTGGCAGGCGACCAGCGGTCAGCCGACCCGCAGTTCCTCCAGGTCGGTGCTGGAGCGCAGGAAGACCAGGCCGATCGCGACGGTGGCGAGTACCGCGGCGAGGCCGACCCCGACGGCGAGCGCGAGTTCGTCGAACGGCACCGGGATCGACCGGATGATGGCGGGCTCTTCGACGATCCGGGTGTACTGCGCCCGGGTGACGGGATCCTCGCAGAGTGCCTGGCTCGCGTCGCAGACCTCCCAACTGCTGCCGCCGGTGCGCGCCTCCGATTGCAGGCTTCGGGGCAGCAGCACGCCGACGGTCACGGCGAGCAGGATCGCCGGCACCGCCGGAGCCAGGGACTGCCACAGGATCGCCCGGCCGAGCACCGGTCGCGGTACGCCGGTCGCGACGAGGGCCGCGTACGTCCGGCGGCTGGTGACGATGCCCTCGACGATCGCGACGACGAGTCCACCGGCGGCGATGACGAGTGCCACCAGGACGGCCAGGTTCACCAGGTCCATCGTCTGGAGGTGGAACGAGTCGCCGGGCCCGATGTCGGACGGGCCGGGACCGGCCGCCAGCCGATTCGCCTCGGCCTGCGCCGCCTCCTGGGTGGTGAACCAGGAGCGCACTCCCGCCGCACCCGCGGCGAACAGCACACAGGCGAGCAGGGCGGCCAGGTTGCGACTGCCGGCCCAGGGGTCGGCCATCAGCCGGCTGCCGGCGAGCAGGGGTGCGGGCCGGCGCGCGAACCGGCGGAGGAGCCGTCCGGTGGTGTACGAGATCCAGCCCGCACCGAGCACCACCCCGATCGAGGCGAGGAACGCGCCCCCGAAGAGGGGAATCACGACCAGCCAACCGGGTATCCGGCCGATCCAGTCCGGCAGCTTGAACTCGGCGCGTTGCAGTGGTCCGAAGGCGCCGAACAGCAGCACCCCGAGCACGATGAGGATCCCCGGCCAGGGCCATGGCGCGCGGTTCCGCCCCTGGCGGCGGACGAGACCGAACGGGCTGATGGTGACGCGACGCAGGACGACCACGGCGGCGAGCATGGCGAGCAGCGGCAGGCCGAGGCCGGCGGCGACGAGGACCGGCACGCTCGGCAGGACGTCGGTCGGCAACGCAAGGGTGCCGTCGGGTCCGGGCCGGTGCAGGACCTCGTGTGCGACGAGGTAGCCGACGAAGGCGACCGCGGTTCCGGTGACGGCGGCGAGGCCGGTCTCGGCGAGCGCGATGGCGGTCGTCTGGCGCGGGGTCGCCCCGGCAAGGCGGATGGCGGCGAGCCGGCGGTCCCGGGCCGGCGCGCCGAGCCGGGTGCACTGGCCCGCCAACGCCAGCACCGGCACCATGAGCAGGATCAGCGCGATCGCCACGCCCGGCCGGAGTCCGGGTTCGCGGAGCAGGGCGCTGCCGTACTGCTCGGACCACGGCGCGAAGCGCGAGCCGGTGTCGGGCGGCGTGCGGATCGCGAGCACGGTCAGCGCGGCGAGCAGCGCGAACGTCGCCAGCGCCGCACTGCACGCGGTGAGTACGACCCGGACCGCGTCGGCACGGGTACCGGCCAGGGCGAGCCGGACCGCGGTCGTCGCCTTCACCGGCCGTGTCTTCCGGACGGCACGGCGATGCCGGCCTCGGTCTCGTCCAGCACGCCGTCGCGCATCGTGAGTTCGCGGTCGGCGTAGCCGGCGACGCGTGGCTCGTGCGTCACCAGCACCACGGTGGTGCGCTGTTCGTGTGTCACCCGGACGAGTTGGCCGAGTACCTGTTCCCCGGTCAGGGTGTCCAGTGCACCGGTCGGCTCGTCGGCGAACAGCACCCGGGGCTCGGTGACGAGGGCGCGGGCCAGGGCGCACCGCTGCTGCTGACCGCCGGACATCTGGCCCGGTCGGTTGTCCGCCACGTCGGCGACCCCGACCCGGTCCAGCCAGGTCAGGGCCGCCGTCCGGGCTTCCCGCCGCCCCGTGCCGGCGAGCAGAAGTGGCAGTGCGACGTTCTCGGCCGCGGTCAGTTCCATGACGAGCTGCCCGAACTGGAAGAGCACCCCGAACTCGGTGCGGCGCAGCTTGGACCGCACGCTCTCCGAACCGGTGTCGATGCGCTGGCCGCGATAGTGGATCTCACCCTCCTGCGGCCGCATAATGCCGGCGAGGCAGTGCAGCAGCGTCGACTTGCCGCATCCGCTGGGCCCGGTGACGGCGAGGATCTCACCCTCGTGGACGTCGAGGCTGACTCCTCGCAGCGCTGGTGTCTGGCCGTAGGAGCGCACGACTCCTCGTGCCTGGAGGATCGTCATGGCTGCGTCTCCTGGTGCAGCTCGGCGACGCGGTCCAGCGTGGTCCGCAACCAGCGCAGGTCCGCGTCGAGATGGGCAATGGTGAAGTCGGCGGTGATCACGTCGCCGATGTTGGCGGTCGGGTCGTGCTTCGACCGGGTCAGTTCGCGTAACCGGGTGGTGTGGGCGGCGCGCTGGTCGGCCAGGTAGCTGCCGGCGCGTTCGGGCTCGGCGGTGAGCAGGGCGACGACCACCTTCGCCAGCAGCACGCTGCTGACGTACGGGGCCGGTGGCTCCACTGTGCCGAGCCATTCGTCGAGGGTCTGCCGGCCGAGTTCGGTCAGCTCGTACGTGACCCGGTCGGGTCCGCCGTCCCGGTCCTGGCCGGCGCGTTCGACCAGGCCGTCGCGCTCGAGCCGGCCGATCGTCGAGTACACCTGGCCGAATGCGAGCGGTTTCGCGTTGGGCAGGCTGCGGTCGTAGGCGCGCTTGAGTTCGTAGCCGTGTTTGGGCCCGGACGACAGGAGGCCGAGCAGCACGAATGAGGCGGACACCCGTCCACTATTCCCTCAGTGAATAGTGGAGTCAACTATTCACCGAGAAAATAGTCGTTCAGTGGTCAGCCGGGGCGCCGGGACAGCCCGGCCACGGCGCGTTCGACCGCGAGGCAGCGGTCCTCGACGTAGTCGATGCCCGCCTCCTGGGCGATCTGCCGGGCCTGCGCGGAGACGATGCCGAGCTGCAACCAGACCGCCGGGGCGCCGATCTCGACCGCCTCCCGGACCACCCGGGCGGCGTCCCCGGCAGGTCGGAACACGTTCACCAGGTCGACCGGATGAGGGATCTCGGCCAGTGACCGGTAGACGGGTTCGCCGAAGAGTTCGTCCGCCTCCGGGTTGACCGGGATGATCCGCCAGCCGTACCGCTGCATCTGCAACGGCACGCTGTGCGCCGGCTTCCGGGGGTCGCGGGAGGCGCCGACCACGGCGATCACGCCGGCCTCGGCCAGGATCTGCTGAGCGCTACGCACCCCGCGACTGTAACTCTCTCGAACCGGCGGCGACGATCACAACAGGGTGAGCTGTTCGACGACGGGCGCCGGAACCTCCGCCGGCCCGACCTGCCGGGCCTCGCCCGACTCGGCACGGTGCAGACCGTGCCGGCGGGCGGCCATCCGGACCCGGGCCGTCACCTCCCGCTGGTACGCCTGCGGCAGGTAGGAGCCCTGGCCGAAGAGCGCGCGGTAGCGCGGGACGAGCCGCGGGAACTCCCGGGCCAGCCAGGCCGCGTACCACTGGCGGGCACCGGGGCGCAGGTGCAGCGGCAACGGCGTGACGCTCACCGCTCCGGCGGCGGCGATCGCGGCCACCGTCTCCTCGATCGACTCCTCGCTGTCGGTCAGTCCGGGCAGGATCGGCGCCATCAGCACACCGACCTGGAAACCGGCGTCGGTCAGCTGCCGTACGGCGTCGAGCCGGCGGCGCGGGCTCGGCGTCCCCGACTCGACGGAGCGCCACATCGGCTCGTCCACGAAGCCGACCGACAGCGAGATGTTGACCCGGGTGACCGTGGCGGCCTGGCGCAGCAGCGGCAGGTCGCGCAGGATCAGCGTGCCCTTGGTCAGGATCGAGAAGGGGTTGGCGAAGTCGCGCAGCGCCGTCAGGATCGGCGGCATCAGCCGGTAACGCCCCTCGGCCCGCTGGTAGCAGTCCACATTGGTGCCCATCGCGACGTGGTCGCCACGCCACTTCGGCGCCGCCAGCTCGCGGCGGACCAACTCGCCCGCGTTGACCTTGACGATCACCTTGCTGTCGAAGTCGCTTCCTGCGTCGAGGTCGAGATAGGTGTGGGTGTTCCGGGCGAAACAGTTGTGACTCACCACCCCGTTGGCGATGAAGTCGCCGGTCCCGGTCGTGATGTCGTAGAGCCGGAGTTCGCCTTCCAGCGGCTCGATTCCCCGGATCCGCACGGCGGCCCGGCTGCCGAGGATCGTCCCGTCGAGCCGGCCGGCCGGATCGCCGGGACGCGGGTCGGGCGTCGACCCCGACCGGCCGGTGCCGACCAGGCTGTCGGTGATCGCGAGGTAGGGCCGGGGCGCGTCGCCCGGCGGCGAGCTGACGACGTGTTTCCAGCCGCGCGGGGTGAGGAACCGGTGGTCGCCGCTCGCGGTCAACTCGGTGCCGTCCTCCAGGGTGATCCGGTACGCCGGCTTGACCGTCGACCAGTGCGCCAGCACCTCGGTACGGACGTAGCGCCGGTGGTTGCCCTGCGCGACGGTCCCGTAGATCTCGTCGCCGACCCGCAACCGGTCCAGCGGTCGGGTGCTGCCGTCGGCGAGCAGGATCTCGGTCTCCCCGGCCAGGCAGTACGCGCAGGCGTGGCTGCATCCCCGGTAGGGGTTGATCGTCCACTCGAACGGCACCCGCGACGCACCCGGCACCCGGTTGAGGATCGACCTGGCCTGCACCTCGTAGAACGTCATGCCGGCGAACGCGGGCGTGTCGAAGGTGCGTACGACAGCGCCGGGCAGCGCCAGCGGCAGGGGTGGAGCCGCTGGCGCCGCCCCGGTGAGGGGTCCGGTGTCGGGGGGAGCCGACGACAGGTTTTCCCAGCGCATGGGCCCTATTCGAACATGCGTACGATAGATCGCGCAACTCGCCACGCCCTGGCCGGGCGGTCGGACACCTCGGTCGTCAGGCGCCGGATGGAGGCGGCCCGCTGCTTCCCCGGCGGACCAGTACGGCCTCGACGTGTTCGATCTGCGGGGTGTTCAGCGGCTCCGGCGGCTGTAGCGCGAGCGTCATGGCCCGGGCGCCCATGTCGGCCAGCGGCAGCCGGATCGTGGTGAGGGCGGGCATCACGTCGGCGGCGATCGGCATGTCGTCGAAGCCGACCACGCTGATCTGTCCGGGGACGTCGATCCCGCGCTCGCGGAGCAGGGCGAGCGCGCCGATCGCCATCGAGTCGTTGAGGGCGGCGATGGCGGTGAGCTGTGGCTGGGCGTCGAGCAGTGCCGCAGTGGCGGCGGCCCCGCCGGCCCGCTCGAAGTCGGCGTAGACGATCTGCCGGGCGCCGAACTTCTGCCCGTGTTCGCGGGCCGCCCGGCGGAGCCCGGCGAGCCGGTCCGTGGTGGTGGTGAGGTGCCGTGGACCGGCGACGACGCCGACCCTGGTGTGCCCGAGGCCGAACAGTTCGGCGCCGACCAGGTGGCCGCCCGCCTCGTTCGCCGGGATCACGGCGTGCCCGGTGTGTTCGTGCCGGCCGATGACCGCCACGTGCCCGCCGGTGGCCTGGTACACCCGCAGTTTGGCGTCCAGGGTGTGGGTGAACTGCTCGTCGTGGTAGCCGGATCCGGCGAGGATGATCGCGGCGGCCTGGTTGGCCCGGAGCAGTTCGACGTACTCGAGTTCCCGGTCCGGATCCCGGTACGTGTTGCAGATGATGACCAGCCGGCCGTGCTCGGTCGCGACCCGTTGCAGCCCCCGGGTGATCTCCGCGAAGTACGGGTCGGAGACGTCGTGCACGATGACGCCGACCGCGCTGCGATGGTTGCGGGCGAGCTGCTGGGCGTGCGCGTTGGGTACGTACTGGAGTTCCTCGACGGCGGCCAGGACCCGTTCGCGGAGCGCGTCCGTGACGGGTTTGGGGCTGCCGTTGATGATCCGGGACGCGGTGGCGGGTGACACACCGGCCCGTCGTGCGACGTCCGCCAGAGTGGCCATGCCCTCGAGTCCTTCCCCGACCGCCCGCTGATCGGTCGCAGGTGAGGATATCGCGGTGCCGCGCCGCGCTTCATCGGCCGTCGTCGTGGCGCGGTACCCGCTGTCCGGGGCGCCTCGGCCGGGACCGCCGTGGATCGCTGGCGGTGGCGGTCGGGACGGGGTGAGGGCCTTGCCGGAATCCGAACCGAGTCGGTAGCGTAATCGGGAAAGCGCTTACCGGGCGTGCGGCGCGCTCCACCACCACACCGTCACCACCATCGCGCCTCATGGCCACCCCGACGCACGATCGGCGTACCGCCTCGACGAGCGGCATCCGCGGATCAGCCTGCCTGAGGAGGCGACGTATGGCCCGTACCACGATCGGCATCGTGCTCAACGGCGTGACCGGCCGGATGGGCTACCGGCAGCATCTGGTCCGGTCCCTGCTCGCCATCCGCGAGCAGGGCGGACTGCCACTGCCCGACGGCCGCCGGCTCTGGCCCGAGCCGGTACTGGTCGGCCGGAGCGAAACGAAGCTACGGGAGATCGCGCAGCGGCACGGGCTGACCGAGTGGACCACCGACCTGCCCGCGGCGCTGGCCCGACCGGACGTACAGATCTACTTCGACTCGCAGGTCACCGCCCAGCGGGAGAAGGCGCTGCGGCTGGCGATCGAGGCCGGCAAGCACATCTACACGGAGAAGCCGACCGCCGAGGACCTGGCCGGCGCGGTGGAGCTGGCCCGGCTGGCCGACGCGTCCAGCATCAAGCACGGGGTGGTGCAGGACAAACTCTTCCTGCCCGGTCTGCGCAAACTCGACCGGCTGGTCCGGGGCGGGTTCTTCGGCCGGATCCTCTCCGTACGCGGCGAGTTCGGCTACTGGGTGTTCGAGGGCGACTGGCAGACGGCGCAGCGACCGTCCTGGAACTACCGCGCGGCCGACGGCGGCGGCATCACCGTCGACATGTTCCCGCACTGGCACTACGTGCTCGAACAGATCTTCGGCCGGGTCGCCACGGTGGCCGCGCACGTCACCACGCACGTGCCGCACCGGTGGGACGAGGCCGGCGAGCGCTACGACGCGACCGCCGACGACGCCGCGTACGGCATCTTCGAGATTGAGCGTCCCGGGCAGGACGGCCGGATCGTGGCACAGATCAACTCGTCCTGGTCGGTCCGGGTCTACCGGGACGAGCTGGTGGAGTTCCAGGTGGACGGCACCGAGGGCAGCGCCGTCGCCGGACTGCGCAACTGCCGGATCCAGCACCGTGCCAGCACACCGAAGCCGGTGTGGAATCCGGACCTGCCGGCGACCGAGGACTTCCGGGACCAGTGGCAGGTCGTGCCGGACAACGAGGAGTTCGACAACGGTTTCAAGGCCCAGTGGGAGCTGTTCCTGCGGCACGTGGTGGTCGACGAGCCGTACAGCTGGGACCTGTGGGCCGGCGCCCGCGGCGTGCAACTCGCCGAGCTGGGCCTGCGCTCCGCCCGCGAGGGTCGGCGGATCGAGATCCCCGACCTCGACGCCGGGCAGGCCTGATGGCGGGGGTGCCGGCGCGGTTCTCCTTCAACCAGGCCACCGCGAAGTACTGGCCGATCCCGGACCTCGTCGCCGGCTGTGTGGCGGCCGGGGTGTCCGCCGTCGGCCTGTGGCGCGAGGAGACCGCCGCCCACGGCCTGGACAGGACCGCGGTACTGGTCCGCGACGCCGGCCTCGCGGTCACCTCACTGTGTCGCGGTGGCTTCTTCAACACCCCCGACTGGTACGACGAGAACCGCCGCGCCATCGACGAGGCCGCCACCCTCGGGGCGCCGGTGCTCGTCCTGGTCTCCGGTGGGCTGCCCGAGGGGAGTCGGGACGTGGACGCGGCCCGGGCCCACGTCGGCGACGCGATCGGCGCCCTCGTGCCGTACGCCCGCGCCGCCGGGGTACGACTGGCGATCGAGCCGCTGCACCCGATGTTCTGCTCCGACCGGTGCGTGGTGTCCAGCCTCGGCCAGGCGCTGGACCTGGCCGCGCCGTACCCTCCCGACGCGGTCGGTGTCGTGGTGGACACCTACCACGTCTGGTGGGACGACCAGGTCTGGGCGCAGATCGCCCGGGCCGGCCGGGAGGACCGGATCGCCTCCTTCCAGGTCGCCGACTGGGCCACCCCGCTGCCCGAGGGAGTCCTGCTGGGTCGGGCGCTGCCCGGCGACGGCTGCGTGGAGTTGCGCCGGTTCCGCATGGCGGTGGAGGCCGCCGGTTACCGGGGTCCGATCGAGGTCGAGGTCTTCAACGCCGCCGTCTGGGACCGACCCGGCCCGGAGATCCTGGAACGCACCCTGGCCGGTTATCTCACCCACGTGGCCTAGCCGGGATTGGCCGGCGCCGCCCGGCACGGGGGAGGATGGGTGTCATGGACCAGCCCACCTTCGTGTACGACGGCGACTGTGCCTTCTGCACCACGTGCGCCGACTTCATCGGCCGGCGGATCCCGACCGGGGCCAGGGTGGTGCCCTGGCAGTTCGCCGACCTCGACGCGCTCGGGCTGACCGTCGCCGAGTGCGAGGAGGCCGTCTGGTGGATCGGCACCGACGGCGTCCGCGCGGCCGGGCCGGACGCGATAGCCCGGCTGCTCGGCGCCAGCCGGCCGGGCTGGCGGGTGCTCGGCGCCGCGCTGCGGCTGCCGCCGGTCCGGGTGGTGGCCTGGCCCGGGTACCGCTGGGTGGCCCGCAACCGGCACCGGCTGCCGGGCGGCACCGCGGCCTGCTCGCTGCCCCAGGCGACCCGGGAGCGGCTCTACGGCACGGCGGGGGACGGCTGAGTCACGGCACGGCGGGCGACGGCTGAGCCGACGGGGTGTCCGGCGCCACCTCCGGCGCTGTGGCTGGCTCCGCCCGCGCCTGCGGCTGCTGCGGTGGTTCGGTGTTCCGGCCGGGCCGGCGGCGGGCCAGCCGGCGGAGCCGGTCGATCGGACGAAGTCGCTCCAACTCCAGGAAGCTGGTCATCGCCACCAGGTGCGGGGCGAACGAGATCGTGATCGTGGCGATGGTGACCAGGTGGAACGAGTAGAAGAACGCGACCACCGCCTGCCGCCAGCGCGCCGGGACCACGAACACCACCGGACTGAGCAGCTCGAACGCGATGATGCCGATCTGCGCCGCGATCAGCAGGTACGGCACCTGGGCGATCAGGTCGGCCAGGTCGGTGCCGCGCCGGATGATCGCCCGGGCCAGCACCGACCCTGTCGTCCACTCGATCCCGCCGAACCGGAGCTTGGCCCAGGCGGCCAGGAAGTAGGTGCAGACCACGGCGATCTGGGTGACCCGCAGGGCCCAGCCGCCGGCCTCGGTGTTCTCGCGGTCACCGTGCCGGGCCCGTCCGGCGGTCGGGAGGACGGCGAGCGCGACCAGGAAGCCGAACCGGTCGTGGTCCACCTTCCCGTAGCTCATCGCGATGACCATCCACTCGAAATAGAGCAGGAAGACCGCCCAGCCCAGCGCCCGGGGCGCGCGCCCGGTGGCGGCGGCCAGGGCGAGCAGCAGCAGCGCCCAGAAGAGGATGTTGACCAGCAGCGGCGTCGGGGTGGGCAACGGCAGCAGCCGGCCGACGAAGAGCGGCTGGTACAACTCGCCCGGAATGCTGGCCTTGTCGCGGACCCAGGGGGTGAAGACCAGCAGGTCCGCCACGACGAAGAGGTAGACCAGGGTACGGAAGGCGGCCACCCGGCCCCGGGGCACCGGCTCGGTCAGCCAGCGCGGCACGGCGCCCGCAATCCCCTTCAACCCGTTCACGGCGCTCGCCACCGGACCACCGTCTCGTCGACCGAGGTGCCGGTCGGTCGGCCGCCCCGGATGCCGTACCAGCGGATCACGATGCGCACCTCGACGAGCGCGGGGGCCTCGGGATTCCGTTCGGCGTACGCGTCGGCGACCTGGCGCAGCAGCGTCGGGTCGGCGGCGTAGCGGCCCTGCTGACCCTCGATCTCGGCCCGCCGGATCCCGGTGCTCGTCTCGCCCAGCCCGACGACCGCGCCGGTGGTGTCGACCCCCTCGACCCGGGTGTCCGGGGCCGGATCGTTCGGCGGGTTGGATCCGGCGTACATCCGGAAGGGGCCGAACGGGAAATGGTCGTCCTGGCCCCACAGCGTGCCGACCAGCACCAGTGCGCCGACCAGGACCGTGAGGCCCACCCGGATGCTCCGGCCCCGCCTCGTCAACGTGCTCATCGGTTGGAGACCCTACGCGGTACGGCAGCCGCCGAGGGTACCGTCCTGCTCGCCCGACCGGGGACCACCGCCTCGGCCGGGAAGACGACTTCGGCCGGACACCCGTGGAGGGTGTCCGGCCGAAGACCGGTTTACCAGGTCAGTGACTGTGCTCCGCGTGCTCGGCCAGCTGCTTGCGCACGTCGTCCATGTCCAGTGCCTGCACCTGCTCGATCAGCGACTCCAGCGCCGACTCGGGCAGGGCTCCCGGCTGGGCGAAAACGATCACGCCATCCCGGACCGCCATGATCGTCGGGATGGAACGGATGTCGAACTTCGCGGCGACTTCCTGGTGTGCCTCGGTGTCGATCTTGCCGAAGACGATGTCCTCGTGCTTTTCCGAGGAGCGCTCGTAGACGGGCGCGAAGCGCTTGCACGGGCCGCACCAGTCCGCCCAGAAGTCCACCAGCACGATGCCCGGCTGCTCGGTCACCTCGTCGAAGTTGCCTGTGGTCAGCTCAACGGTCGCCATTGATCACTCCGATCACCGCAATTGGTCCTACGACTGGAGAACCTGTCCGGCCCTCTGTGAATTCCCCGGGTGGACGTCCTGAAACGGCCATCGTGGGGCGCGTCACGTATGGACGGGGCATCGATACAGGTCCCTTGGTGAGGGAATCCGGAAGTGAAACATTCATGACACAGTCGGGTGACAGAGGGTCATGGGAGCGTTTCCAGCGCTTGCGCTGGCCAGGCCGGGTGTGATCGGGAAACTTGCCGGTTGGCAAGCGGAAACAGGTGACATAACGGATGCCTCGTAGCGTACGACTGTTCACGTTCAGTAACATTACAAAAAGGTAACTGTGAGCCCCATCTCTCGTCCGCCCCTTCTGTGGAGTGGGTCGGGTCGGGCAGAATCTTTCCCATCAGAGCGTGGGCGGCGGGTGCCGGGGAGGGCCCCGCCGCTCATTGCGTCCGGGGTCGGTTTCTCCGCTCCCGAGGCTCCCTCAATGTCCGTTAACGGTGCCGTCGGCGTACCCGATCCGGGCGGGAAGCCGGAGACGGGCCGGTCGGTGACGAAGACTCGGTGTCGGTGTCGGTGTCGGTGACGAAGACGATGACGGACCGGGTCGTTCGGCCGTGTCGACCGTGTGGCGAGCCGGGCCGGATGCGCCACCGTCGCTTTTCGGGGCGGAACGGGACCTTTTCCGCAGTGGCGGCATATGCTGACCCGGGAGGGCCGCCATGAGTCACACCGGATCTCCGGACTCGCCCGGCGCAACGCACGGCATGTGGCGCGCGACCACGGCCGGCTACGCGGCCGACGAATGGCAACTGCTCATCCGGCTGCCTGGCCGGGTGATCGTCGCGGCCTCGTCGACCGGATCGGACAATCCGGTCCGGGCCGTGACCGAGGGACTCGCCGGCCTGGACGGCATCGCCGCCGGCAGGTCCTTCGACAGCGAACTGGTCCGCGCGGTGGTCGCGGCCATCTACGCGGAATCCGACGACGGGCACTCGGCGCCGGTCCGGCCCGACCCGCCCGACGGAGAACTCGCCGAACTGCTCCGGTCCTGCCGATCCGCGGTCGGGGCACTGGCCCGACAGGCCGACCCGGCGGATTCGGCCGCGTACCGCCAGTGGGTCCAGTCCGTCGCCGCCCGGGTCTGTCGCGCCGCCGGCCCCGACGGCCGCCCCCGACCCTTCGGCGATCCGGTGGACCCCGCGCAACGCCGGCTCCTGGACCAGCTGGGTGAGGCGCTGGGCCTGCGCTCGGCCGGCTGACCCGGGGCCGTAACCTCTGCAGATCGTGGAGGGCGCCGAGGTCGAGCTGGAGGTGGGGGTCGGGCCGTGGTCCGGCGAGCCGCCGACCGACCCGCGCTACGACCCGGAGCTGCTGGCGTACGGCGACCGGCGCAACGTGGTCGACAGATACCGCTACTGGCGTCGGGAGGCGATCGTCGCCGATCTGGACCTGCGGCGGCACGGCTTCCACGTGGCGATCGAGAACTGGCAGCACGACTTCAACATCGGCACGGTGGTCCGGAACGCCAACGCCTTCCTCGCGGCCGAGGTGCACGTGGTCGGCCGTCGGCGGTGGAACCGGCGGGGCGCCATGGTGACCGACCGGTACCAGCACGTTCGGCACCACGAGACGATCGAGGCCTTCCTGGACTGGTGCCGGTCGTCCGACCTGCCGTTGTTCGGGATCGACAATCTGCCCGGATCGCGGCCGCTGGAGAGCGCCGTGCTGCCGCGCCGCTGCGTACTGCTGTTCGGTCAGGAGGGCCCGGGGCTCTCCGAGCCGGCCCGCGTCGCCTCCGTGGCGGTCTACTCGATCGCCCAGTACGGCTCGACCCGGTCGATCAACGCGGGCGTGGCCAGCGGCATCGCCATGCACGCCTGGATCCGGACGCACGGCGGCCCGCCGCCCGACGGGCCCGCCTGACCTCTCGGCCGGGTCGGTACCTGCCCGTACTGCCGCGACAAGGCCCCCATTCTCGCTCAAATCACCGCCGGAACTCCGGACGACCCCGGAAGACCCGTCCCGACCGTACGGAGAAAGACCGAAAAGGCGGGTTTGCTTGACTCCGGCCAGCGGTACGGGGACTGTAGTTGTCGTGGGTGTTGCGGTGAGTTGTCCGCGTTGCGGCGGTCCGGTGCGAGCGCCGGACCTGATGCACACTGCCTGGCGGTGTCCCGACTGCGGCCCGGTGTCCCCGTTGCACGTCGCGGAGCACATCGGGCCGGAGATCGTGGCGAGCACCATCGACCGGATCAGCGCCGACCGGGGTATGACCGACCCGGACGGCTCCGGCGCCCGTGCCGTGCCCGCCGTGCCGCTGTGGTGTCCCTGGCCGCTCCCGCCGGGCTGGACCATGACCGGCGTCGGCTGGGCCGGTGACGATCGCGGCGGGGTCCGGGCGACAGCGGTGGCGTGCAGTGGGCCCGCCCCGCTCGGTGGCGGCCCGGCCGACCTGGTGCTCGTCGCCGAGGAACCCGGCGTCGGCCTGGGGACCCGGCTCGCCGGCACCGCCGGTCCCGACCCGGGGCCGCAGCTCACCGAGGCGATCACCGAACCCGGCCCCGGTCATCCCGAGCGGGTCGCGCACGCCAAGGTCCGGGCGGGCGGTCATCCGACTCCACTTTGGTCAGTCAAATCTCCGACAGACCGGAGCGCCTACGCCGGCGAAGCTCGGGGGATCTGGCTCTATGCGATAACCTGGCCGGCGAGCGCAGGCTACCTCCTCGCGGAAGACGTCGACCTACACGACCTGACCGAGTGGACACCGCCCGAGCTTGTGTACGGTGCTCCCTCCCCCTACCTGCACGGGAAGGTCTGAAATGGCCGGTCGGGCAGCGGAACAGGGCGCGCGTGGTTTATTCACCACAGGACAGCAGACTGATACGCTGGGTTTTGCCGCGGTTCGCAGCCCGGTACCGCACGGAGGGATGGCCCGCCATGCTTAAAAAGGTCTTCACCTGGGGCGGCATCGCCTTTCTGATCTTCTTCATCGCCTACCAGCCGTCTTCTGCCGCCGACGTCTTCAAGTCGCTGGGCGGAAGCATCCTGGAAGTCGCCCAGGGCTTCGGCGACTTCTTCACCGACCTCGTCGCTTAGCAGCCGATGGGCAATCCGTCGGGTGAACCCCCTGAGCCCGAGGACGACGCCGAGCGTCGACGGCGCGACCGGGACACCGAACCGATCCCCCGGGTCCGACCCGACGAGGGTCCAGGGTTCGGTACCGGTCCGGACTACTCGGACGGACCCTCCTATTCGGACGGGCCGGGCTACTCCGAAGGCGTCGGGTACGGCGGCGAGGAGCGTCGGGCCGGCACCCGGGGCTGGGTGCGTGATCCGGATCAGGGCCCGGAGATCTCCGAGGAGGAACTTGCCGGCCTCCGGGTCGACGCCTCGGGGATGCCGCTCGGTCCGCGCCGGGTCCTGCCGCTGGAGGACGAGCCGACCTCGCTGGTCGCGCGCTACCTCTTCCCCACCGAGCGGTACCGGGGCGAGTGGAAGCGACACAAGATCTACCTGGCCACCCCGCTGCTGGTCGGCCTGCTGGCCACCTTCGTGCTCGGCTACCTCTCCGGCTTCCTCGCCGGTCAGCAGGTGGGCACGTTGACCACCATCGCGGTGTTGATCTGGCTCGGCGTCATGGGCTGGGTCGCCTGGCGGGTGGCGGACTGGTATTTCGACCGCTTCATCCTGACGAACAAGCGGGTGATGGTGGTCAATGGGATCATCACCCGACAGGTCGCAATGATGCCGTTGTTGCGGGTCACCGACATGAAATACGAACAATCCCCGCTCGGTCGGGCGCTCAACTACGGCACCTTCGTACTGGAGTCGGCCGGTCAGGAGCAGGCGCTGCGGGAGGTCAAGTACCTGCCCAACCCCAATGAGCTCTATCTCCGGGTCGTCGAGGAGATGTACGAACCGCAGGCGGTCGAGGCCCGATTGGGCAAGGAGGCCGAAGAGGCCAAGGCAGATGACGGTGCCTGAGGCGCATTGACGAGGGCGCGGGAGACCGTTGACAGGCATGTGAGCTTGGTAACGGAGTTTGGCAACCGACTACGGCGCCGCAACCTTTTGCCCGAACATCGGATGGAGTCGCACCTATCCGCCATGGACCTGACGGGTCCGGCTGTGGCAGCCTTCGATTGTCATGGCGGGGGGAGGCGACAGTGGCGCCCAGGCACTCGGTGGACGAGGAGTTCCGCGAGTTCGTCGCGGCGCGCTCGGCCGCCCTGCTGCGTACGGCGTATCTGCTCGCCGGTGACTGGGCGACCGCCGAGGACCTGCTCCAGACCGCGTTGACCAAGACCTACCTGGCGTGGAAGCGGCTCGGGGAGATCGAGGCGGTCGAGCCGTACGCCCGACGGGTCCTGATCAACACCGCGACCAGTTGGTGGCGGCGGCGCTGGCACGGCGAACGGCCCACCGAGGTGCTGCCGGAGCGGCCGGCTCCCGACCAGATCGAGGAACAGCTCGAACGCGACCGGCTGTGGCGGCACGTCCGCACCCTGCCCGTACGCCAGCGGGCCGTTCTGGTGCTGCGGTTCTACGAGGACATGTCCGAGGCGCAGACGGCGGCGCTGCTCGACATCTCCCCCGGGACGGTGAAGAGCCAGACCTCCCGGGCACTTACCACGCTCCGACGCCGACTCGGGGCCGAAGCCGACATTCCGGTCACCTCACCCGACGGGAAGTTGGCACCCGCACCGGTCGGACGGGTCACCGCCGATCAGCAGTTCGAGCCGGCGCGAGCATCCGGCGACCAGTTGCCGGACCCCGAGCCGGTGGCCCCCCGACCGCGACAGGTCGGTGCCCGGCGGCCGGCGTCGCCGCTGGCCGTGCCGAACTCCCCCGTTCCGGCGGTCGGAGCGGAAGTTCGATGATCATGTTGGAAGACTCGCTGCGTGAGATGTTCACCGCCAAGGTGGAGGCGCCGCCGGTGGCGGACGATCCGGCCGGCGCGGTGATCCGGCGGGGGCGTTCGGCGCGGCGTCGGCGAGCGGTCGGATCCTCGTTCGCGGTGGCGGCCGCGTTGGTGCTGGTCATCGCCGGTGTGACCACGCTGGGTGGCGGCTGGTTCCCGGACCGGACCGGACCGTCCAGCTCGGTCGCGGGGTTCAGCGTCGATTCCGTGGATCCGTTCTCGACCGCACCTGTCGATCCGCCGGTCGATCCGCCGGTCGCGGGCCGGAACACCGGAATCGGTCTCGACATCCGCAGCGGCGACCAGCTCTGGACCACCGACGGACGGCGGCTGAGTCTCACCGGGGTCGGCGAGGTGACCCGGGTCTACCGGGTACCCGCCGGTTGGGTGTACGCCGGGACCAGCAAGGTCCGTTTCCTCCGGCCGGACGGCTCCTCGCTCTCACTCAGCGGGGAGGACGACCGGTGGGTGCTGAGCGCCGACGGCAACGAGTTCGCCTTCCAGATCGACACGACGGTCTACATCGCCGAGGTCACCACCGCGGGGATGGCGGTGGTCGGAGACGTCCCGGTGCCCGCCGACAGTTGGCCGGTGGCGCTCACCGCCGACCGGGTGGTGATCTCCGACGGCCGGCACGGCTACGGATTCGTCAACCGGACCCGACCGGCCGAGCCGACCCGGAACGCCGATGTGACGGCGGTCTACGCCCCCGGGGGCGCCGATCTCGTGGGGCTGGTCCGGGAGGAGAACGGGACCCGGCACTGCCTGGCCACGCTCGCCCCCGACGGCGGCAAGCTGCTGCCGGTACGGGTCGGCGGTTGCGCGCTCGGGCTGGGCGGTACGGCGGCGGACGGCGGGCTGACCCCGGACGGCCGCTGGCTGGCCGAGCGGCGTACCGCCGACGTGGCGCTGATCGATGTCGGACGCACCCTGAACGGTGGAACCCAACTGATCTCGTGTCCGGTCGCCTCCACCGTGACCCCCGTCTGGACCGACGACCACACGGTGGTGACCGGCGACGAGGGACGGGTCGTGCGTTGCCGTACCGACGGCACCGAGGAGGAAGTGCCGTTGCCCGACGGCGTGCAGGAGAGCTGGCAGTTGGTGCCGAGGCTGATCGTGCCGGCCGACGGCCGGTAACGTCGGCCCGGTGACGTCCCCCCAGCCGGCAACGCCGGACATCGGACACGGTCCGGTCCGGATCGACCTGCACACCCACTCGACCGCCAGCGACGGCACCCTCACCCCCGAGGAACTGGTTCGCGCGGCCGGGGCGGCCGGGCTCGACGTACTGGCGATAACCGACCACGACACCACCGGCGGCTGGGACCGGGCGGCGCGGGCCCGTCCGCCGGGACTCAGCCTGGTCCGGGGCGCCGAGCTGTCCTGCCGGTGGTACGGCACCGAGCCGTCGATCCCGCTGCACCTGCTCGGCTACCTCTTCGATCCGGACCACCCGGAACTGGTCGCCGAACTGGCCCGGGTGCGCGCGGCCCGGGAGGTACGGGGCGAACGGATCGTCGACCTGCTCCGTGCCGACGGCATCGACGTGAGCTGGCCGGAGATCCGGGCCAGTGCCGCCGGTGGCAGCGTCGGCCGGCCGCACATCGCGCAGGCGCTGATCCGGGCCGGTCTGGTCGCGACGACGGCCGAGGCGTTCATGCCGGACTGGCTCGGTGAGCGGTACCGGCTGCCCAAGGACGACATCGACGTGTTCCGGGCGATCCGGTTGGTCCGGCAGGCCGGCGGGGTGCCGGTGATGGCGCATCCCCGAGCCAGTCGACGGGGGCGGATCGTGCCGGATTCGCTGATCGTCGAGTTGGCGGCGGCCGGGCTGGCCGGCCTGGAGGCGGAGCACGAGGACCATTCGCCGGCCGAGCGGGCGCACGTACGGGCCCTCGCGGCCGAACTGGGGCTGATCGTCACCGGCTCGTCGGACTTCCACGGCACGCACAAGACCGTCCGGCTCGGCGCGCACACCACCCAGGTCGAGGCGTACCAGCGGATCGTGGCGGCGGCCAGTGGGGTCGCGGTGCTCGCCGACCCCGGCTGACCTGCCCGGACCGTGGCCCGAGCCGGACTACGGTGATCACGTGAACATGAAGTTGCTCGGCGAGGTCCTGGTGACCCTGCTGGTGATCACCGATCCGCCGGGCATGGTGCCGATCTTTCTCGCCCTGACCGGTCAGATGCCGGCCCGGGACCGGGTACGCGCCGCGTGGCAGGCGGTGGCGCTCGCCCTCGGGGTGATCGTGGTGTTCGCGGTGGCCGGGCAGACGCTGCTGGACTACCTGCACATCGACCTGCCGGCGTTGCAGGGCGCGGGCGGCCTGCTCCTGATCCTGGTCGCGCTCGAACTGCTCACCGGCAAGGCCGACAACCCCGGGGAACAGACCACGACCAACATCGCGCTGGTGCCGCTGGGTACGCCCCTGCTGGCCGGTCCCGGGGCGATCGTCGCCACCATGCTCTTCGTGCAGCGGGCCGAGGGGACGGCGGACTACCTGTCGATCGCGGTCGGCATCGTGGCGGTGATGGCCGCGGTCTGGCTCATCCTGCGCTTCTCCGGCGTCGTGGTGAAGGTGCTCCGACCGGCCGGGATCGAGGTGCTGACCCGGATCGCCGGCCTGCTGCTCGCCGCGATCGCGGTGCAGCTCATCGCCGACTCGGTGGCCGCCTTCGTCACCGCCCACCTGCACGGAGCCTGACCCGCACGGGCGCCGGACGGCGGGCCGGTTCCGGTGACGCGACCGGCCGCTGGAGGCGGATCGACGGGTGTGTCGGACCGACATGGCAGGATCGGGCCGTGCGTAGGCCCTCCTCCGGCGGTAACCGGACCCCTCGACCACGTGGCGCCGAGCCCGAGCAGTTGGGGTTCGAGGGGATGCCCGAACGCCTCTTCGTCTGTACGCCGAGCAAACTCGGCACGTATACCGACTGCCCACGGCGGTACCGCTACTCCTACGTCGACCGTCCCGCGCCGCCGAAGGGCCCACCCTGGGCACACAACTCCCTCGGCGCCAGCGTGCACACGACCCTGCGCAACTGGTACGCGCTGCCGGCCGACCGCCGCAGCCCAGACGCACTGCCGACGCTGCTCAAGGGCACCTGGGTCCGGGAGGGTTACCGGGACTCCGAGCAGGAGCGGGCGGTGTTCCGCCGTGCCCTCGAGTGGCTGGAGTCCTACGTGAACACGTTGGATCCCGACCAGGACCCGTTGGGTGTGGAGCGGGTGGTGGCGGTGAAGACCGCCGTGCTGGCGTTCAACGGCAGGGCCGACCGGATCGACTCCCGCCCCGGCCCGGACGGTCCGCAGTTGGTGATCGTCGACTACAAGACCGGGCGTACCGGGCTGGACGCCGACGACGCCCGTGGCTCCCAGGCGCTCGCGCTCTACGCCTACGCCGCCGAAAGGGTGTTCCGGCAGCCGTGCCGGCGGGTGGAACTGCACCATCTGCCCACCGGGACGGTGGCGGCACACGACCACACCCCGGAATCACTGGCCCGCCAGTTGGGTCGGGCCGAGGACACCGCCCGGGACATCATCGCCGCCGAGCGGGCCGTCACCGACGGCACCGACCCGGACGAGGCGTTCCCGGTCTCGCCGGGCGTCCGGTGCGGCTGGTGCGACTACCGGCGCAGTTGCCCGGCCGGAGTGGACGCGCCCGCCAAGGAGCCGTGGACAGCCGTGGAGCGGGCCCTGCTGCCGGCCGATCCGAAGTGATCCCGCCGGGTGTCGGATCCCGGCCCGAGCGCGGGAGCGCCGTCGCGGCAGCATCCGGCCCCCGCCGGTCGGCTCAGTCGTCCGCGGCCCGGCGTAGCTGACAGTTGGGGCAGAGCCCCCAGTAGGTGACCTCCGCCTCGTCGACCTCGAAGCCGTACGCGGTGACGGGGTCGAGGCAGGGCGCGGAGCCGACGGCGCAGTCCACGTCGGCGATCTCGCCGCAGCCCCGGCAGACGACGTGGTGATGGTTGTCCCCGACCCGTGCCTCGTAGCGGGCGGGTGATCCGGCGGGCTCGACGCGGCGGGACAGTCCGGCCCGGGAGAGGGCGCCGAGCACGTCGTAGACCGCCTGGGTGGAGACCGATTCGAGCCGCTGGCGGACCCGTTGGGTGATCTCGTCCACCTCGAGGTGCCCGCCGGCGGCCAGCACCTCCAGTACGGCGAGGCGCGGTCGGGTGACCCGAAGGCCCCTCGACCGGAGCAGCTCCTCACCAGTCATTCACCTATAACAGCACGTGGACCCGGTGCCAACAAGGCGGGAACGGCCGATGGTGCTGGTCGGCCGCCCGGCCGCCGGGACGCGAAGGTGACAACCGGGTACCGGTGGAACCAAAGTGAACCGCCCCGGCTCCTCACCCGTGTACCGGGATGGGTCGCAGGAACTGTGACCTGTTCGTCGTAGCGTAGGGTCCCCGGTCGGGATCATCACAAAGGAGACGCCGGTGTTCAGGGAATTCATGGGCCTTCCCGTACATCCGTTGCTGATTCACGCCGTCGTGGTCTTCGTACCGCTGCTGGCGCTGGTCAGCGTGGCTTACGTGGTCCTGCCTCGGTTTCGGTCCCGGCTGGACTGGGCGGCGGTGGCCCTCGCGGTGGGCGCACCCGTGTCGGCCCTCTTCGCCAAACTGTCCGGCGAGGAGTTGAAGGAGGTCCTGGTCGCCCGGAACTACCCGCCGGAGGGGATAGCCAAGATCGAGGAGCACCAGGGTTACGGCGATCTGACCCTGTGGTGGAGCCTCGCGCTCGGGGTGGCCACGGTGCTGCTGGTGGTCCTGACCAGCCGCCGTCGGTCGCTGCCCGGCTGGCTGAAGTTGGTGCTCTCCGGAGTCGTCGTGGTGCTCGGGGCGATCAGCGTCTACTACGTCTACCTGACCGGCGACACGGGCGCCAAGACGGTGTGGGAGGGCATCCTCTAGAGCCTTCCGCGCCGCACGGCGGCCGGGCGGTCAGAACAGCACCCTCGAGCAGAGCAGACACATCACCACGAGCAGTACCGCGCCGCCGACCATCCCGATGCCCAGGGTCAGCGTCCGCGCGCCGCCCTCGGCGGAATCAAGGCCCGGAAGGTCCTGGGCGGGCAGCGGTCGTGGTGGTGGCGGCTGCACGTGCACGGGTGGCCGCCACCCCCGTGGTGGAG
>NZ_JADPUN010000166.1 GCF_015690345.1 Plantactinospora alkalitolerans | reverse complement strand
GCCCCGCCGGTCGTCGGCCCGTACCCGCCCACGCTCGCCCCGGGTCCCTACTCGACGGCGGCGCATCCGGTGTCGGCGTACCCGCCGGTGCCGGGGCCACCGGTCCAACCGCCGGCTCCCCCGCTGTCGCCCCAGCAGATTCCGCCGCCCCCGGTGACCTATCCGCCGCCGACCGCGACCCACTATCCGGCCACCTCCGGCTATCCCGCCACGCAGGGATATCCGGCCTATCCGCCGCCGGTACCCGGCCCGCCGCCGACGGCGGGGCACCAGTCCGGCTGGGCACCGCAACCGCCGCCCGGACACGAACCGCCGCCCGTCCCTCCGCACCCCGGGATCACCGAGGTGCCGCAGCAGCCGTACCCGGAGGCGCCCGGCGTGCAACGGGTGCCCAACCCGCCGTCCCAGAGCTACCCGGATCCGCTCTGGACGCCGGACTCGGGGACACCCACGGCGGAGGACTTCGCCCGCCGCCGCGCGGTCCGCCCGGCCGACCCGGTCGCCCAGATGGGCGTGCGGGCCGCGGTCAACAAGACCACCCTGGGGCTGGTCCGGCTCGCTCCCGGCCGCCAGGAGCAGGAGTTCAAGCAGGACATCGAGATGATCCGCCGGAACTTCGGCGGGCTGCGACAGGTGACGGTGGTCAACCCGAAGGGTGGCGCCGGCAAGACGGTGGCGATCCTGCTGCTGGCGATGACCTTCGGGCAGAAACGCGGCGGCTACGTGCTCGCCTGGGACAACAACGAGACCCAGGGCACTCTCGGAATGCGGGCCCAGCAGGACTTCCACTCCCGGACGGTCCGGGACATGCTGCGCGACCTGTACCAGTTCCGGGGCGCGCAGGGCCGGGTCGGCGACCTGTCGCAGTACGTGCGTTCGCAGAGCGAGGGCATGTTCGACGTACTCGCCTCCGACGAGTCGGCGACCGGCGGCGAGATGCTGACCGCCGCCGCGTTCGCGGAGATCCGTGAGGTGGTCAGCCGGTTCTACAAGTTGATCTTCGTCGACACCGGCAACAACGTCCGGGCCCAGAACTGGCAGGCGGCGATCGACGCCACCGACCAGCTCGTGGTGACCATGTCCGCGCGCAACGACTCCGCCGAGACGGCCGCGCGGATGCTGGACCACCTGGAGCAGAGTGGCCGGCAGCGGCTCGTCCGGCAGGCGGTGACGGTGGTCTCGATGCCACCGTCACGCAAGGAGATCGACCTGCCGGCGATCGAGCGCCACTTCGCGGCCCGGACCCGGTCGGTGCTGCTGGCCCCGTACGAGCGCCTGATCGACACCGGCGAGCCGATCCGGTACGCGCAGCTCTCGTCGGCGACCCGGGACGCCTGGCTGAAGATCGCCGCATCGGTGGCCGAGGGGCTGTAGGACGAATCCCCCCGCGCCGGGGGCGAGGGGTCCGTACAGGTCCGTCGGCGTCGCGGGGTGCGGGGATCGTCAGAGCGATCGGGCGAATTCGAGCCGGTCCGCGAAGTTGTCGTAGCCGGCGCGTTGGAAGCCCTTGTACATCGCGATGTTCCGGACATCGCAGTCGCCACGGATCTCGGTGGCACCGTTCTCGACCAGGATCCTGGTCCCGCGTGCCACGACCGACCCGCTGTAGCCCCTGCCCCGGTGGTCGGGAGCGACGCCGACGAAGGCGATCACCGGAAAGCTGGGGCTGTTGGCCGGCAGGCTGACCACGGCCGGAGATCCGTCGGCGGCGTACCCGATCTCCCACCACTGCGGCTCGTGGTCGAGTTCCGTGGTCTCCTCGAACAGCAGCTCGGCCGCCTTGCGTGGCCCGTGCGCCCGGACGTCGGCGCCGAGCCGGGCGTCGGCGGTGTCCGCGAGCAGGGCCTCCAGCAGGTCGACGAAGGGTTCGGGGCCGAGTTCGGCGAGGGACCGGAAGTGCAACCTCGGGTCCTGTGCGGGCAGCTCGGCGCCGGCCAGCCATCGAAAGCGCCGGCCGTCGCGGGCGACCGTGAACCCCGCCCGGCCCAGCAGGTCGATCCGGCGTTCGCGGTCGCGCTGGAACTGCGGTCCCTGGGCCGGCGAGTCGACGACGTGGCCCAACCCGGTGGCCCCGTACGTGCGGGCCACGGTGGCCGCCTCGGTGAGCAGCGCGAGCCCGGTGGCCGGTTCGGGATCGCCCCACGGAGCCTCCAGGAGTACGACGTCGGTGGGCACGTCGCCGCCGGGCAGGGTCCACAGCACGACGCTGCCGACCAGCCGGTCGCCGTCGGCGGCCACCAGACACCACTGCGGCCGGGTGCAGCCCTTGGCGAGCAGGTCGGCCAGGTACGCGCAGGTGGCGTCGTTCCGCTCGACGTCGTCGGGGTACTGGACCAGGGCTGGAATCTCGTCGGGATGGGCGGTACGGATCGTCGTCACCGGAGCAGTCCTTCGCAATGGGGATGCCGCCTAAGTGTTTTCACTGGCATCGCCAGGCAGTAGAGCATGGGCGGCGATACCAGTCAACCCGTTATGCTGGTATCTATGACCATCGAGGACGCCGACGCCCGCCGCCCCGCGCCAGGCCGGCTCCGCCTCGTGCAGGACTTCTGCAACAGCGTCGACTTCGAGGGGGGCTGGGACGATCTCGCCGAGGTCGACAGCCTCGTGACCTGGCTGAACGCCAACGGCCATCCGACGGACGTACGCGAAACGGGCGACGCCGAGGTCCGCCGCGCGCTGCGGTTCCGGGAGGCGCTCCGGGACCTGCTGAGTGTTCCGGCGATACCCGGCCAGCCCGGCTCTGCGGCGCCGGAGCCGTACGCCGACCGCCGGGCCCGGGGCCGGATCGCGCTCGCCGAGGCCGCGGCCGGGCTGCCGCTCATCGTCGTGGTCGGCGAGACGATCACCCTCGCCCCGGCCCGGGCCGGGCTGCCCGGGGCGCTCGCGGCGATCCTGGCGGCGCTCGCCCTCGGGACCGCCGACGGCACGCTCTCCCGGCTGAAGGTCTGCCAGGCCGACAGTTGCCGTTGGGTCTTCTACGACCAGTCCCGCAACGGATCCAGTCGCTGGTGCACGATGCGGCTGTGCGGGGCCCGGAACAAGAACCGCAGCTACCGACGACGGCTGCGCGAAGCCACCGAATGACTTCCGCCGGCAGCACACTCATCGGCCTCGAAGCCATCGCCGGTGGATGACCCCCGCCAACGGACGTAGGAGGAGGACAAATGCAGGCGATCCAGAAGGTCCGCCATCGACAGGCCGACGTCAACGGCCTGGAGGTGTTCTTCCGCGAGGCCGGGCGCCCCGGTCAGCCGACCGTGCTGCTGCTGCACGGGTTCCCCAGCTCGTCGCACACATTCCGTGAGGTCATGCCCACACTGGCCGGCGTCGCGCACGTGATCGCCCCCGACCTTCCCGGCTTCGGCATGTCCTCGTCGCCGACCATCGACAAGTACGACTACACGTTCGAGAACCTGTCCCGGACGATCGAGAACCTACTCGACCAGCTCGGGGTCGGGCGCTTCTTCGTCTACCTGCACGACTTCGGCGCACCGGTCGGATACCACCTGGCCACCCGCGCTCCGAATCGCATCCGCGGCCTCATCGTCCAGAATGGCAACGCGCACGAGGACGGCCTCGGCGAGCAGTGGGACAGCACCAGGGCGTACTGGGCCGACCCGACCGACCAGAAGCGCGCCGAGCTGCCGGACTGGTTGAACTTTGCCGGGACCCGTGACCAGTATCTCGCCGGGCTGCCCGAGTACCTGCGTACGCTGCAGCCTCCCGAGTCGTGGCACCTCGACTGGGAGCGCATGAGCCGGCCCGGCAACGTCGACGCGCAGTTCGCACTGTTCAGCGACTACGCCAACCATGTCGCCCGGTTCGGTGAACTCGCCGAGTACCACCGGGCCCACCAGCCGCCGGCGCTCGTGCTGTGGGGACGGCGCGACCCGTACTTCGACGTCGACGAGGTCCTCGCCTACCACCGCGCCCTCGAACGCATGGACGCGCACATCTACGACGGCGGGCATTTCCTGTTGGAAACGCACGCGGCCGAGTGCGCCGAACTCATGCGGGCGTTCGTGCTCGACAACATATGAGCCGATCCGCCGCCTTCACCAACAGGATCGGGGCGAGGTCGGGTCAGGTGGTGCCGGAGGGTCGGGTGCCCGGCTCAGGTGCCCGAAAGGGCGTCGCCGGCCTCCGGGTCGCAGTCCCGGAGGAACTGGGCACACCGGGCCGCCTCGTCGGACTCGCCGATCTCGCCGGCCGCCCGGGACAGCACGTGCAGGCAGCGCAGGAAGCCCCGGTTGGGACCGTGCGCCCAGGGCACCGGACCGTGACCCTTCCAGCCGCTGCGGCGCAACTGGTCCAGGCCCCGGTGGTAGCCGGTCCGGGCGTACGCGTAGGCGGCGACGACCTGGCCGGAGGCCATCGCGCGGGCGGCCAGGGCCGCCCAGCCCGCACTGAAGGTCGGATGCTGCGCGGCGACCGAGGCGTACGCCTCGTCGGTGTCGGCCTGCCGCGCGGCGGCGAGCGCCGCCTCGGCTTCGTCGTCCGCGGGAAGGAGCGTTGCCGGCGGTTCGGGCAAGAGGTTCTGCATCGGACCATTCAACCCGGCGCCGTCCGGACCTGACGAGGCGGGTCTGGCCCGCGTGATGGCTGAACGGCTGAGGGGACCGTCACGCGTGCGGCCGGTGCGGTTCAGACCGGACTGGACTACAAATATAGATCCGGAGCCTCCCCAGGACCCGGTAACAGAGAGCCCGGCGACCCTGGTCGTCGGGCTCTCGCCGGTTTCCGCCCGTTCCGGCACGCACAGAGCCCCGTGGCCGGACGGTTGCCCGCCCCCGGCAAGATGGCAGGGTGCCCACTCCGCCCCCCGCTGACGTCCTCGAACCGGACGACACCGCCGACGAGATCGAGTCGCTCGCGGAACTCGACTCCCATCTCCGGGCCGGCAGCCTCGCCGGACTCACCGTCCAGGGGCTGCGTCTGGATCTCGACCCGGTTCCGGACCTGGCGGTCGTCGACCTGACCGGCACTCTCTTCGTGGGCTGCCGGTTCGCGTCCCGGGAGATCGAGGCCGAACTGGTACACCGTGGCGCGCACGTCGTGCCGGCGTTCACCCAGCTGCCGTACCCGACCCATCCACCCCGGCTCTACACCCCCGACGACCTGGCCGCCGGCTTCGCCTCGGACGGATTCGCCGGGATGTACGACGCCGTGGTCTACGAGCACTTCCGGCTGCACGGCGGCGCGCTGCCGGAGGTACGGGAGGCGCTGGCCCAGCGGTTGCACGACCACGCCATCGACAACGCCCTGGCCGACGCCACCCGCTCGTGGCTGGCCCGACACGGGCCCGGCTCGATGGTCGGGGTGATGGGTGGGCACGCCGTGCCGCGCGGCACCGCGGCGTACCGGCTGGCCGCGACGCTGGGCTGGGAACTCGCCCGGGCCGGTCGGCTGGTGGTGACCGGCGGCGGGCCCGGGGTGATGGAGGCGGCCAATCTCGGCGCCTACCTGTCCGAACGCTCGCCGGCCGACCTGGGCGCGGCGATCGACCTCCTGGCCGCCGCCCCGGACTTCAGCGACCACGATCCGTACACGGCCGCCGCGCTCGAGGTCCGGGCCCGGTTCCAATCGGCGGTCCCCCGCGCCCGGACCGGCGACGGTGCCGTGGAGACCGATCCGCACCGCTGGGCCCGGCGCGGCGGTCTGGCCATCCCCACCTGGCTGTACGGGCACGAGCCGGCGAACCTGTTCGCGGGCCGGATCGCGAAGTACTTCTCCAACGCGATCCGCGAGGACACCATCCTGCGACTGGCCCGGGGCGGAATCGTCTTCGCCGCCGGCCGGGCCGGCACCGTGCAGGAGGTGTTCCAGGCGGCGACCAAGACGTTCTACGGCACCGACGGCGCGAGCGGCCCGTACGTCTTCCTGGACAGCGTCTTCTGGACCGAGACCCTGCCGATCGAGGCGCTGCTGCTACCGCTGCTGACGCTGTCGCCGGCCGGTGACCTGTCCCGCCTCGTGCACATCACCGACGACGTGCACGAGGCCGTACGACTGCTCACCACGAGCCCGTAGCGCCGGACCGGGCCTGGCCCGGGTACGGCAACGGCGGATGGCCGGCTGGCCATCCGCCGTCGGACGCCCTACTTGGCCAGGGTGGTACCGGTGGAGCGGAGGTGCTCACACGCCTCCACGACCCGCTGGGCCAGCCCGCCCTCGGCCGCCTTGCCCCACACCCGGGGGTCGTACATCTTCTTGTTGCCGACCTCGCCGTCGACCTTCAGCACGCCGTCGTAGTTCCGGAACATGTGGTCCGCGACCGGGCGGCTGAACGCGTACTGCGTGTCGGTGTCGATGTTCATCTTCACCACGCCGTAGTCGAGGGCCTCGCGGATCTCCTCCAGCAGCGAGCCGGAGCCGCCGTGGAAGACCAGGCTGAGCGGCTTGTCCTTGCCGTGCTTGGCGCCGACCGCCTGCTGGATCTCGTTGAGGATCTCCGGGCGCAACTTCACGTTGCCGGGCTTGTAGACGCCGTGCACGTTGCCGAAGGTCAGCGCCGCCATGTAGCGGCCCTTCTCGCCGAGGCCGAGCGCCTCGACCATGGCCAGGCCGTCCTCGACGGTCGTGTAGAGCTTGTCGTTGATCGCGTTCTCGACGCCGTCCTCCTCGCCGCCGACGACCCCGACCTCGATCTCCAGCACGATGTGCCCGGCCGCTGCCTCGTCGAGCAACTGGGAGGCGATCTCCAGGTTCTCCTTGACCGGCACGGCCGAGCCGTCCCACATGTGCGACTGGTAGAGCGGCTCCTCGCCCCGGGCCACCCGGTCCTTGGAGATGGCCATCAGCGGGCGGACGAAGCCGTCCAGCTTGTTCTTCGGGCAGTGGTCGGTGTGCAGCGCGACGTTGATGCTGTAGTTCTTGGCGACCTCGCGGGCGAACGCCGCGAAGGCGACCGCGCCGGTGACCATGTCCTTGACGGAGGGGCCGGAGAGGTACTCGGCGCCACCGGTGGAGACCTGGATTATGCCGTCGCTCTCCGCGTCGGCGAAGCCGCGCAGTGCCGCGTTCAGCGTCTGCGAGGAGGTCACGTTGATCGCGGGGTACGCGAAACGGCCCGCCTTGGCGCGGTCGAGCATCTCGGCGTAGACCTCGGGGGAGGCGATGGGCATGTCAAATGCTCCTTACTAACCGCTCTCGGCCTCGACGGCCGCTGTCTGTTGTAGTGCGCCGGACCGCGTTGTCCTCCGCCGGAAGTATCCCGCAGCCCGGTCGTGGCGCCGCAACCCACCCGTCCCGGCGGTTCAGCGCTCGGACCGGTCCGGTACGACGACGCCGATCAACCAGGTCACCACCGCCATCACGATGGCGCCCCAGAACGCCGGCCAGAAGCCGTCGATCTCGAACGGCAGGTCGAACTGGTCCGCGATCCAGTCCGTGAGCAGGAAGAGCAGCGCGTTGACGACCAGGGCGAACAGCCCCAGGGTGAGGACGTAGAACGCGCAGCCGACGACGCGGATGATGGGTTTCACGACCGCGTTGACGACGCCGAAGATCAACGCCACGACGAGCACCGTCAGCGCGTCGTCCAGGGCGGACCGGCCGGTCAGTTCGATTCCGGGCACCGCCAGGCTGGTGATCCACAACGCCACCGCGCCGATCAGCAGCCTGATCAGGAAGCTCACCGTCCCATCCTGACATGGGGGTCAAACCCGGACGGGCGGTTTAGCCGGCTCAGGGACCGGGCACGATGCTCTCCGGTGCCGGCGGCGCGATCAGCCCGTACGGTGGGGAGAGCAGCACGCACCGGCAGGAGGCGACATGGGACAGCCCGAGGAGGACTTCGCTCCCGGCGATCACCTCACCCCGGACGAGCGCGACCCGGAGGTGTCGCCGGAGGACGCCGTGGAGCAGGCCACCGTCGCGGACCCGACGATCGAGGAGCAGTCGGACGTCCCACGGGGTCTCGAGGTCAACGAGGCGGACGCCATCGAACAGGCCCAGGTGGTCGGCCCCGAGGACGACTACCGCTGACCGGCCCGCATCGACCCGGCCGAGACTGACACCGGCGTCCGGGCCATCTCCTCGGCACCGCGCTCAGGTGCCTCGGCGGCGTCGGGCAGCAGGCGGCGGTAGACGGCGTCGAGGATCTCGGCCTGAGCCGCCCAGGTCCATCCGGCCAGCAGCCCCGGCCGATCGTAGGCGGCCCGGTACCGCTCCCGGTCGGCCAGCACGGCCCGGACCGCGCGTACGTAGTCGGCGACGTCCTCGGCCCGGAACACCTCCCCCTGACCGGTCGACCGTACGGTGTCCGCCATCGTCCGTACGTCGCTCACCACGACCGGCAACCGGGCGTGGGCGTACTCGAAGAACTTCGTGATCAGGGCGATCTCGTGGTTGGGCCAGTGGTGGATCGGGATCACCCCGACGTCGGCACCGGCCAGGAACGGCACGACCTGCCAGTGTTCGACGTACGGCAGCACGTGCACCCGGTCGGTCAGGCCGAGCCGGCCGGCGTGGGCGACGAGTTTCTCGACGTACCGCAGGGCGGGGTTGACCACCAGGGCGACGTGCACGCCGGGCAGTTCGGGCAGGGCGTCGACCATCGTGCGGAGCCCGCGCGGCTCGGCGGCACTGCCGCTGTAGACCAGCAGCGGAACGTCGGCGCCCACCCCGCAGAGCTGCCGCAGGTCCGGAACGGGCTGGTCCGGGCCGACCGGACCGTGTTCGACGGCGGGGGCGTTGAGCACCACGGCCGGGACCTCGGCGAGGCGGTGCTCGGCGCGGAGCAGTTCGCCGAGGGCCTCCGAGACGGTGATCACGGCGTCGGCGTACGGGGCGTACTCGCGCTCGTGTGCCCGATGCGCGGGCAGCCAGCGGATGTTCGGCTGCCACGGGCGGATTCCCGGCAGGAACTCGTGCGCGTCCCAGACGAGTTTGACCGGCCGCCCCGCGGCGCGGCCCCGGATCGCGGCCCGGGCACCCACCCCGAGCATCCGGAAGTCGTTCGCGTGGATCAGGTCCGGGGCGAGTTCGTCGAGCACCGGCCCGTACGCCAGCTCGTAGTCCCACAGCCCCGGTTCGAGCCGTCGCCAGGCACCGTCGCCGTGCACCAACTGCCAGAACCAGGTGTACGCCCGGTCCCACGGGTTGCGGTACCGGCGGGCGTACTGGGCCCGGTTGTGCATCTTGGTCCGGACCCAGACCCAGTGGCCGAGCAGCGTGGCCAGGACCAGTTGGATCCGTCGCCACCGCTGCGCCACCGCACGGCGCCGCCCGGACCGGGCTTCGAGATCGAGTAGGGCTCCCCGCACCCGCAGGTCCGCCTGCCAGGCCGCCACCTGCTGGGCCCGGTGTTCGGCGATCCCGGTGGGGGGATAGGCAAGCGGCCAGCGCAGCCAGGCACGCCGGAACTGATGGCGTTTGCGGAACAGCGGCTCCGGCATGGGAAGCAACCGCACCAGCGCCGAGCCGAGCCGCCAGCTCTGCGGTGCTCCGGTCGGCGACCGGCCCAGCAGGGTCACGTCCCAGCCCGCGTCGGCGGCCGACCGGGCCTGCTTCTGCACCCGGGAGTCCCCGTTGACGCCGTTGTCGACCAGCATGACGATCCGGCCCCGCCCGCGACGGGGTCTTCCGGCGTCGTCGTGCGTCATCGTTCGCGCCTCCGTCCCGCCGGACCGCCCCGCGGACCCGGCGAGTGTACGGGGCACCGCTGTTGACCAGCGCGGGAACGAGGTGACGGGAACATGAACAGCTTCCGACGAGATCGATCGGCACCCGCTCCGTCGTCCGCCGCCCCGGACCGGCCGGGCACCCCTCAGCGGGTGACCCGGGCCGGGTGCTTCGCGGCCCACTCGGCGAGCGTGTCCCCCCGCAGGGCATCGAACAGGCTGTGGCTCTCGGCCGGGTCCAGGCTCTCGTACTCGCCCCCGGGTCCACGCTCGGAGTGGTACGTCCAGCCGATCCCGACCGCGTCGGTGGCGGCGACCGCGCGCAACGTGGAGAACAGCTCGGCCGGTGTCGTTCCGTCGAGATCCAGTACGAGGTTGCCGCCGACCGCCCGGACCAGCTCGGTGACCCGGACCGGATTCATCGCGGTCGCCGGGTCGGTGGCCCTGTGCATCAGCGCCTCGGCGAACCGTTGCCCGTTGCGGTCGCGGTCGTGTGCCCCGTTCTTCAGCTTGTACCGCTGACGGAGCAGGTCCTGGGCCGCGGCGCCGTCGAGTTTCTGGCAGCCGGCCGGGAAGGTCCGGGCGGTGTGGCGCGACCGGACCTGCTCCGGCAGGCAGACCCGGACTCCGTCGAGGGCGTCGGTCAGCTCCCGCAGGCCGGCGTAGGTGAGCGTGGCGGTGGCGTCGAACCGTACCTGCGACAGTTCGGTGACGGTCCGCTCGGTCAGCGCCGCCCCGGCCACCAGGTCGGGCCGGCTGCCGGGACGGTGACTGCCGAGGTAGAAGGCGGAACTGAGCTTGTCGAAACCGTGGCCGGGCACCTCGACGCCGAGGTCCCGGGGCAGCGAGACGAGATAGGGCCGGCTCCGGTCCGCCGGTATGTGCACGATCAGCACGGTGTCCGCGCGGTGTCCGTTGGTCCGGCCGTCCCCGCCGTCGACGCCGAGGATCAGGAAGTTCAGCGGCTCGGCGGGCCTGGTCGGTCCGGTCGCGAGCGGCGGTACGGCGATGTCCACGATCGGCGGCACACCCACGCCGCGACCCAGCGTCGGCAACACGAGTACGGCGATCATGGCGAGTGCGGCCCCGGCCGCCTGGACCGAACGCCGCCGGCGCCGTCGGGCCGTCGCCGCGACCCCGATCGCCGTACGAAGCGGCCCGATGTCCGGGGTCAACTGTTCGTGCCGGGCGAACGTCGCCCGCAACTCGTCCTCGACCACCCGTGGGTCCGGCCCGCGCGAGTCGTCGAACCCGCGCGGGTCGTCGAACACCCGCTTGTCGTCGTCGCTCATCTCAGGCCTCCACGAATTCGGCACGAAGGGTGGCAAGCGCCCGGGATATGGCCGACCGGACGGTGCCGACGGCACAGCCGAGTACCTCCGCGATCTCGGCGTCGGGCAGGTCCTCGTAGTACCGCAGCACCAGCGCCGCCCGCTGCCGGCGCGGCAGCCGGGCCAGCCAGGTCCAGACCTGGTCGCGGTCCACGGTCGCCTCGGCGTGGTCGACGCGTACGACCACCGCCTCGTCGGGATCCGCGCGCAGCAGAACCCGCCGGACCCAGGACCCCCGCTGCCAGTCGAGGTACTGGTTGGTCAGCATCCGGCGGACGTACCGCTCGGGTACGTCGGCACGGACGACCCGGCGCCAGTTGAGCTGGACCCGCACCATCGTCTCCTGAACGAGATCCTGGGCGAGATGGGGATCGCCGGTCAGCATCACCGCGTAGCGCAGCAGCGCGGGAAGCCGGGAGTCGGCGAACTCCTCGTACGTCACGGACACCTCCGGGGGCCTTCCCTCGTATAGACGGGTCGGCGGGTCGAGAAGATTGCCGGAAATGAAGATCATCTGTTCGGCTGACGTGACCAACGGGACAGCGCCGGACGTCAAGCGACCTTAATCTCCGCTGGCCGTACCGATCCTCACCGGAGCAACCCGCAATGCGGAACGCCACCCTCCGGCGCCGGCCGGCCGGAATCCGGTTCGCCGGGGTGCCGGGGTCGCGGGCGGCGGTAATCAGGACGACGGGACGTGCGGTGACCTGTCAGCATGGTTGCCGTGTTGATCACCGTGACCACCACCCACCAGCCGGCCACCGACCTGGGCTACCTGCTCGTCAAGCATCCGGACCGGGTGCATTCGTTCACGGTGCCCACCGGTACGGCGTACGTGGTGTATCCGGAGGCCAGCGCCGAGCGGTGCACGGCCGCGCTGCTGCTCGACACGGATCCGCTGGCCCTGTCCGGTGGCCGGGGCCGGTCGGGCCGGGGTACCGGCAGCACCACGCCCGACGACTTCACCCTCGGCCAGTACGTCAACGACCGCCCCTACGCCGCGTCGAGCCTGCTCTCCTCGGCGCTGTCCATCGTGTTCCGTTCGGCGCTGCGCGGTGCCTCGAAGGACCGGCCGGAGCTTGCCGCGACGCCGATACCGCTGGAACTGCGGGTGCCCGCGCTGCGTTGCCGGGGCGGGGCGGACCTGGCCATCCGGCTGTTCGCCCCGATGGGCTGGACGGTGACCGCCACCGGGATCCCGCTCGATCCCGAGCACCCCTCCTGGGGCGACAGCCGGTACGTCGACCTCACCCTCACCGGCACGCTCCGGCTCGCCGACGCGCTGAACCACGTCTACGTCCTGCTGCCGGTGCTGGATGACGCCAAGCACTACTGGGTCGCGCCGGACGAGATCGACAAGCTGCTCCGGGCCGGTGCCGGATGGCTGGCCGAACATCCGGAGCGGGGACTGATCACCCGCCGCTATCTGGCGCACCGGCGGGCGCTGGCCGGCACCGCGCTGACCCGGCTCGCCGAGCTGCGGCTGGCGGACGAGCCGGCCGGGGCGGACAGCGTCGTGGAAGCAACCGACGGTGGTGCCGACGAGGATGCCGGGCTGCCGGCCACCGTCGTCCGGCAGCCGCTCGCGGCGTTGCGCCGGGCCGCCGTACTGGAGGCGCTCCGCTCCTGCGGTGCCACCCGGGTCCTCGACCTCGGCTGCGGCGGCGGCGCGCTGCTGACCGACCTGGTCCGGGACCGCCGTTACACCGAGATCGTCGGCACCGACGTCTCGTCCCGGACCCTGGATCTCGCCCAGCGGCGGCTGCGCCTGGACCGGCTGCCCACCCGGCAGCGCGACCGGATCAAGTTGTGGCAGTCCGCGCTGACCTACCGGGACGACCGGCTGCGCGGGTTCGACGCCGCCGTGCTGATGGAGGTGGTCGAGCACCTCGATCCGCCGCGCCTGCCGGCGCTGGAGGCGGCCGTGTTCGGGCACGCCCGTCCGGAGACGGTGATCGTGACGACCCCGAACGTCGAATACAACGTGCGTTACCCGGGCCTGCCCGCCGGTACCTTCCGGCACCGTGACCACCGCTTCGAGTGGACCCGGGCCGAGTTCGCCGACTGGACCGCCGCCGTCGCCGCGGGCCACGACTACACGGTGGCGATCAGCGGTGTCGGGGACGAGGACCCCGAGGTGGGTGCGGCCACCCAGCTCGCCGTCTTCACCCGGTCCACCGCCGGCGCGGCGGCACACCCCACGGCACCCCCGGCACCCGCCGAACCGGCACCCGCGACGCCAGCCGAACCGGCACCCGCAGTGGCTGTGGCAGTGGCAGTGGAAGAGGAGATCTGATGGCCACGCTGGACATTCCCGAGCTGGCCCTGGTCGCCCTGGTCGGCATCTCCGGATCGGGCAAGTCGACCTTCGCCCGCACGCACTTCGGCCCGACCCAGGTGCTCTCCTCGGACACCTTCCGGGGCATGGTGGCGGACGACGAGAACGACCAGTCGGCCTCCGCCGATGCCTTCGACGTGCTGCACTACGTGGCTGGAAAGCGGCTCCGGGCCGGTCGGCTGACAGTGGTCGACGCCACCAACCTCCAGCAGCACGCCCGGGCCGGGCTGGTCACCGTCGCCCGGGAACACGACGTACTGCCGGTGGCGATCGTGCTGGACGTCCCCGAACCGCAGTGCTGGGAGCGCACCCGGAACCGGTCGGACCGGACCTTCGGTCGGCCCGTACTCGGCCGGATGCAGCGGGACCTGCGGCGCAGTGTCGGGCGGCTGGAGCGCGAGGGCTTCCGCAAGGTACACGTGCTGCGCGGCGTCGAGGAGATCGAGGCCGCCGAGATCCGTTACGAGAAGCTGTACAACGACCGCCGGGAACTGACCGGACCGTTCGACATCATCGGCGACGTGCACGGCTGCCGCGCGGAACTCGAGGCGCTGCTGCTCCGGCTCGGCTGGACGCTGCATCGCGACGAGGCCGGGCGGCCGGTGAACGCGATCCATCCGCAGGGGCGTACCGCGGTATTCGTCGGTGACCTGGTCGACCGGGGACCGGACTCGCCCGGCGTACTCCGCCTGGTGATGGGAATGGTCGCGGCCGGCACCGCGCTCTGCGTGCCCGGCAACCACGAGCAGAAGCTGCTCCGCAAGCTGCGCGGCCGCAACGTGACGGTGTCGCACGGCCTGGCCGAGACCCTGACCCAGCTCGACGCCGAGGAACCCGACTTCGTCGCCGAGATCGCCGCCTTCGTCGACGGCCTGGTCAGCCACTACGTGCTGGACGGCGGCCGGCTGGTGGTCGCGCACGCCGGGCTGAAGGCGGAGTACCAGGGCCGGGCGTCCGGCCGGGTCCGGGCGTTCGCGCTGTTCGGCGAGACGACCGGCGAGACCGACGAGTACGGCCTGCCGGTGCGCTACCCGTGGGCCCGGGACTACCGCGGCTCGGCCATGGTCGTCTACGGCCACACCCCGACCCCGGCACCCGAGTGGATCAACAACACCATCTGCATCGACACCGGCTGCGTCTTCGGCGGCACGCTGACCGCCCTGCGCTACCCCGACAGGGAACTGGTCTCGGTGCCAGCCGCGAAGGAGTACTACCCGCCGGTCCGGCCACTTCTCGCCGAGCCGGACCGGGCGGCCGGGAGCCCGAGCGCCGCCGAGCGGGGCGACTTCGGACTCGACCTGCGGGACGTGACCGGACGCCGGCACATCGACTACGGCTACGGCACGCTGACCGTACCGGCGGAGAACGCCGCCGCCGCGCTGGAGGTGATGAGCCGGTTCGCCGTCGATCCGCGCTGGCTGCCCTGGTTGCCGCCGACGATGGCACCCTGCTCGACCGCCACCGTCGAGGGATTCCTGGAACATCCGGCACAGGCGTTCGAGGACTACCGGAGCGCCGGGGTGGACCGGGTGGTCTGCGAGGAGAAGCACATGGGCTCCCGCGCGGTGGTGCTGGTCTGCCGGGACGGCACCGGCGCCCGACGGTTCGGCCCGGGTGACGGGGTGGTGTACACCCGTACCGGCCGACCGTTCTTCGGCGGCGAGCAGGACCGGGCCCTGCTGGACCGGGTACGCGCCGCCGCCACCGCCAGCGGGCTGTGGGCGGAACTCGACAGCGACTGGCTGCTGCTCGACTGCGAGTTGCTGCCCTGGTCGGCGAAGGCCGGAGGACTGATCCGGGAGCAGTACGCCGCGGTCGGTGCGGCGGGTCGGGCGGCGCTGCCGGCCGTACTGGAGCTGCTGGACCGGGCCGACGGGCGGGCCCTGCCGGTCGGCGAACTCCGGCACCGGATGGCGCGACGGCATGCGGACCTGGTCCGCTACACCGAGGCGTACCGCGGGTACGTACGGCCGACCGACGGTCTGGACGGGGTGACCCTGGCGCCCTTCGCCGTGCTCGCGAGTGAGGGCGCCACGCACGCCGCTCGGGACCACGGCTGGCACCTGGCCCTGGCCGACCGGCTGCGCGCCGCCGACCCGGAGCTGTTCACCCCGACCCGGCGCCGGGTGGTGGACCTCGCGGACGCCGGGGCGACCGCCGAGGCGACCGACTGGTGGCTGGAGCTGACCGGGTCCGGCGGCGAGGGAATGGTGGTGAAGCCGTACGCCGGGCTGGCCGCCCGGGACGCCAGGGGCCGGCTGCTCCAGCCGGGCGTCAAGTGCCGTGGCCGGGAGTACCTGCGGATCATCTACGGTCCGGAGTACGCCGAACCGGACCAGTTGGCCGTACTCCGGGACCGGTCCCTGGGCCGGAAGCGGGGGCTGGCCCTGCGCGAGCACGGGCTCGGCCTGGCGGCGCTGGACCGGCTGGCCGAGGGCGCTCCGCTCTGGCGACGGCACGAGTTGGTCTTCGCGATCCTCGCCAACGAGTCGGAGCCGGTCGATCCGAGGTTGTGACCGCCTCGATCCCCTCGGCCGGACCGGCCTCGCCGGCATCGCGCGACGGCTGCCGGTGCGCTCCGCCTAGACTGCTGTGGTACCCGCCACCATGCTGGCGGACCCCTCACCGCGCCATGCCGAGAATCTCGGAGGTCTGCTCGTGCCGACGCCCACCACCACGCTGGCCCTGGGTCCTGAATTCCTGGATCCGGAGTGGTTGATCTCCACGTTCGGGCTACTCGGCATCCTGGCCATCGTCTTCGCCGAATCCGGCCTGCTGATCGGCTTCTTCCTGCCCGGTGACTCGCTGCTGTTCACCGCCGGGCTGCTCACCGCCGACGGCGAGTACATCACCTTCCCGCTGTGGCTCGTCTGCCTGCTCATCACGATCGCGGCGATCGCCGGCGACCAGGTCGGCTACGCGTTCGGCAAGAAGGTCGGCCCGGCGCTGTTCCGCCGGCCGAACTCCCGGCTGTTCAAGCAGGAGAACCTGATCAAGGCGCACGACTTCTTCGAGAAGTACGGTGCCCGGTCCATCGTGCTGGCCCGGTTCGTGCCGATCGTCCGGACCTTCACCCCGATCGTCGCCGGGGTGAGCGGGATGCGCTATCGCACCTTCGTGACCTACAACGTGATCGGCGGCGTCCTCTGGGGCACCGGGGTCACGGTGCTCGGTTTCTTCCTCGGCCAGATCCCGTTCGTCAAGGAGAACATCGAGCTGATCCTGATCGCGATCGTCTTCGTCTCGGTGATCCCGATCGCCATCGAACTCCTGCGGGCCCGGCTGGCCGCCCGGCGCGGCACCACCCCGGCCGAGCAGGCCGAGCTGGAGCACGCCGCGCAGGAGGCCCAGCGGCACCGGCGCGGCGGATACTAGGCAGAGCGGGTAGGCGGCAGCACAGCGGCAGGTAGAGAAGCGGGTCGGCCGGTCAGATGCTGGTCGACCCGCTGTCGTCTGTCCGGGCGAGAAACTCGGCGGGGCAGTCGGGAAGATCATCCAGCCGTCCGGCGGCCAGCGCCCGATAGGTCAGCCGCGCCGCCTCCTCGAGGTTGGCGGCCCGCTTGTGGGCCAGTTCCACGCTGTCACCCAGCACCGAACAGCCGTGCTGGCTCAGCACCAGGCAGTTGGTGCCGTCCCGGGCCGCCTCGGCGGCCAACTCGGCGAGTTCGGTGGTACCGGGTGCCCGGAACGGTACCCGGGCCACCCGACGCAGGTAGAAGCCGTGATCGGTGGTGACCAGCCGGATTCGTTCGCCCAACGCGTCGAGTAGCAGGACGGTCTGGGGGTGCAGGTGCACGATCGCCTGGACGTCCGGACGGGCCCGGTAGGTCGCCAGGTGCAGCCCGACCTCGCTGGTCGGCATCGGCCCCGACGTGGTCGGCCCGCGTGGTCCGGGCGTAGTCGGGCCACGCGGTGCGGGCGTAGTCGGGCCGCTCGGTGCGGGCGGCCGGACGCCGTCCAGGAGGATGGTTCCGTCCTGGACGGTCGGCGGCGGACTCGGCGACACCGACTCTGCTCGGTGCACCGACTCCGCCGGACGCACTGACCCGGCCGGGTACGTCGCCCCGTCCGAGATGCGTACTCGGACGAAGGAGGCCCGGTCGAGCCGGTCCAACCAGGTGCCGCTCGCGGTGACCCAGCAGGAGTCACCGTCGGACAGCCGGGCGGACAGGTTTCCACCCGAGCCGACCACGAGGCCAGCCCGAACGACGTCGTGTCCGACGTACGCGAGCTGATCCCGCAGGTCGCCCCGGAGGTAGTTCACACCGCTGGTCCGGCTGGACCCACCGCGCCATCAGCGGTTGGACCGCCTGGCGCCGTCCTTGACAGGGCGGACACCAGACGGGCCGCGCGCTGAGTCAGCGAGCCTTCTTGGTGGCTCGCTTACGCGGCGGGGTCAGCAGATCGGCGATCGTCGCGATCGCCGTCGGCACCAGGCGGTAGTAAGCCCACACGCCCCGCTTCTCCCGCTCCAGCAAGCCGGCTTCGGTGAGGATACGGAGGTGATGGCTCACCGTCGGCTGCGAGAGGCCAAGCGGCGCGGTGAGATCACACACGCACGCTTCGCCCTCGGGCGCCGACTGGATGAGGCTGAGCAGCCGCAGCCGAGCGGGGTCAGCGAGGGCCTTGAGGACCCCCGCAAGCCGCTCAGCGTCAGCACGCTCGATCGGCTCGCCGGCAAGCGGCGAGATCTGAGGCATAGTCATTTCGGCCAACGCAGTTCCCACGTATTCCATCCTTCCACCAGCAGCATCGACCCGCCTGCATATCAGCAGATCCGAATCGGCAAACTTTTAGGCCACTAGGCCGAGGTCAGCCAACGTATAGGCTGCCCGGTATGGCAATCCGGCGGCTCGTACGGCGTCGCCCGCACCTCGATCAACAATAACCGCCACGCCCACGACCACGGCCCCGGCCTCCTGTAACGCCTCCACAGCGGTCAGCACACTGCTTCCCGTCGTAGAGGTGTCCTCTACCGCCAACACTCGGCGACCACTCAACTCCGGACCTTCGATCCGGCGCTGCAGACCATGCGTCTTTCCGGCCTTGCGTACCACGAAGGCATCCAGCCGACGCTGACTCGCCGAGGCGACGTGCAGCATCGAGATGGCAATCGGGTCCGCACCCAACGTCAGGCCGCCAACCGCCTCGAAGTCCCAGTCAGCCGTAAGGTCGAGCATGGTCCGACCGACCAACGGTGCCGCCGCGTGATGCAGAGTCACTCGCCGCAGATCGACGTACCAGTCCGCCTCACGACCCGAGGACAACACAACCCGTCCGTGTACGACGGCGAGGTCAGTGATGAATTTACGCAGGTCGTCGTGGTCCCCCATGGCGGGTAAGGGTACTGCGCCGAAGTGAGAGCCGAACGGCCGACCCGGCTAGAAGCCCTGGCACGCCGCCTGGACAGTGGCCGACGAGGCGTAAAATCAGCTACTCTCCGCACTGAATCTTGCCCATGCCCGGGTACCGCACACCCGCCCGGCGGGTCTGCGGATCCGCTACGCGGCGCGGCGTTCAGCCCTCCGTGCGACCAGTCCGCCCCCGGGTGTCCCGGGCGACCGCCCGCCACAGCCGACCCGGCGCGTGCCGCAGGCCGAAGACCACCAACTTGTACTTCCAGTCCGGCACGCTGACCATGCGGTTCCGATCCAGGTCACGTAAGGCGTCCCGGACCACGTCATCGGCGCGCAGCCACATCCACTCCGGAGTCTTCGACATGTTGATGCCGGCCCGGTCGTGGAACTCGGTACGGGTGTAGCCGGGGCAGAGCGCCATCACCCGTACCCCGGACGGACGCACCGACTGGGCCACGGACTCGCTGAAGTTCGTCACCCACGCCTTGCTGGCCGAGTATGTCGACCCGGGCATCACCGGCCCGAAGCCGGCAACGGAAGAGACATTTATCACTGCCCCATGTCCCCGCTCGGTCATCCCTGGCAGGGCGGCGAGGGTCAATCGGAGAACCGCGTGCACGTTCAACCGGAGCAGCCGCGACTCGTCCTCGACCGTCGAACTGACGAAGGACCGGTTGAGACTGATCCCGGCGTTGTTGACGAGCACGTCGATCGGTTCCGACGCGTCGGCCAGCCGCTTCTCGACCGTCGCGCAACCCTCGTCGGTGGCCAGGTCGGCGGAGAGGGTTCCGACGGTGATTCCGTACCGGGTGGTCAGCTCGGCGGCGGTCTCGGTGAGCCGCTGACCGTCCCGGGCCACCAGCACGAGGTGGTAACCCTCCTCGGCGAGCCGCCGCGCGAAGGCCGCTCCGATCCCGGCGGTGGCGCCGGTGACCAGGGCCCGTGCCGGCCGCCCGGCCCGGTCCGCGGTCGACCGCCAGGCAGGGCGGGGCGCGCTGCCGGGCCGGGTGGAGGCTTGGGCCACGGGCGGTTCCTCAGGTCGGCGGCGTCCGGCGGGAGTTGCTCGGACTGCGGCACCGGGGGGACGGTGGTACCGCTCCCACAACGTAGCGGAGCCGTCCCGGCCAGAAAAGAGCGGACGTGCGGCGATCCGGCCCGGACACGACGATCCCCCGGCGGTACGTCGGGTCCGGCCGGGGGATCGTCGCGAGAAGTCAGCTCGTCGGTGGGCTGCTCGGCGGTCCGGACGGATTCCTCGGGTCGGTGCCGGACGGATTGTTCGGGTCGGTGCCGGGCGGGTTGCTCGATGGCCCGGGCGGGTTGCTCGGGTCGGTGCCGGACGGCGGCGTCTGCCCCGGATAGGCCGGATCGGTACCCGACGACTGCTGCGGGTACGCCGGATAGGCCGGCTCGCCGCCTGACGACGCCACCTGCCCCGGGTAGGCCGCGCCCGGTACCGGAGGCTCGAAGCCGGCCGGCTGCTTCCGGAAGAAGGCGTTGGACGCGGGCAGCGCGAGCAGGACGATCACGGCCAGCAGCAGCACGAAGACGAGAATGGAGCAGACCAGCGAGAGCGGCCCGGTCCACGGCGGCAGGGCGTCCTCCAGCCTTTCCTGGATCACCTTCGGGTCCGGCATGTCTCCTGTGGAGCTGGTGTTCATGCCGCCGGCCGCCGTGCCGCCGAGACCGACCCCGGTGCAGCAGACCCCGAGGCCGGCCACCACCCAGGTGGCGATCCGAGCGCCGTTGCGCCCCTGGTTGTTCAGCAGCGCCAGCACCACGTAGCCGACGGCGAAGAGCAACTGCACCACCGCGACGAACGCGCTGACGCCGACGATGAAGTCCTCCGCGCCCTCGACCGAGGACCCGGCGTACGCGTCCCCGTAGACCTCGGAGACGGTGCCGATGGTGCTCAGGCCGGTGATCGCAACGACGGCGAGCAGCACGGCCGCCGCGTAGAGCAGGTAGCTGGAGATGGTGACGCTGCCCGGACGTGGCCTCGCGGCCGCGGTGGGATTCACTGGTTCCGACACGGCTCTCCCTTCCCTAGATGAAGTCCCTGGCTCAAGTTCCCGGAGTCGGGTTCCCCGAATCGGTGTTTCCGGAGCAAGGTTCCCAGATAACGGCCCACGGTAGCGGTAGCCACCTCATCGACGGGGGGCGAACCGCCGCTGACGGCACCGAGGACCGGCCGTGGACCAGGGCGGACGGCCAGCCGGACCGGCGGGGACCGTCAGTCGTGTTCGAGCCGTACGGCGGCGTACTCGCCCAGCGTGGTCTGGTCCATCAGGCAGCCGCTGAACGTGGTCAGCGTCGCCTCGTCGTCGACAAGCGCCCGCCAGGCGGCACGGGCGGCGGCGGGATCGACCCGGCCGAGCAGCGTGGCGGCGTACGCCCGGCCGGCGGCCGAACCGTTGTCCAGCAGCCAGTCCAGCCGGGACCGGACCGCCTCGCTCCGCTCGGGCAGCGCCGCCTCGATCGCCCGGTACGCGACGGTCGGCGGCAGGACCTGACCGGCGAGGCCCACTCCGCCGAACGCGACGACGTCGGCGGTGGCCAACTCGCGCACCGCCGACGTCAGGTCGTCGTTCTGTCCCGGCAACTCTGTCATGCCACCAATCCTCGCCCAGCGGACGGCGGTCCGCCCGGCGAGCACCTTCTGGCTCCGAGCGTCCGGGCTGGCTCCGAGCGTCCGGGGCTGGTTCGAGCGTTCAGCCCCGTGCCCGGAGCTCAGGCCCGTGCCCGGCGCTCAGGCCCGGACGACCGCCAGGCCCTCCTTGGTGTCGGCCAGGTCGACCCGGACGGTGTCGCCGTCGCGTACCTCCCCGGCCAGCAGCGCCTTCGCCAGCCGGTCGCCGATCGCCGACTGCACCAGCCGACGCAGCGGCCGGGCGCCGTAGATCGGGTCGTACCCGTGCTCGGCCAGCCAGGTCCGGGCCGCGTCGCTGACGTCCAGGCCGAGCCGGCGTTCGGCGAGCCGCCGCCGGAGCCGGTCGAGCTGGATGTCCACGATGCCGCGCAGCTCCGGACCGGTGAGCGTGGCGAAGACCACGATGTCGTCCAGCCGGTTCAGGAACTCCGGCTTGAAGTGGATCCGGACCACGGCGAGCACCGCCTCCCGACGCTCGTCCTCGGACAGGGTGGGGTCGGCGATCGTGGCCGAGCCGAGGTTGGAGGTGAGGATCAGGATGGCGTTGCGGAAGTCCACCGTCCGGCCCTGCCCGTCGGTGAGCCGGCCGTCGTCGAGCACCTGGAGCAGTACGTCGAAGACGTCCGGATGTGCCTTCTCCACCTCGTCCAGCAGGATCACCGAGTACGGGCGCCGGCGCACCGCCTCGGTGAGCTGCCCGCCCTCCTCGTACCCGACGTAGCCGGGCGGGGCGCCGACCAGCCGGGCCACCGAGTGCTTCTCGGCGTACTCGCTCATGTCGATCCGGACCATGGCCCGCTCGTCGTCGAAGAGGAACTCGGCGAGCGCCTTGCCCAGCTCGGTCTTGCCCACCCCGGTCGGGCCGAGGAAGAGGAAACTGCCGGTGGGCCGGTCCGGGTCGGCGACGCCGGCACGGGCCCGGCGGACCGCGTCGGAGACCGCGGCCACGGCCTCGGCCTGACCGACGACCCGGCCGCCGAGCGACGACTCCATCCGGAGCAGCTTGGCGGTCTCGCCCTCCATCAGCCGACCGGCCGGGATACCGGTCCAGGAGGCCACCACGGCGGCGATGTCGTCGGCGCCGACCTCCTCCTTCAGCATCGCCCCGTCGACCTGTAGTCCGGCGAGTTCCGCCTCGGCCCGGGACAGCTCGCCCTGCAGGCCGGGAATGCGTCCGTACCGCAACTCGGCGGCGCGTTCCAGCTCGCCGTCCCGCTCCGCCCGCTCGGCCTCGCCGCCGAGCCGTTCCAGCTCCTCCTTCGCGGTCGAGATCCGGGTGATGTGGTCCTTCTCCAGGTGCCACCGTTCGCTGAGCACGGTGAGCTGCTCCCGCTTGTCCGCCAGTTCCCTGCGGAGCCGTTCGAGGCGTTCTGCCGAGGCCGGGTCGGGCTCCTTGGCCAGCGCCATCTCCTCGATCTCCAGCCGGCGTACCGCCCGCTCGATCTCGTCGACCTCGGTCGGCCGGGAGTCGATCTCCATCCGGAGCCGGGAGGCGGACTCGTCGACCAGGTCGATCGCCTTGTCCGGCAGGAACCGTTCGGTGATGTACCGGTCCGACAGCGAGGCGGCGGCGACCAGGGCGGCGTCGGTGATCCGTACCCCGTGGTGAACCTCGTAGCGTTCCTTCAGGCCGCGCAGGATGCCGATGGTGTCCTCGATGGTCGGCTCGCCGACCACGACCGGCTGGAACCGGCGCTCCAGCGCCGGATCCTTCTCGATGTGCTCGCGGTACTCGTCCAGGGTGGTCGCGCCCACCATCCGCAGCTCGCCCCGGGCAAGCATCGGCTTGAGCATGTTGCCGGCGTCCATCGAGCCCTCGCCCCTGCCGGCGCCGACCACGGTGTGCAGCTCGTCCAGGAACGTGATGACCTGGCCGTCGGAGTTCTTGATCTCCTCCAGCACCGACTTCAGCCGCTCCTCGAACTGGCCCCGGTACTGCGCACCGGCGACCATCGCGCCGAGGTCGAGCGAGACCAGCTTCTTGTCCCGCAGCGACTCGGGCACGTCGCCGGTCACGATCCGCTGGGCCAGCCCCTCGACGATCGCGGTCTTGCCGACGCCGGGCTCGCCGATCAGCACCGGGTTGTTCTTGGTACGCCGGGACAGCACCTGGACGACCCGGCGGATCTCGGCGTCCCGGCCGATCACCGGGTCGATCTTCCCGTCCCGGGCGCTCGCGGTCAGGTCGACGCCGTACTTCTGCAACGCCTGGTAGGTCTGCTCCGGGTCGGCGGTGGTGACCCGGCGGTCGCCGCCGCGCACCGCCGGGAAGGCGGCGACGAGGTTCTCCTCGGTGGCTCCCGCGCTCTTCAGGGTGCTCGCCACCGCGCCGCCGACCCGGGCCAGCCCGGCCAGCAGGTGTTCGGTGGAGGTGTACTCGTCGCCGAGCGGCCGGGCGATCTCCTCGGCCGCCCCGATGGCGTTGACGAACTCGCGGGACAGGCTCGGTTCGGCGACGCTCGACCCCCGGGCGGCCGGCTGGTTCTCCACCGCGCGGGCGGCGGCCCGTCGGACGTCGGCCGGGTTGGCCCCGACGGCCCGCAGCAGGCCGGCCGCGGTGGAGCCGCCGGTGTCCAGCAACGAGAGCAGCAGGTGCCAGGGCTCGACGGTGGCGTGGCCGCGCTGGTTCGCCGTCGCGACGGCGCCGGTGATGACTTCGCGGGTCTTGGTGGTCAGACGTTCGGCGTTCATGGGCTCCCAATACGGTCCGCCGACCCTGGTACGGGTCGGCATCGGCAGCGTGGCGTCGGCGTCGCCGCCCAACGGGCGACACCGCCTCCAGTACTGACGACACAATCAGAGTTGAGTCTATTCCACTCAACTTCAGGACCGTGACGTCGGTCACAGTCGAAGCTGCGGTGGAGGCGGACCGCACCGGATGAACCGTGTTCCGGCCCCTCGATCGACAGACGGTACCGTTGGCCCCGTGCGAGTACGTGTGGAACAGACGGCGCTGCCCGGTATCGGTGTACGCCACGACCTGGTGACTACCTCCGGCCGTCGGCTCGGCGTGGTCACGCACCGCAATGGACGACGGGATCTGGTGCTGTACGACCCCGACGATCCGGATTCCTGCACCGCCGACATTCCGCTCACGGACGACGAGGCGGAGGCGCTGGCGGACATCCTCGGCGCCTCGCTGATGCTGGGCCAGCTCTCCGGCCTGCGCCAACAGGCTGCCGGACTGCTCACCGAGCAGGTCTCCATCCCGGCTGGCTCGCGGTACGTCGGCCGGCCGTTGGGCGACACGCAGACTCGCACCCGTACCGGCGCCTCCATCGTCGCGGTCCTTCGGGAGCGCGAGGTGATCGCCTCACCAGATCCGACGTTCCGGTTCGAGGCCGGCGATGTTGTGGTCGTGGTCGGCACCCGCCAGGGACTCGACGGTGTCACCGCGATCCTCGCCGAAGCCGATCCGGACGGCTGAGGCGTATGCATCACACCACTGTTCTGCTCATCGAGGTCGGTGCGCTGCTGCTCGTCCTCGGGCTGCTCAGCCGGCTCAGCCGGCGGATCGGGCTCTCGCCGATCCCGCTCTACCTGCTCGCCGGGCTCGCCTTCGGGCACGGCGGGGTACTGCCGCTGTCGGCCAGCGAGGAGTTCTTCGAGGTCGGCGCCGAGATCGGCGTGATCCTGCTCCTGGTCATGCTGGGCCTGGAGTACTCGGCCAGCGAACTCGTCGGCAACCTGCGCGCGGCCGCACCGGCCGGGCTGGTCGACGGTCTCCTCAACGCGTTGCCGGGCGCGGCCTTCGGGCTGCTGCTGGGCTGGGGCTGGGTCAGCGCGATCGTGCTGGCCGGGGTGACCTGGGTGTCGTCGTCCGGCGTCATCGCCAAGGTGCTCGCCGACCTGGGCCGGCTCGGTAACCGCGAAACGCCGGTGATCCTGTCGATCCTGGTCATCGAGGACCTCGCCATGGCCCTCTACCTGCCGTTGGTGACCGCGATCCTCAGCGGCCAGGCACTGCTCGGTGGCAGCATCGCGCTGACCGTCGCGGTGGTCACCGTGGTCGTGGTGCTCATGGTGGCGATCCGGTACGGCCACGTCATCTCCCGGATGTTCTCCGCCCAGGACCCGGAGGCGTTGCTGCTGGGCGTGCTCGGGCTGACCCTTCTGGTCGCCGGGATCGCCGCCGGGCTGAAGGTGTCGGCCGCGGTGGGCGCGTTCCTGGTCGGCATCGCCCTGTCCGGGCCGGTGGCGCACAACGCGACGGAGCTGCTCTCGCCGCTACGGGACCTCTTCGCCGCCGTCTTCTTCGTGTTCTTCGGGCTGAACACCGATCCGCGGGCCATCCCACCGGTCCTGCTGCCGGCCATCGCGCTGGCGGTGGTCACCATGGCCACCAAGGTGGTCACGGGCTACCTGGCGGCCAGACGGGTGGGCATCGCCCTGCCGGGCCGCTGGCGGACCGGTCTGGCGCTGGTACCCCGGGGCGAGTTCTCGATCGTCATCGCCGGCCTGGCGGTCGGCACCAGCCTGGTGAATCCGCAGCTCGCCCCGCTCGCCACCGCGTACGTGCTGGTGACCGTGGTGACCGGCCCGATGCTGGCCCGGCTGCCCGACTTCGGGTGGTTCAAGCGCTGGCTCCGCCGGCAGGCGGCCCGCGGGTTGCCACCGGCGACGGCGACCGAGTGACCGGTGCGCGACCCCGGCGTCGCGCACCACATAGCGGGATCACCGTTCGGCCGAGTTCACCGTCACGTAACGGGTTGATGAAATGGCACGTGGCGACCCTTCCGCAGCTTGGCAACAGCGCGTTACCGTGTCGCCGCAGTAGCCACTGGTACTTGCCGGAGCCAGGCGTTCCGGCGGTCGCGCGAGCGGAAAGGCGGCCCGTTTGAGCGTGCAGGACTCCGCGTTCCGAGGATTCGCCAATCCGGTCGACCCATCACCCGCCGAGCTGCGGGCCTGGGCGTACGAACCTGATTCGGTGCCGCTGCACACGATGCCGAAGGACTGGGATCTGCTTGTCTCCGGCGACCGGCTGATCACCACGCTGTTCGACCTGGCGATGGATCGATCATGTCCGGCCCGCCGGTTCGCGCTGCACTGCCTCTACATCTACGCGGCGGACGGGATCCGGACCAAGTTCCAGGCCCATCCGAAGCGGCGGTTGCGCAAGCTGGTCGAGCAGGCCGAACGGAACGGTGACGACCAGATGATCATCTGGGCCCACAACACCCGGATGCTCCAGGCCAGCCCGGACCTGTTCGACTACCGCGACTGGTGTGAGGGTGGTCTGGTCCGGCAGGGCCGCCGGCTCGGCTGACCACGGCCGCCCCGGGCAAGGCGGGTCCGGGACCCCCCGTGGACCCCGGACCACCAACCACCACTGGTGCCGACACCGGAGCAGGGGACCCGACCTGTGTACCGGCAGGCCCCGGCTTTCCGGGCCGCACCACTGGTCAGGGTACTGACCTCACCCGCCGTGGGCGTCCGAATCGGGGAGCCGGCCACGCGGGGTGCTCGGACCGTCCGGGATCGGCCCCGGGATCCGGCAGGAAGAGCTGGCGCTCGAACGACCTGTCGACGAGCGCCAGCGGAGATCTTCGCTTGAGCCGTCGCGATGCCGATCGGCGGCTGCCGTACCGGCGTGCGTCGTTGTTGCCCTCCTAGGTTGGCACCGGGATCCGGTCCCGGTCCGGACTACTCGCACCGCATCCAGTTGAAGTGGTACGTCGTGCTGACGGCGCCGTCGGTGGAGTCCATCATCATGAAACTGGTCGTCGTCGGCTGCGACGAACCACGGTTCACCCGCAGCTCCGTGTTGATGTTGAACAGGCGCACCTCGCCGCACGGGGCGTAGACCAGCGACGCCACGTCGGTGGTGTCGGTCGCCTGCCAACTGTCGCTGACCGGACCGGCGAAGGTGTGCGTCCGGGCGTCCGTCGCTGACGTGCCCTGGATGTAGTAGCTCGCTCGTTGCATGCCGCTGGCGCCGCGCTCGAGATGGGCGAAGCCACGGTAGTCGGCCTGCCCGATCGCGTACGTGAAGCCCCCCGGAACCTTTACCTCGAGGACCAGTTGACAGTTCTTCCGGAAGTCGGTCGGCGCGGTGCCGGCGCCGGCCTGGGCGAGGTAATCGCTGTAGGTCACCGTGAACGCCGTGTTGTCGGGCGCCGCGGCGACCGCCGCCGTCCCCTGCCGGCAGCCCGACCCGTTGACCGTCACTATCTCGACGGTGATGCGCTCGGCCGGGGGATTTGTGGTCGGCACGGGGTCATCGAGTACCGGCAAGCCCAGTAACGACGCCGCCAGAGTGCCGATGACTAACGTGTGCAACATTTGCGGGGCTCCCTTCGGTCACCGTCGCGCGAGCCGTTGCCCGCGCGATGTACAACACTTCATCCATCGATCGGATGGCCCTCTTCGTCGGGCACCCGCACCGGCTGGACAATGCCGGCCGGGCGGGTACCCGCCCCTGGGACGGGGTACGGGAACAGTTCCCGTATCCGCGGTTCAGGGGTACTGCGTCAGGACTCGTCGCACTCTTTCCACGCGAAGTGGTAGATGGTGCTGATGCCGCCGTCCGTCGAGTCCATCGTCATGAAACTGGTGGTGGTCGCAGGGTTGGACGTACCGAGGTTCACCCGCAGTTCGGTGTTGATGTTGAGGAAGCGCATCTCGCCGCAGGGCGCGTAGCTCACCGAGGTCAACTCGGAGGTGTCGGTCGTCTGCCAACTGTCGTCCAGTGGGCCGCTGAACGAGTGGTTCTTGTACGTCGTCGGCGAGGAACCCTGGAAGTAGTAGTTGGCCCGCGAAACAGCGGTCGCACCGGACGCCAGGTACCCGTAGCCCCGGTAGTCGGCCTGGAGAATCGCGTAGGTGAAGCCCTCCGGAACATGGACCTGCAGGGCCAGTTGGCAGTTCTTCCGGGAGTCGGTCGGCCGCGCCCCCACACCGACCTGGGCGAGATAGTCGCTGTAGGTCACAGTGAAGGCGGTGTTGTCGGGGGCGACCGCGACAGCCGCAGTCCCGGCCGGGCAACCCGAACCATTGATGGTAATGACATCAATGACAATCTGCGCATCCGGAGGCTCCGTCGGCGGATCCATCGGGATGACTATCGGGCCGCCGAGCATCGAGGCAACGAGACTGCCAATGGCCAGCACACTGATCATGGGTTCCCTCCCGATCGTGGCGATAATGTTGCGCGCGCACGTTCACTTTAACTCTCACTATTGATGTTCGTCAATGTCTGAAAAATGGATGCACCCTGGGCCGATTAGTGGTACGACCTGACTTTCAACAAAAAGCAAGGGCCCCCGGCCGATTGGATGGACATTAATCATTCCATCAAATCGGCCGGGGGCCCTATTTCGCGCCAGCCCCGCAAACCGCCGTCAGAAGACGCGTTGCGGCGGGGTGATCAGCACTCTCTCCAGCTGAGGTGGTACAGGCTGCGCACACTGCCACGGGTCGAGTCCATCGCCATGAAGCTCGTGCCGTTACCGGAACCGCCGCCATCCACCCGCAGCTCGGTGTTGACATTGAGATTGCGGTCCTCGCCACACGGCGCGTAGACCAGGGCCGCGGCGCGATCGGACGTGCGCCAGAAGTCGCTGTACGGTCCCTTGAACTCGTGACTCGTCTGCGCGGTCGGTGAGGTCCCCATGAAGTAGTAGTGCGAGTGCTGCGAGCCGGTGGCCCCCGGCTGGAGGTGTGCATAGCCCTGCAGGTCCACCTGGGCCACCGCGAAGGTGAGGCCCTGGGGGATCTGCACCCGCAGGCTGATCTGACAGTTCTTCCGGGATTCTGTCGGCCTCGCCCCGTCGCCTCCGAGGACGTAGTAGTCGCTGTAGGTAACCGTGAAGGATGTATCGTCTGCTGCGGTACTCACCCTGGCCGTTCCCGCCGAGCAGCCCGAGCCGTTGACGGTCTCCACGCTGATGGTGATCCGTTCAGCGGGTTCCGCCAGAGGCTCGGTAGTTACCGTCGAGGCAAACAGTGCCGCCGCGAGTACGCCGCCGACAGCCATCACGTTGGACATACTGGTTCCTTCCGGTCGTCGCGATGCGGTCGCGCCCGCCGCTCACCATAGTCACAACATTGATTAACGTCAATTAAAGAATCTTCACGTAATTTTCACACTGACACCGACAGTTGATTCTGGACCTGATCAATTAATCGACGCCCGACGAGCACACAGGCCACGCCGGGTCGGACACCATGATTCATAAGGCTCGCCGGCCAGCATGCTCGAACCCGGTCGGGGGTCGGACCGGATCGACGGTGCGTCTTCTGAACGCGTCGGCATGCGGTGGAAACCCGGTGGCGAACAGATCAACGGTTTGACGTCGCCAACACGTACGATCGACCCTCATGCCGATTACCGGGGTAATGAATCCCACGCGTTCGAGGTAATCGTTTCCGAGCGCCGGATGACGATTACTAGATCGACAGGGACGCCGCTTTCGAAAGCCTTCGGGTAATGGACGCCGGCCGGACCCGGTCAGGCCGAGGGATCGGACCGACGCGGGCGCCAGACCACCAGCGCGGTCGAGGCCCGGGTGGTGGGGACCAGGTCGCGGCGGGGCAGACCGCCGAGCGCCTCCAACTCCGCCATCCGCCGGTACGCCGCGTCCAGTTCCGCCTGCAGATGCGCCACCCGCTGCTGGAGCTCGTCGGCAAGCTGCTCCAGGACGATGATCCGCTTGATTCCGGCCAGGTTGACCCCGTCGTCCTGGCTGAGTCGCTGCACCTCGCGCAGCAGCGCGACGTCCCGGACGCTGTACCGGCGTCCGCCCCCGGGCGCGCGGCCGGGCTGGACCAGGCCCATCCGGTCGTACTGCCGAAGGGTCTGCGGATGCATGCCGGCCATCCGGGCCGCCACCGAGATCATCAGAACCTTGGCGTCGGACGCCTGCTCGATCGAGACGACGACGTATTCATCAGCCACCTTGATCACCTCCGCGTTGACCGGTCAGTTGAAACGACGCACCCGGGCGTCCAGATGTTCCCGTCCCGCCGAGGGCGTCTGTGCGGCGAACGCCTCCAGCGCCTCACGGGCCTCGGCGGAGAGCTGCTCGGGCACCACGATCTCCACGGTCACCAGCAGGTCACCGGCCTGGCCGTCGCGCCGGGCCACGCCCCGCCCACGGGCCCGCAGCGTACGACCGCTCGGCGTACCGGGCGGCACCCGCAGGGTGACCGCGGCGTCCAGCGTCGGCACCCGCAGGTCGGTGCCGAGCACCGCCTCGGCGATGGTGATCGGCACGGTCAGCGTCAGGTCGTCGCCACTGCGCCCGAACAACTCGTCGTTGCGCACCTTCACCAGCACGTACAGGTCGCCGGCCGGACCGCCCCGGTCACCGGGCTCCCCGCGCCCGGCGAGCCGGATCCGCTGGCCGTCCGCGACCCCGGCCGGGAACCGCACGTTGAGGGTGCGCGACTTGGTCACCCCGCCGGTGCCCCGGCACTCCGGACACTTCTCGTCCACGATCGTGCCGACGCCCTGGCACTCCCGGCACGGCTCGGAGAAGCTGAACGACCCCTGGTTCCGGGTGACCACACCGGCCCCGTGACACTGCGGACAGGTCCGGGGCAACGTACCCGGCTTGGCCCCGTCGCCGTGGCAGGTGTCGCAGACGCCGGGGGCGCGCAGCGTCAGGGGCACCGTGACGCCGCGTACCGCGTCGTCGAAGTCCAGCACCACCTCGGCCTCGACGTCCCGCCCCCGGGCCGGGCCACGGCCCCGGGTCGGACCGGTGCCGGCACCACCGGAGAAGATCGAGCTGAACAGGTCGGAGAATCCGGCGCCGCCGAACCGGCGGTCACCACCGGCGCCGCCCGGCTGACCCGCCCCGCCGAACAGGTCGGAGACGTCGAACGGGTAGCCGCCGGGCTGTCCGCCGGCCCTGGCGCTCCGCCGGAACGCGCCCGAGCCGAAGAGCGAGCGCATCTCGTCGTACTCCTTGCGCTTGCGCGCGTCGGCGAGTACGTCGTACGCCTCCGAGGCGGTCTTGAACCGTTCCTCGGCCTGCACGTCACCCGGATTGTGGTCGGGGTGCGACTCTCTGGCCAGCTTGCGGTAGGCCTTCTTGATCTCGTCTGCGGAGGCGGACTTGTCCACCCCCAGCACGGCGTAGAAGTCCTTCTCCAGCCAGTCCTTGGAACTCATCGATCGTCCACCCCCTTCCCCTGGGACGTGGTCGAGGTCCCGCCCGTGCCCGCCGCTACGGACACCACACCGGCGGTACCTCGACCACGCGACACCGGATCACCCTCGCTCGCGGCCATTCACTCCGACTCTGGATCGGCCACCGCAACCAGCGCGGCCCGCAACACCCGATCGCCGAGCTGGTAGCCCCGGCGCATCACCTCGACACAGGTCGACTCGGTGACCTCGGCGGAGGTCCGGTGCGCGACCGCCTCGTGCCGGTTCGGGTCGAAGGGGTCGCCCTTCTCGCCGAACGGGGTCAGCCCGAACTTGCCAAGCGTGGCATTCAACTGCTCGGCCACCGTGCCGAACGGCCCGACCAGGTCACCGTGCTCCCGGGCCCGGTCCAGGTCGTCGAGGACGGGCAGCAGGGCGACGAGTACCGCCCCGGTGGCCTGCTCCGCCACGAGTCCCCGGTCCCGGTCCACCCGCTTGCGGTAGTTGGAGTACTCCGCCGTCACCCGCTGGAGGTCCCTGGTCCGCTCGTCCAGCTCGGCACGCAGGGCCGCCAGCTCGGCACCCAGCGGGCCGGGGCCGTCGGTCTCCGGGGCGCCGTCACCGACCGGTGTGGCCGGAGCGTCCACCACCGGGCCGTCGGTGCCGGACGGCTTCTCCGCCTCCAGCACCTCGGCGAGTTCGGCGTCGTCCACCACCGGAGTGGCCGGCGCGGACTCGTCCGGCACGGCGTCGGGTTCGTCCGTTCCGTCACCCTGGTCGGTCACCGTCGCCGAGTCCGGCACGTCCGGCGTACCGTCGGTCGACTTCGCGTCGTCGACCGTGCCGGCGGCGGCACTCGACTCGGTGTCGTCGACCTCCCCGGTGGCGACGGTCGGCGCCTCGGCGCCCGCCGGCGGCTCGGGATCCGGGTTCGGATCCTTCACCGCCGTCGGGGCGCCGTCGGTCGGCGTGCCGGCCGCGTCCGTCTCGCCAGCCGTGTCGGGCTGGGCGTGCCGGCCCTGGCCGGCCTTGTCCCCGGTCATATTGATCTTCCGCTTGTCCCGGATGACGATGCCCTCGCCGGCCGTACCCTCGGCCCGGCCGGGCGCGGAGCCACCCGGCGTCGATCCGACGGTGTCCGGATCGGCGGCTCGTGGCTTGTCCGTCATGCGACTACCTCGATCCGTCTTGCTTACGGCCAACGTGACTGCGGCGAGAACGGGTCACTTCTTGTCGTCCTCGTCGACGATCTCCGCATCCACCACGTCGTCGTCGCCGGCCTTGGCGCCGGTCGGCCCACCGTCCGTGGCGCCCGCTCCGGCACCGGGCTGCGCCTGCTCGCCCTGCTGGGAGTAGAGCAGGGTGCCGGCCTCCTGGGAGACCTTGGCCAGCCGCTCGTGCGCCGACTTGACGTTCTCCAGGTCGGTACCGCCGAGCGCGGAGCGCAGGTCGCCCAGCGCCTCGCCGATCTTGTCCCGGGACTCGGCGGGCAGCTTGTCGCCGCTCTCGGCCAGGAACTTCTCGGTCTGCCACTGGAGCTGCTCGGCCTGGTTGCGGATCTCGGCCTCTTCCCGCCGCCGCTTGTCCTCGTCGGCGTGGTCCTGGGCGTCCCGCATCATCCGCTCGATGTCGTCCTTCGGCAGCGCCGAGCCGCCGGTGATCGTCATCGACTGCTCCTTGCCGGTACCGAGGTCCTTCGCACCGACGTGCACGATGCCGTTGGCGTCGATGTCGAAGGTGACCTCGATCTGCGGCACGCCGCGCGGGGCCGGCGCGATGCCGGTCAGCTCGAAGGTGCCGAGCTTCTTGTTGTACGCGGCCATGTCGCGCTCGCCCTGGAAGACCTGGATCAGCACCGACGGCTGGTTGTCGTCGGCGGTCGTGTAGACCTCGGACCGCTTGGTCGGGATGGTGGTGTTCCGCTCGACCAGCTTGTGGAAGATGCCGCCCTTGGTCTCGATGCCCAGGCTGAGCGGCGTCACGTCGAGCAGCAGGACGTCCTTGACCTCGCCCTTGAGCACACCGGCCTGCAACGCGGCGCCGACCGCGACGACCTCGTCGGGGTTCACGCCCTTGTTCGGCTCCCGGCCGGTAAGCTGCTTGACCAGTTCGGAGACGGCCGGCATCCGGGTCGAGCCGCCGACCAGGATCACGTGGTCGACCTCGCTGATCTTGATGTTGGCGTCCTTGATGGCCTGCTCGAACGGGCCCTTGCAGCGGTCCAGGAGATCCTGCGTCATCCGCTGGAACTCGGCCCGGCTGAGCGTCACGTCCAGGTGCAGCGGAGCCGAGGGAGCGCCGTCGGACCCGCTCGGACCCGCGGTGATGTACGGCAGGTTGATGCTGGTGGTGGTGGCGGCGGACAGCTCGATCTTGGCCTTCTCGGCCGCCTCGCGGAGCCGCTGCATCGCCATCTTGTCCTGGGACAGGTCGACACCGTGCTGACCACGGAAGGTCTTCACCAGGTGCTCGATGATCCGCTCGTCCCAGTCGTCGCCGCCCAGGTGGTTGTCACCGCTTGTCGACTTGACCTCGATGACGCCCTCGGCCAGCTCCAGCAGCGACACGTCGAAGGTTCCGCCGCCGAGGTCGAAGACCAGAACGGTCTGCTCCTTGGAGCCCTTGTCCAGACCGTAGGCGAGCGCCGCCGCGGTCGGCTCGTTGACGATCCGCAGCACGTTGAAGCCGGCGATCTCGCCGGCCTCCTTGGTGGCGGTCCGCTGGGCGTCGCTGAAGTACGCAGGCACCGTGATCACCGCGTCCGTGATCCGCTCACCCAGGTACGCCTCGGCGTCCCGCTTGAGCTTCATCAGCGTCCGCGCGGAGATCTCCTGCGAGGTGTACTTCTTTCCGTCGATGTCAACGGACCAGTTGGTGCCCATTTCCCGCTTGACCGACCGGATGGTCCGGTCCGGGTTGGTCACCGCCTGACGCTTGGCGACCTCACCGACGAGCACCTCGCCGTTACGGGCGAACGCGACGATCGAAGGAGTCGTCCGCGAGCCCTCGGCGTTCGCGATGACGGTGGGCTCACCGCCTTCGAGAACGCTGACGCAGGAGTTCGTCGTGCCGAGGTCGATTCCGACCGCACGTGCCATCTTCGCTTCCTCGCTTCGTTACAAGGCAGGTGACGGGCGCCGCCCGCAGCGCACCCACCGCAAGTTGAGTGGACCGGACTCAATAGTGCCACGATCTCCGCCAACGTCAAAGTCGGACTTGAGTCACATGGACGCAACCCGCCGATCCACCGCCCACCCGCCCCGGCCAGCGGTCGGACGCCCATCGAAGAAGGTCACAGCGGCACGGAACACCCGTGGGCCCGACCGGCAGCCGGCAACGCGCGGATCCGTAAGCAACCGTGCCTGTTGTCTGTGTTGAATGGATCGGGCAGTCTTTACCCGTGACGACCCACGGCGATCCGGCCACCGGCCTCGGTACGCCCATGGTCGGACCAAAAACCCCTATCACTGACATTCGTTTCGATACGGGCGATATTCCGCCCCAGTCGTCGAGCGCCGGTACGCCGGACGCCGACGCGGCCGGAAGCACTCCGGCGCCTTCCGCCGTACCGGCGCCGGGTTCCGGACCGCGGCCGCCGACCCACGCCGAACCGGCCGCCGGGACCGCCGAACCGGACCTGCGCGAGGCACTGGTCCGGCTGCGTACCGTGATCGACACGACGGCGTACCCCCTGACGCTGCCCGGCGCGGACGACTCGCGACACCTCGCCGCCGCGCTCGTGGCGCAGCTCGACGACTACCTGCTGCCGCGCCTCGCCCGGCTCGACGCACCGCTGCTGGTGGTCGTCGGCGGCTCGACCGGGGCCGGCAAGTCGACCCTGGTCAACAGCCTGGTCCAGGCCCGGGTCAGTGCGGTCGGTGTGCTGCGACCGACGACCCGCTCGCCGGTACTGGTCTGCGGTCCGGCCGATTCGGCCTGGTTCCGGCAGGGTGACCTGCTGCCCGGCCTCACCCGGACCGCCGAACCCGGCGACCGCCCGGACACGCTGCAACTGGTCGCCGCGCCGGCCCTGCCGGCCGGGCTGGCCTTCCTGGACGCGCCGGACATCGACTCGGTGGTCGACACCAACCGGGCCCTCGCCGCGCAACTGCTCGCCGCCGCCGACCTGTGGCTCTTCGTCACGACCGCGGCCCGGTACGCCGACGCGGTGCCCTGGGAACTGCTCCGTACCGCGAAACTGCGCGGCACGGCGATCGCGCTGGTCCTCGACCGGGTGCCACCGGCGGCGACCGACGAGGTGACCGCCCACCTGGCGGAGATGCTGGCCGCGCACGGGCTGGGCGCCGCGCCGCTGTTCGTGCTGCCCGAAACGGTGGTCGACGGGCAGGGACTGCTTCCGGGCCGGCTCACCGAACCACTCCGGTCCTGGTTCGCCCGACTCGCCGCCGACTCGGAGGCCCGCGCGTCCGTCATCCGGCAGACCCTGGACGGCGCCGTCACCGCACTCGTTCCGGCGATCGAGAACCTGGCCGTCGCCGCCGACCAGCAGGCCGCCGCCGCGCAGGCCCTGGACCTCCGGGTCCACGCGGCCTACCGGGCCGCCCGCCATTCCGTCGAGCAGAGTCTCCGGGACGGCCGGCTGCTCCGGGGCGAGGTACTGGCGCGCTGGCAGGAGTTCGTCGGCACCGGCGACCTGTTCCGGACCCTCGAGGCCCGGGTCGGCCGGTTGCGCGACCGGCTCGTCGCGGCGATGACCGGCCGCCCCGCCCCGAACGCCCAGCTTCGGACCGCGATCGAGTCCCAGCTGGTCACCCTGCTGCGGGAGACCGCCGCGGTCGCCGCCGAGCAGAGCCACGCGGCCTGGCAGGCACATCCGGCCGGGGCCGCGCTGCTCACCCCCGAGCTGGCCCGACCCGGCGACGACCTGCCGGAACGCGCCGAACGACTGGTCCGAGACTGGCAGCGGGGCGTCCTGGAACTGGTCCGCAGCCAGGGCGGCGACAAGCGCTTCGTGGCGCGCAGCGCGGCGTACGCGGTCAACGCCACCGGCCTGGCGGTCATGATCGCGGTCTTCGCCTCGACCGCCTTCATTCCGACCGGCCTGGAGATCGCGGCGGCCGGCGGCACCACCGTGGCGGCGCAGAAGGTCCTCGAAGCGATCTTCGGTGACCAGGCGATCCGTACCCTGGCCACCCGGGCCCGATCCCAACTGCTGCTCCTGGTCGACCAGTTGCTCGACCAGGAGGCAGCGCGCTACCTGACCCGGACCGCCGCCGCCGGGGTCGACGCAGGGCCCGGCGACCGGCTACGCGACGCGGGCCGGACGCTCGACGCCGCCCGCACCCATGCCCCGTCCGGCGACGATCCCGGAGCCACCGGACCGGAGGTGATCCGATGACCGACATCCTGGGCCGGGTACGGGACGCGTTCCGCGGCGACCAGCGGATCGACCCCGACCGGCTGGTCGAGCGGCTGACCGCGATCAACCGGTTCATGACCGCCGTCGACGGCCAACTGCCCGACGACCGGCTGGTTCCGGCACACACGCTGGTGGAACGCGCCGGCACCCGGCTCGCCCTCTCCGGCGCCCACACCGTGGTGGCGCTGGCCGGCGCCACCGGCAGCGGCAAGTCCAGCCTGTTCAACTCGCTGGCCCGGTTCGAGATGTCCCCGGTCGGGGTGCGACGGCCCACGACCGGAGTCACCCACGCCTGCGTGTGGGGTCCGCTGGACGGCGCGACGAGGCTGCTCGACTGGGTCGGGGTGCTGCCCCGGCACCGGTTCGTCCGGGAGAGCGCCCTCGACGGGACGGACGAGGCGGCCCTGCACGGCCTGGTCCTGCTCGACCTGCCCGACTTCGACTCGGTGGAGCGGTCGCACCGCTCCGAGGTCGACCGGCTGCTCGGCCTGGTCGACCTGGTGGTCTGGGTCGTCGACCCGCAGAAGTACGCCGACCGGGTGCTGCACCGCAGCTACCTGCGCGAGTTCCACCGGCACCGGGACGTCACCGTCGTGGTGCTCAACCAGGCCGACCGCCTGCCCGGAGCCGAACTGCCCCGGGTACTGGCCGACCTGCGCCGACTACTCGACGCCGACCAGCTCGCCGGGATCCCGGTGCTCGCCACCTCGGCCCTGCGCGACGCCGGAACGGCCCCGCTGCGGTCGGCCCTGGAACAGACCGTCGTCGAGCGGCAGGCGGCGCTGCGCCGGCTCTCCGCCGACGTGGACCTGGTGGTCGACGGGCTCTCGGACCTGATCGGATCCGCTCGGGCCGAAGCCGACGTCGACCGGCCGACGATGCGCCGGCTCATCGACGCGCTCGCCGGCGCAGCTGGCGTACCGGCGGTGGCCGAGGCGACCGAGCGCGCCTACCGGCACCGGGCGGTCGCGGCCACCGGATGGCCGCTGGCCCGGGGCTGGCGGCGGTTGCGGCCCGACCCGTTGCGTCGGCTGCATCTGACCGGGGCCACCGGACACGGCCAGAACGGCGCCGCCGCGTTGGAGGACGGCTTCGGCGCCGACCGCCCGGCACCGGCGGCCACCTCGGTGCCCGAGCCGACCGCGGCTCAGCTCGCCGCCGTCGGACTGGCCGTGCGCGCGGTCGCCGACCGGGCCGGTACGGGGCTGCCCGCCGCCTGGTCGACGGCGGTGACCGCGGCCGCCCGGTCCCGGATGGCCGACCTTCCCGACGCGCTGGACCGGGCCGTGGCCACCACCGACCTCGGGATGGACCGCCGACCGGTCTGGTGGCGGTTCGTCAACGCCGTGCAGTGGTTGGTGACCGTCAGCGCGGCGGCGGGACTGCTCTGGCTGCTCGTCGGGTACGCGGTCCGGGCGCTCGGCCTGCCCCGGCTGGAGTACCCGATGGTCGGGCTGACCCCGTTGCCCACGGTGCTGCTGCTCGGCGGCCTGCTGCTCGGGATGCTGATGGCGCTGCTGGTGAGGCCGGTCATCCGCTGGGCGGCCCGCCGGGCCCGCTGGCGGGCCGAGGGCCGGATGCACGACGCCGTGGCCGAGGCCGCCCAGGGGTACGTGATCGTGCCGGTCCGCGAGGTGCTCAGGTCGTACGCCGAGGCAAGGTCGGCGCTGGCGGTCGCCTCCTCGTCCCGGTGACGGGCACGGGAAGTGGCCGGGGCCGAACCGTCCTGGTCCGGGGCGGGCTGATCCTGCTCGGCCTCCTGCACGTCTCGTGGGGCGTACCCGCCGTGCTGGCGCCCCGCTGGTTCTTCGACAACTTCCCCGGTTTCGGGCTCAACTGGACGGCCGGCTATCCGCCGTACAATTCGCACCTGATGACCGATGTCGGCGCGGCGTTCCTCACCCTGGGCGCCATGCTGCTGGCCGCCGCATGGCTGGACGATCGCCGGGTGACCGCCGTGGTACTGAGCGGGCTGCTGCTCTTCTCGAGCCTGCATCTCGGCTTCCATCTGGCCCACGGCGGCACTCTGACCAGCACCGACCTGCTCGCCAGCCGTACCGTGCTACTGGCCGGGGTGATCGCTCCCGGCGCGCTGCTGGTACTGGACCACCGCTGGCGGGCGTAGTGTCGAGCCATGGCCTCGCCTCGGACCCCTTTTGAAGCCGTGCTGCACGCCGCTCGCGACGTGACCAAGCTCGACTGCGCGCTCGACGCCGAGATGCTCGGTACGGCACTTCTGGGCAGTGTCTATGCCATCGCGGAGGAAGACCGCAGCAGCGCCGTCCGGGAATTCGTCGGCGATTTCCTCTCCGCGACGTCACGCCGCCGGACCGCCGCCGCGACCACGATCCGGACCGTCTTCGCCGCGCTGGTGCCGGACGCCGTCGGCGCCGGCTCGGTCAAGCCCGGCACCCAGGCGCCGTCCTGGTCCGGCCAACTCGGCAAGGTACGCCTGACCGGCAGCTACGCCTACGGCGACGTGTACGGCGACCAGACGTCGTACCTCGCCACCTTCGCGTACGACGACAGTGAGGCGGGCGGCCCCGAGCACGCGGTGGTGGCCCTGGTCGACCACAACATCGGGATCACGAAGGACGTGTTCGTCGGTGGCCCCGCCGAGCGGATCCTCGGACAGGTCCGGGAGATGTGCGCCGACGACGCGTTGACCTGGTTCCGCGAGGAGGATCCGTCGCGGCTGCGCGGCGAGGTGGCCCGGCACCTGGACATCACCGACGAGTTGGGGGACCTGCCCGACGAGGGTTCGCTGGCCACCGATCGCGCCCTGGTGGGCCACCGGCTGGCACTGCTGCCGGCACCGGCGGCCCCGGTGGTCGGTGACGACGACGTCGAGCCGCTCTCCACGGCCGAACGCGACCGGCTGGTACGCGCCTTCCTGGCCTCGCCCGAGGCGGCCAGGTTCGGGCTGCACCAGGTGGCCGAGCCGGATCTCGCCTCCCTGCACTTCTGCCTGAGCCTGGTGCTGGACCATTCGGCGTCGTTTCCCGACGCGGACCCGATGCGCTGGAGTCCGGCGGTCGCCGGTCTCTTCCTGCTCGACTGGGTGCACCGGCGGGCGGTGCTGGACATGGACGACGCGGCGATGCTGCCCCGGGTGGTCCGGAGCTGGGCCGCGTACGCCGCCCGGCAGCGGGCCCTGCCGGGCGAGGCGGCCACCCAGACCGACAGTTCGGTCGAGGAGATGGTGCCGGAGTTCGTCCGCCTCTACACCACCGGCGAGCGGCGCAGCCCGGCCACGGCGGCCGTGGCGCAGCTGATGGCCGAGGGCGTCGACCCCAACGATCCGGAGGCGCTGGACGCCTGGATCGAGGCGAACCGGCAGCGGCTCGGCGACGACCCGGTGCAGTGATTCCGGGCGGGTCGCCCCGGCCCGGAAACCGCGTCTAGCGCTCGTCGGCGGGCTGGCCCAGCAGCCGGGCCCGGCGGGCGGTCAGGCCGGGCAGGTCGACCCGGACCGGCCACGGCTGGTCGGTCGCGAACGGCTCGGTGGTGTAGTGGGTGACGTACCGGTACTGCCGGCCGGCCGGGTCGAGCACCAGCTCGGCGAGCGCGATGCTCGGCTTGTCCTCCTCCGGCACGACGATCCAGTACGCCGGCACACCCGCCCGGGCGTAGAGCGCCCGCTTGGTCTCGGTGTCCCGCAGCGCGGAGGTCGGCGACACGACCTCGACGACCAGCAGCGCGTCGGCGATCGGGAACGGGGTACGCCGCAGGTGCTCCGCCCGGGTCACCACCACGTCCGGCCGGGGCTCGTTGTGGTCGTCGACGGTGGTCGACTGGTCGGTGCCGACGACGTATTCGTCGGAGGGATTCGAGTCCCAGAGGATGTTGGCGATCCACAAAGCGATGGTGTTGTGGTCGATCGTGGCCGAGGGGGACACGATGATGCTCCCGTCAATCAGCTCGTAGCGCCGGCCGTCGTCCGGCAGGGCGTGCAGGTCTGCCGTGGTGTAGCCGTGCGGGCCGGGCCGGTCGAGGGCGATCGGGGCGGCGGTCATCGGAGGACCTCCGGGATCGGTCGGGGGAGCCACGAGGTCAAGGCTACGGGTGGGACGTTCACGGGCGCCACGATAACGGTGAGCACCGACAGGTTCACGCAACGGCGGCGGGGCGGCGCTTTCGCACCGCCCCGCCGCCATACCCGGAAATCTCAGATCGCGACCTCGTGGTCGTCGTGCAGTCCGCCGCCGCCACCGGCCGGTGCGGTGGTGCCGCTGGCCGGGCCGCCCGTCGGCGCGGTCACGCTGCGGGTGTCGTAGGCGTAGGTGATGACCGCGTGCGCAACGGCGTCGGACATCTCGTCGATCGCCTTGAGGCTGATGTTGTCGATGTCGTCGCAGGCCTGGTGGTAGCACGGGTCGTACGCGACACCGGCGGTGCCGCCGTAGACCCTGGCCTCCTCGGCCGTCTTGACCAGCTCGGCTCCGGTGAACAGGCCACCGGACGGAATGTCCACACCGGCCGCGATGAACGGTCCGTAGTCGCTCCGTCCGGAGAACGGCGTCTCCGCCGAGGCCAGCCGCTGCGACCGGAAGTAGTCGTGGAACAGCTTCTCGATCGCCCCGGAGCCGGGCGGGCCGACCGCCGATCCGGTGCCGGGCGGGAACGCCGAGTTGTCGCCGTCGTAGACGAACCGGACGTAGTTCGGCGAGCCGACCATGTCGAAGTTGAGGTACAGGGCGATCTTGTCCCGCTCGGCCGCCGGCAGGTTCGCGACGTAGTACGTCGAGCCGACCAGGTTGGCCTCCTCGGCGCCCCAGAGCGCGAACCGGACCCTGTTCCGGGTCGGGAAGACGCTCATCTTCTCGGCGATCTCCAACAACGCGGCGCTGCCGCTGCCGTTGTCGTTGATCCCCGGGCCCTCCGGCACCGAGTCGAGGTGCGCACCGGCCATCACCACGTTGCCCGGGTTGCCCCAGCGCGACTCGGCCAGGATGTTCTCGGTGCTGGCCATGCCCCGGTAGGTGTCGGTGAAGACCCGAAGGGTGAGGCCACCGGCGACCTGACCGACCAGTTCCTGGCCGAGGGCCTGTGAGACGCCCAGCGCGGCGAAGTCCAGGGTGTACGTGTTGCCCAGGGTTCCGGAGAGGTCGCCACTGATGTTGTTGTAGATGACGGTGGCGGCCGCACCGGCGGCCGCCGCGTTGCTGGCCTTCTGCCCGAACGCGCAGGTGCCCCGGCTGATCAGGACGATGGTGCCGACGTTCGCCGGGCCGAAGTCGCTGGCGGCGCAGCCCTGGGAGTCGCCGGCCGGCACGCTGGCCGGCGCGGTGACGTCGGCACTGCCGGAGTAGCTCATGATCCGATGTGGCAGGTCGCCGGCCGGCGCCGAGGTCCGCTGCAGTTCGGACGGAGTGTTGATCAGGAACGTCTGGAAGTCGAACTTCTGCCGCGTCACCCGGTATCCGGCCCGCCGGAGCACCTTCTCGGCGTAGTCCACCGATCTGTCGTAACCGGACGCGCCCGAGGCCCGGTTGCCGCCGTTGCGGTCCGCGATCTTCTGTAGCTCCTTGAGATGCTTCTGTATGCCCTTGGCGGTCACCGCCTTGCGCAATGCCCAGGAGCCGAGGCTGCCCAGGTTCGCCTGGGCGGGTGCTGGCGCGGCCACGACCGCGAGCGCTGTCACGAGCGTGGTGGCCAGCAGGCCACGGCTCCACCTACCGCTGGTACGACCCACGCTGCCTCCTGTCGCTGATCACCGGGGTTTTCCGGTGTTGTCGAGGGACGTCAGCATAGCTACGGGTGGATGGCCGGTGAATAGTCCACATGAGTGTGCTTACCGGCCGGTAGGGCCGAGTCACCACAAACCACAGGCCTGGCGGGCGGCGGCGGTCGAGCCGGCGGGCTGTGGGTGGCTGTGGGTGGCCGGCTGCGGCTGCGGGTGGCGTGGCCGGGGACCGGCGGCCCGCGACGCGGGAGAGCGCGTCGCGGCCCGCCGGTCTTATCGAAAGACCGGTCCGCCCCTCGCCGGCCGGTCAGGGCGGCGGCGCTGACCGAGGTCAGCGCCGCCGAGGGCCGCCGTTGCCGGTCGGCGACCCCGTCTGAGGGTTGTGCTGCACCGGTGCCTTCCGGCCCGGAACTTTTCGTCCTGTTGACGATAACGGTTGTGGTAGCTTCTCGTCAAGGTGGTGATAATTCAGATGACCGAATATCCACCGTTCGCGGTGACCGTCGACCTGGTGGTCCTCACCGTGCGCGAGGACGAACTCTGCATCCTGCTGGTCCGCCGGGGCGTACCGCCGTACCACGGTCGCTGGGCGCTGCCCGGCGGGTTTGTCGGGATCGACGAAGACCTGGCGGACGCCGCCGCACGGGAACTCACCGAGGAGACCGGGGTCCCGGAGCCGATCGGCCACCTCGAGCAACTGGGCACGTACGGCACGCCGGGGCGCGACCCGCGCGGCCGGGTGGTGACGGTGGCGTACCTGGCCCTGCTTCCGGACCTACCGCCGCCGGTGGCCGGCACCGACGCGGCCGCGGCCGACTGGCTTCCGGTGTCCCGGATCGCCGACGCCGAGCTCGCCTTCGACCATGACGTCATCCTGGCCGCCGGGCTGGAGCGGGCCCGGGCCAAGCTCGAATACACCCCGCTGGCCACCGCCTTCTGTCCAGCGGAGTTCACCATCGCCCGGCTGCGGACGGTCTACGAGACCGTCTGGAACAGGCAACTCGACCCACGCAACTTCCACCGGAAGGTGACCGGCACCCCCGGCTTCGTGGAGCCCGCCGGCCGGGTCACCGAGGGAGATCGGGGCCGACCGGCTCAGCTCTACCGACGCGGATCGGCCGACCTGCTGCACCCGCCGATGCTCCGCCCGTCCGTCACCCGAGGCTGACCCTCACCCGAGACTGACCCTCACCCGAGGCTGAGTCCGGCGGCCGGCGCCGGGACAGGGCTCGGCGCCGGGACAGGGCTCGGCGCCGGGACAGGGCTCGGCGCCGGAGTCGGCGACGGGTCGGTCGACTCGGGGGCGGCGGTCGGTTCCCCGGACGGGGTCGGTTCCGCCGAGGGAGTGGCCTCCGACGGCCCGGTCGGTGCCGGAGACGTCGCGGGCGCCGTCGGCGACGGTTCGACGGTGCCGGTCGGCCCGGCCGACGGCGGCCCGCTGGGTTCGGCCGACGTGGACGGCTCCGGTAGCGGCGGGGAAGGCGACGGCTCCGGCACCGGGGACGGAGGCAGGGACGGAGCGGATGACGGCGGCACGGTCTGCCCCGGCTCCGGTGTCGGCCCCGGAAGCGTCGGCAGGCTGCCCGTCCCGTTCGGATTCGGGCCGCCGTCCGGCGGTCCGCCGGGTTCCGTACCCGACGTTTCGGCATCGTCGAGCCAGCCGCCGGAGGGGACGGGGAACGGCCGCGGTCCGGACCGCAGGGACCGGTCGCCCGTACCGGCCGGGCCCGGCGCCACCACGGGGGGCGTGGTCGAAACCAGCGGTACGACCACCAGCGGCCCGCCGGACGGCGGCGCGATGAACGGAGTTACCCCGGCCGGTGGCATGCCGTCGGCCACGGTCGCCGAACCGCTGCCGATCGCCGCCAGGATCGGCAACGACGACGTGCCGGCCAGCAACGCGACCGTGAACAGATAGCGTCGGGCGGGCCCCGCGAGCCCTTCGGCCCGGTGGATCCCGGTCACCCGGCGGTATCCGACGTGCGCGCCTCCGGACCGCCGGTGCCGGGCCAGCAGCATGGGAGCCGGCTCGTCGTTCCCGTGGTTGGGCACGGAAAGCTCCTCGTCGTCGCGGGGACAGCTGGGGGCCGGCGCGCCCGCAACGGCGGCATCGGCCAAATGGGACCGGGCGGGAACTCGTCTCGACCAGGCGACATTTCCGCTACCTACAGTGATGTAGTGACGATGAGTTTGCCAGCCTTACACAGCGTGTCAGCGACGGAGTTTGAAGTGTTCCGGTCGCCGTACCCGATCAAATGGGTTTATCTGGTGCGAACCTGGCGGCCATTCAAATCTGGCGGAGGCCGAACTACAGGTGTGCTGAGCTGCTCTGCGAATATGGAGCCGACGGCAACGCGGCCAAACCTTCCGCGCACCCCCCTGCGGCAGGCGGGACGCGGTGCCGGCGCTCGGTGGACCAGGATCGGCCAGAATCTGGTCCACGTCGCGTGGCTGCCCCTACCGGGGTAAGGCGCGACAGCCACCCCCGGTCCGGCACCAGCCGGACGGGCGCACCAGCTGCGCGGTCGGGACACCCCCGGTGCCGACGCACGAACGACAGGGAGATAGGGATGGCGAAGGGCGATCCTGCGGGTACGGCCCGCGGTAGGCGGGCCACAACCCGGTCCGCACGGCCTGGCGGAACAACCCCAGGCGCAGGGGATCTCGTGCAGCTGCTCACCCCGGACGGCGACCGGATCGACAAGGTCACCTGGTCGGACGGTACCGAGTACCGCGTCGACTTCACCGACGAGGAGTACCGCGGCCTGTACCGGGACCTCGTCCTGGTCCGCAAGCTCGACGCCGAGGCGACCGCGCTACAGCGGCAGGGTGAGCTGGGCATCTGGGCCAGCCTGCTCGGCCAGGAGGCGGCCCAGGTCGGTTCCGGTCGGGCCCTGCGCACCCAGGACATGGCCTTCCCGACCTACCGGGAGCACGGCGTGCTCTACTGCCGGGGAATCGACCCGATCATGCCGCTGGGTCTGTTCCGCGGCGTCGATCTCGGCGGCTGGGACCCGAACGAATTCAAGTTCAACATGTACACGATCGTGATCGGGGCGCAGACCCTGCACGCGACCGGCTACGCCATGGGCGTGAACATGGACGGCCGGACCGGCACCGACGACGGCGAGGCGGTGATCGCCTACTTCGGCGACGGCGCCTCCGCCCAGGGTGACGTGAACGAGGCCTTCATCTGGGCCAGCGTCTTCAACGCCCCGATGGTCTTCTTCTGCCAGAACAACCAGTACGCCATCTCCGAGCCGCTGGAGCGGCAGACCCGGATCCCGCTCTACCAGCGGGCCGCCGGCTTCGGCTTCCCCGGTGTACGGGTGGACGGCAACGACGTGCTGGCGACGTACGCGGTCACCCGGGCGGCGCTGGACAACGCGCGTCACGGTCAGGGCCCCACCCTGATCGAGGCGTACACCTACCGGATGGGCGCGCACACCACCACGGACGACCCGACCCGGTACCGGATCGCCAGCGAGGTCGAGGCGTGGCAGGCCAAGGATCCGATCGCGCGGGTCCGGACCTTCCTCACCAAGCAGGGCATCGCGGACGACGCGTTCCTCGCCGAGGTGGACGAGCAGGCGAAGCAGGAAGCGCTGCGACTGCGTGAACGGGTGCTCGAAATGCCCGATCCCGAGCCGCTGACCATGTTCGACAACGTGTTCCCACACGGCTCGCCGGAGGTGGACGCCCAGCGTGAGCTGACCGCCCGGTACATGGACTCGTTCGAGGGGAGTGCGCACTGATGGCCACCGAGACCCTCACCCTGGGCAAGGCACTCAACCGTGGCCTGCGTCGCGCGCTGGAGAGCGACCCCAAGGTCATCATCATGGGCGAGGACGTCGGCAAGCTCGGCGGCGTCTTCCGGATCACCGACAGCCTGCAGAAGGACTTCGGCGAGAACCGGGTGATCGACACCCCACTCGCCGAGTCCGGCATCATCGGCACCGCGGTCGGCCTCTCCATCCGCGGCTACCGGCCGATCTGCGAGATCCAGTTCGACGGTTTCGTCTACCCGGCCTACGACCAGATCGTGTCGCAGGTGGCGAAGATGCACTACCGCTCGCAGGGCAAGGTCAAGGTGCCGATCGTCATCCGCATCCCGTTCGGCGGCGGCATCGGCGCGGTGGAGCACCACTCCGAGTCCCCGGAGGCGTACTTCGCGCACACCGCCGGCCTGAAGGTCGTCGCCTGCGCGACGCCGCAGGACGCGTACACGATGATCCAACAGGCGGTCGCCTCGGACGATCCGATCGTGTTCTTCGAGCCGAAGCGGCGTTACCACGAGAAGGGCCTGGTGGACCTGGACGCACCGCTCGGCGACGCGTACCCGCTGCACGCCGCCCGGGTCGTCCGGCCCGGCCGTGACGCCACGCTGCTGGCGTACGGCCCGATGGTGCGGACCGCACTGGAGGCCGCCGCCGCGGCGGAGGAGGACGGACGTGACCTGGAGGTCATCGACCTGCGCACCCTCTCCCCGCTCGACCTGGGCCTGGTCTACGAGTCGGTCCGGCGGACCGGCCGGTGCGTGGTGGTCCACGAGGCGCCCGGCAACCTCGGTCTCGGCTCCGAGATCGCGGCCCGGATCACCGAGGAGTGCTTCTACTTCCTGGAGGCTCCGGTGCTACGGGTAACCGGCTTCGACACGCCCTATCCGGCCGCCCGGTTGGAAGAGGACTACCTGCCGAACCTCGATCGGGTGCTCGACGGCGTCGACCGCACCTTCGGGTGGTGAGCGGGATGTCGCGAGTCAGGGAGTTCCCCCTGCCCGACCTCGGGGAGGGGCTGACCGAGGGCGAGATCCTCAAGTGGCTGGTGTCGGTCGGTGACACGGTCGAGCTGAACCAGCCGATCGTCGAGGTGGAGACCGCCAAGGCTGCGGTCGAGATCCCGGCCAAGTGGGGCGGCAGGGTCACCGCGATCTTCCACGAGGAAGGCACGGTGGTCGACGTCGGCACGCCGATCTTCGCCGTCGACACCGATCCGGGTGCCGGCGACCTGCCGGTGCCGTCCGCCGCCTCGTTGGCGGCGGTCGAGCTGGCCCCGGCCGAGGGCGCCATCGAACCGGGCCTGATCGGCGGACCGGCACCGGGCGGACGGACGGCGGTACTGGTCGGATACGGCCCGAAGACCGGCGCCGCGAAGCGCCGACCCCGCAAGGGCGCCGGGCCGGCTGGCACTCCGGTGCCACGGTCCGCACCCGCATCGGTACCGGCGCCCGTGCCGGCTCCGACCCCGGTGCCGGCCGCTGCGCCGGTACGCCAGCCGGCTACGACGCCGTCTCCGGCGCCCGCCGCCGGGACCGGTACGGGCTCCGAGGCGCTGGTTCTGGCGAAGCCGCCGGTACGCAAGCTCGCCAAGGATCTCGGGGTGGACCTGCGTACCCTGACCGGATCAGGCCCGTTGGGCTCGATCACCCGGGACGACGTACACCTGGCGGTGGCCGGGGGCGGGGCGGAGGCCGAACCGGCGTCCGCGGCCCGGACCACGGCGGGCCCCGCCTTCGGACCCGACCGGGAACAGCGGATTCCGGTCAAGGGCGTGCGGAAGCTCACCGCGCAGAACATGGTCGCGTCGGCGTTCACCGCACCGCACGTCACCGAGTTCCTGACGGTCGACGTGACGCGGTCGATGAAGGCGCTCGACCGGCTGCGGAAGCGTCGGGAGTGGCAGGAGGTCCGGGTCTCGCCGCTGCTGCTCGTCGCCAAGGCGGTGCTGCTCGCGGTCGGTCGGCATCCGATGGTCAACTCGACCTGGACCGAGAACGAGATCGTGGTCAAGGAGTACGTCAACCTGGGCATCGCGGCGGCGACGGAGCGCGGCCTGATCGTGCCGAACATCAAGGACGCCGGCCGGCTGTCGTTGCGTGAACTGGCCGACGCGATGACCGCGCTGGTCCAGACGGCGAAGACGGGACGGACGGCGCCGTCGGACATGTCCGGCGGGACCCTGACCATCACCAATGTCGGGGTCTTCGGCGTCGACACGGGTACCCCGATCCTGCCGCCGGGCGAGTCGGCGATCCTCGCGTTCGGGGCGATCCGGGAGATGCCCTGGGTACACAAGGGCAAGATCAGAGTTCGTTCGGTGACAACGCTGGGGCTCTCCTTCGACCACCGGATCATCGACGGCGAACTGGGGTCGAAGTTCCTGCGTGACGTGGGCGACTTCCTGGCCGATCCGGAGGCGGCCCTGCTCGGCTGGACCTGACGCTCCGACGATCTGCACTGGCGGGACGCGGCCGGTGTGCTCCGGGTTACTCCCGGGCACACCGGCCGTATCCATAAGGTTACGAAGAACCGTCGCCACGAAGACCGTTGGACTTTTGATTCGTAGGCTGGTGTCCCAACTCACCTTAGAATCAGTGGCAGGCCGAGGCTCGGTGCGGTTGAATGGACACATCAGACGGGAAGACAACCGAATAGCCAGGGGGCGCACACCATGAGCATGATCAACCGACTTCGTAACCGACGGGCCAGCGTCCGACGCGCGCGGGCGATCGAGCGGGCACTGCAGGCGACCAGTTCGCCGGCGGTCCGCGACGAGATCCTGATCGCCGCGCAGCGCTACTACGGCTGACCCCCAGCGGAGCCTCCTCATCTCCGCACCAGATCGACGGCCCGCCCGGTCCTCCGGGTGGGCCGTCGGCGTTTCACCACGCAGGCCACCGGGATTCCGCGCCCACCGCGCCGCCCGGTACGGTGGGGCTCGGTCGTCGCCCGACCAACCGCCCGGGACGTATCGAGCAGACCTCGTCAGCTCCACGTTCCCGAACGGCCGGCCCCGGCGACCGGCGCTGCCCCCGGGCGGCACCGGCCTGGACCGGTTACCGTGCGGGGAGCTTGCTGAGCCGGTTTCGCGCCGGTACCGCCGGGCGACCCTGGCCGGAGGACCGACGCGCGATCGGCGCGGCCGACATGTGATGGAGGAGGCGCGCGCATGACGTCCGAGGACCCGCAGCACCCCGGCCGGTGGCCGGACGAGGCTGCGCCGGGCGCCGCAGGCCCAGCCCCGTACGGCAGTCCCGCACCACAGGGCGAGGACCGGTTCCCGCCCCAGGGTGCCGGTGCGCCACCGGCCGACTTCGGATGGGCACCACCACCGTCCGGGCGAGCGGGCGCACCCAACGGCTGGGACGAGCAGCCGGCCGGCCCGGGTGGCGGCCAGTCCGGCGCGCCCGGCTGGGAGCCGTCCGGCAACGAGCCGGGAGCACCCCGGCCACGCCAGGAGATGCAGTGGGGCGTACCGCCGGAGGCGCCCGCCCAGGCCAGGGCGACGCCCCCCGACGCCGCCGGCTACCCGCCGGAGTGGGGCACCCCACCGGCCCAGGACAGCCCGGCCGGCCCGCCGCGCTGGACCGGATCCGGCCAGTCCGAAGGGCCGTCGAGCGCCCCGCCGACGTATCCGGCCCAGTCCGCCGCTTCCGGCGGCCCGGAGAGCTATCCCGACCAGCACGCCGGGGGTCAGCCGGGCGGTTACCCCGGCCAGCCCGTCAGCGGCCCGCAGGGCGGCTACCCGGCCCAGTCCTCCGGCGGCCCGGCGTACCCGGCCCAGTCGTCCGGCGGCCCGGCGTACCCGTCGGCGGCTCCGGACGGGTCCGCGTACCCCGGCCAGTCCGCCGACAGCTCCGGCTACCCGCCGGCCAACCGGGGCGGCGGCGGCTTCGCCGGTCCCGAACCGTGGGGACCGGGCGAGGCGTGGGGCTCCCAGCGATCTGGTCCGGAGTCCGCCCCGCCACCGGGCGACTATCCGCAGCGACCCGCCGACTACCCACCGCAGGCCGAGGCGGGACAGCCACCCGGCGGTCCGCCGCAGGCTGCTGCCTGGGCACCACAGCCATCGACCTGGTCGTCGTCGCCGGGACCGAACGCCAGACCGGGTGCGTTCGAACCGTCCCATCCCGAATTCGACCGCCGGGAGCCGGGCAGCCCGGCCGACGGACCGGCCTACCAGCCCCGCCCGGCGCCGGGATTCTCACCGGAGAACGCCGTGCCGCTGCCGCCGCAGGAGACCCGGGTACCCGGCGCCAGCCTGGCCGCCGCGCCGCCGGCCGACTACCCACCGCAGGTCCCGAGCGACTACGCGGCGCAGTCCGGGCGGCCCGTGCCGGCCGGCTCGCCGGCCCCCGGCGACTACCCGGCCCGGCCCGGCTTCCAGCCCAGGTCCGACTCCCCGGCAGAGGGCCGGGACTACGGCCAGCCAGCGGACTACGGCCAGCCAGCGGAGGGCCGGGACTACGGCCAACCGGCGGACTACGGCCAGCCGGCGGAGGGCCGGGACTACGGCCAACCCGCGGACTACGGCCAGTCGCCCCGGGAGCCCGACGGCTGGACCCCGGGTGGTTACCCGTCGACCGCGCCGGAGGCGGCACCGCAGCCGCCCGCTCCGCCGCCCGGTGCCATGCCGGTCGTACCCCAGCCACGGGTGCCGACGGACTCCGCGGTCGGCGGTCGGGTGGCCGTACCCGGGGTGGGACGGCCGGAGCCGGCCGCCGACTCCGATCGGCCCGTCGGGCGGGCCAGCGCCGCCGTCCCGGCGGCCAGTCGGGTCCTGCCGCCGGCCGACCACGTCGCCGCGACCCCGATGCCGGCACCGCAGCCACGGGTGTACGGCCGGGCCGCCCCAGCCGACGAGCCCGACCAGGCCCGCGCCGCCGAGCCTGGCGGCTGGGAGGCCGACCGGTCCGGCGGCGAGAGCGCGAGAATGCCCGGAACGGGCGTCTACGGCGCGCCACCGGCACAGCCCGGCTCGGAAGACCATGGCGACCGCTTCCCGGATGACCCGCCCGCGACCCGGGTGGCCGTGCCGGGAGCCAGGGCACCCCAGACCGACGCCCCGAACCGCCCTCAGGCGGCCGGAGGCTCGCCATTCGCCGATCTGATCGACTCTCCCGGGACCGGTGCACCCGGATCCGGTCCATCCGATGTCCCCCGGTTCGGCGGAAACGGCCCAGCCGATCGCTTCGGTGGGCCAGGTCCCTCCGACGCCGACCGCTTCGGCGGACCAGGCCCCTCCGACGCCGACCGCTTCGGCGGACCGGGCGGAGCCGACCGCTTTGGTGGATCAGGTCCCTCCGACATCGACCGATTCGGCGGACCAGCCCCCTCCGACACCGACCGATTCGGCGGACCGGCCCCCTTCGACGCCGATCGATTCGGTGGGCCGGGTGGAGCCGATCGTGACCGATTCGGTGGGCCGGGTTCAGCCGAGGCAGACCGGTTCGGTGGAAACGGGACCGGACAGCCGGACTTCGGCCCGCCGATGCCGGGCGCCGGAGGCCCGGGCGGATTCGGCGCGTCCAACTCGGCGGCACCGGTACCGGCGGCGTACGGGGCGCCCGGAGCGGGTGCGACCTACGGATCGCCGGGAGCGGGTGCGACCTACGGCGCGACACCCGGAGCAGCTCCGACGACGTTCGGGGTACCCGGGGGTGCGCCGACGTACGGATCGCCCTCCCCGTCCGGTCCGAGTTGGGGCGGTGGACCGGACGGCGCCGATCAGGGCCGGTTCGACTCGTTCAAGCCGGAACCGGAACCAGAGATCAAGACCGAACCGCCAGCGCCCCAGGTACGCAACGGGAAGGTGCTGTTCCTGGTGCTGGTCGCCGCGGTCCTGCTGCTGGCGATTCCGCTGGGCACGCTCTGGCTGCTCGGCAAGATCGGCGAAGAGGACGCGGCTCCTCCGTTCAACCCGGCGGTGGGCGCCTGTGTCAAGGACTCCGGCGGCACTCCCGTCATCGCCGACTGCGCGGAGCAGGGTGTGTACAAGGTGGTCTCCAAGGTGACCGACAAGGCGGAGTGCGCACCGAACACCCCGCAGACCATCGTCATCCCGGGCCGCAAGGAAGTGCTCTGCCTGCAACCCGCGACCGCCGGGTAGCCGAGCCGGCCGGCTGATACGACGCCGCGCCCCGCCTCCCGTACGGGAGGCGGGGCGCTGGTCGTTCCACGGCGGGTCAGGCGAACAGGGCGAAGTAGATCGCCACGTGATGACAGATCGCCGCGACGAGGGTGCACGCGTGGAACAGTTCGTGATGGCCGAACACCGTGGGCCAGGGGTTGGGGCGACGTAGCGCGTAGCAGACGGCACCGATGCTGTAGGCGGCCCCTCCGGCGACCAGCAACGCCAGCACGGTCACCCCGCCGCGATCCAGGATGTCCGGCAGGACGGCGACGGCGACCCAGCCCAGCGCGAGGTAGAGGGGCGCGGAGACCCACCGGGGAGCGTGTGGCCAGACCAGCTTGAGCGCCACTCCGGCCACCGCGCCGGACCATACGACCACCAGCAGTACGGCCGCACTCCGCCCGGAGAGCAGCAGCAGGCAGAACGGCGTGTACGTGCCGGCGATGAACACGAAGATCATCGAGTGGTCGAGTCGGCGCATGGTGCGGTAGCCGCGTTCCGACCAGACCCGCCGGTGGTAGAGGGCGCTGGTGCCGAAGAGGCCGCAGACGGTGACGCTGTAGACGGTGCAACTGACCAGCGCTGTCCAGCCCGGCCGGGTCGCCGCGACGGCGCAGAGTACGACACCGGCCGCTACGGCCACGAAGAAGGCGTACGCGTGCAGCCAGCCTCGCATCCGTGGTTTGCCCAGGTCGACGGGGCGAAGCCGGATCGGCACAGAGGTACTCACCTGGACAGGTTACGACACCGTAGGTTACTCGAAGGTAGTGTATCGCATCACGTTGCCCGCGGGGTCGACTTCTCCTCCACCGAGAGCGCCTCGCCACGTCGGCGCAGCATCGCCAGCCCCGGGATGCCGGCGATGGCGAGCTTCAGGTCGCGGGTCACGGTGAGCAGGTCGTGGATGTCCGGGCCGACCCGGTCCAGGGTGGCCAGGATCGGCAGCACGTCCGCGGTGAGGTGTCCGGTCAACCGGGGCAGCTCGTCGATCAGGCGGATCGCCGCGTCGACCTCCTCCGGGGTGAGTTGCTCGACGAACCGGTGTGCCATCGGCGCGCCCTTGCGCAAGGTGTCGGCGTACGCGGCGAGCAGTTCGTCGACGGTGGTCATGGTTCCCTCGGCGCGGGCCATGGTCGCGGCCGCCCGGTCCGCGACCAGTTTCGCGTCGGCGACCACCAGCCCGGCCGCCGACGTGATCCGGGCCGCCTCGTCGATCGGGGCGACGGCGCGGCTGGTGACCGACCGCACCTGCTCGATCGTCTTCTCGGTGGCCTCGACGATCTGACCGGTGCGATCCAGGGTGGACTCGACGCGCTCCAGGACCGATTCCACCCGGTCCAGCACGGTGGCGATCCGGCGTACCAGCGCCTCGGTGGCGTCGAGCACCTCGAAGGCGCGGGCCGGCAGGCCGGTGAGTGTGGCTGCGGCGCCGGTGGCCTGGTCGACGGCGTTCCTGGTGAGGTGGAGCAGGGCCGAGGGGTGCGGGAGGGGGAGCGGCATTCCGCAATTGTGCGTCGCACCATCCAGGCCGGCCGAACGGGCGACCACCGAGGGGATGCTGCCGCACGGTCGATCCCGTCGTGCGCCTGGTGACGCCTCGCCCGTTTCCGGCCCTCGCGGACCGGCGTGCGGCTTTGCCGATTCCCGGTCCCGACGCCAGGTGAGGACGTGAGAATGGGGAACGGCGGGCGATGCGGTCGAGGTCGACGACTCGTGGACGGTCGGCGACGACGGCGTGGTGACGGGGGTGGCACGATGCGCGGAGCTGTCCAACCATGATCACCGTGGGTGAGCTGCTACTGAGCCGGCTCCACGACCTCGGCGTACGACACATCTTCGGCCTGCCGGGCGACTACAACATGGAGTTTCTCGACCAGGTCGAGGCGTTCGCAGGGATCGAGTGGGTGGGTAGCTGCAACGAGCTGAACGCCTCCTACAGCGCCGACGGCTACGCCCGACTGGCCGGGATCGCCGCGATCGTCACCACCTTCGGCCCGGGCGAACTCTCCGCGGTGTGCGGCCTCGCCGGGGCGATGGCGGAGTCGGTACCGATCGTGTCGATCGTGGGCGGGCCACCGGTCCGGATCATGGAGCAGCACGCGGCGATGCACCACTCGCTCGGCGACGGCGATTACGACCGATGGGTCCGGGTCGGCCGCGAGGTCACCGTGGCCCAGACCAGCCTGACCGCCGACAACGCGAGCAGCGAGATCGACCGGGTGCTGTGTGCCGGTTGGCTCGCCCGGCGGCCGGTCTATGTACGCCTGCCCGGAGACGTCGCCCGGCAGCAGGTGGCGCCGCCCTCGTCGCCGCTCATCCCGCCCGAGCCGGCGGTCGACCCGGAGCAGCTCGACGCGTTCGTCGACGCCGCCCGGCGGCTGCTCTCGAACGCCACCCGCCCGGCGCTGCTGGTGGGCAACCTGGCGATCCGCTACGACCTGCGGAACCTGGTGAACTCGCTGCTGAACGACCGGAACTGGCCGGTCGCGACACAGAGCATGGGACGCGGCTTCATCGACGAGTCCAGCCCGCACTTCGTCGGCATCTACAACGGCGGGGACAGTCTCGAGCCGGCCCGTACGGCGATCGAGGGCGCCGACGCCCTCGTCTGCGTCGGCACGAAGTTCTTCGACTGGGACGGGCTGTTCACCGCCGACCTGGACCTGTCCCGGATCATCGGGCTCAACGCCGACTCCGGCACCGTCGGGGAGGCCGTGTTCCCGTCCGTACCGCTGGCCACGGCACTGCGCGCGCTGCACGAGATCGCACCGGCCCGTACGGCCGACTGGGAGGTGACCATCGAACCCGGTCCCCTCCTACTTGACTCGACCAGCACCGCACCGCTCCGACAGGCGCGGCTCTGGTCCGCGGTGGCGGCCATGCTGCATCCGGGAGACGTGCTTGTTCCGGAGACGGGCACCCCGTCGTTCGGCGTGGCGAACTTCCACCTGCCGCCGGGCACCGACGTCCTGCTGGCGCCGCTCTGGGGCGCGATCGGGTACGCGACGCCGGCCGCGTTCGGCGCGGGGATGGCGGACCCCGACCGCCGGGTCGTCCTCATCACCGGCGACGGCTCCCTGCAACTGACGGTCCAGGAGATCAGCCGGATGCTCGCGACCGGCCAACGCCCGATCATCATCGTGCTGAACAACGGCGGCTACACCGTGGAGCGGACGATCGACGGCGCGCACCAGCCCTACAACGACATCGACGACTGGCGCTACGCCGAGCTGCCGTCGATGTTCGCCCGGAACACGCCGATGGAGTCGCACGTGGCCGCCACCGAGGGCGAACTGGCCGGGGTCCTCGCCGGCCTGGCCGGCAGACCCGACCGGCTGACCATCATCGAGGTACGGCTCGATGCCGAGGACGTGCCGCTCGGCATGCCCCGGTGGGGCAGGGAGACGACCGCCCTCGACTACCAGGTGCGGATGTCGATGGATCCTCCCCGGTTGCCGTGGGGTGGCCTGCCGGAGCAGACGGCGAGCTGATCCCGGGCGGGGACGGCGGGTCAGCTGTCCAGACCGCGCAGGACGAGCGGCAGCCGGTGTACCCCGTCCGGCGTGATCCGTACCGGCACTCCCCAGTCCTGCCGGCTCAGGTGGCAGGCGGCGTGCTCGGCCTCGGCATCACAGGTGGCAGCCTGGGCGACCACCTGCAACACCCCGCTGGCGACCTGGTCGCTGAGGACCAGTCGCCGGGACAGTTCGGTGCCGACCCCGGCGCCGTCGAGCAGCAGTTCGGGTGGGGACGCGGAGATCTCCAGGCGGGTGGAGGGGCCGAAGGACTCGTCCAACTTCTGCCCCGGCGGCGGCTCGAAGATCACGTCCAGGGTCAGTTCGCCTGCGGCGAGATCGGTCGGCGGCCGTTCCGTACGGTGCCGGGCGCCGGCGATCGTGCTGGCGCCGGCGGCCGAGAGCGCACCCGGCGCCAACCGGGTGAGCCGGTGTGCGGCGGACTCGACCACCAGCACCTCACCGTCGCCGGTGACCACCAGGTCGCTCGGCTCGGCCAGTCCGTCCGCGACCGTCGAGACGGTTCCCGACGCCGGGTCGAACCGCCGCACCGCGCCGTTGTACGTGTCGGCGATCAGCACCGACCCGTCCGGCAGCGCGCCGACGCCCAGCGGGTGCTGCAACAGCGCCTGTTCGGCCGGGCCGTCCACGTGGCCGAAGTCGAACAGGCCCTGCCCGACGGCGGTGTGCAGCTCGCCGTCCTCGACGTACCGCAGTGCGCTCGTCTCGCTGTCGGCGACCCAGAGCCGGCGGCCGTCGGCGGAGACCGAGAGCCCGGAGGGCTGGGCCATCCAGACGTCCGGCAGCGGACCGTCCCGCAGCGCCTCGACGGTGGTGCCGGCGTACATTCCGGCGGTCCGCTTGATCGGGTCGAACCACCAGAGCTGGTGGATCCCCGCCATCGCGATCACGACCCGGTCGTCGTACCAGGCCACGTCCCATGGCGAGGACAGGTCGACGGAGAGGGCGTCGTGGGCGTGGTCGTCCACCGTCGAACGCCACTGTCGACCCGTACCCGCGACGGTGGTCACCTCGCCGGTCTCCAGCCGTACGCCCCGGAGCAGGTGGTTCACGGTGTCCGCGACCACGATGTCGTACCCGGCGACCTCGGCCGCGTGCGCGGGCAGCCGGCACACTCCCTGCGGCTCGGCGAACCGGGCGGTGTCGGCCGGGCCGTCCACCCGTCCCCGGTCCCCGGCGCCGATCCGCCGCACTACCGTCTCGCCGTCCGGCGCGAGTTCGACCAGGGAGTGCCGGGCCGAGTCCGACACCAGCAGGTGACCGGCGTCCAGTTCGATCGCCTTGCCCGGAAAACGCAGCGGGGTGGCCGGCTCGGCCGGCGGGACGTACGGGCCGTCGCCGCGGTGCAGGGTGCCCTTGGCCTCGTGGGTGGCGATCAGCTCGTCGAGGAGCCGGGACAGCCCCTCGGCGTGTCCCTCCCCGGCCATCGCCGCGACCACGTAGCCCTCGGGGTCGATCACGTTCAACGTCGGCCACGCCTTCGCCGCGTACTGCTGCCAGGTGGCCATCTCCACGTCGTCCAGCACCGGGTGGGTGACGCCGTACCGCTCGACGGCGGCGGCGAGCGCATCCGGGTCGCGCTCGTGCTCGAACTTCGGCGAGTGGACCCCGATCACCACCAGGGCGTCGCCGTACTTCTCCTCCAACGGGCGCAGTTCGTCCAGCACGTGCAGGCAGTTGATGCAGCAGAAAGTCCAGAAATCCAGCAGAAGAACTTTTCCGCGTAGATCGGCAAGAGTCAGCTCTCGCCCGCCGGTGTTGAGCCAGCCCCGGCCCCGGAACTCTGGTGCGCGCACCCGTGCAGTCATGCGCCCCATATTGCAGGACCCGGCCGCGGTCCGCCCCGCGACCCCGGCCGGATCACCCCCGGTCAGAGCGGATGCCCGGGACGACGGACCTCCCGGTACTCCTCGACGACCTGGTCGTCCCGAGCGGGCACGACCCTCGGGTCGGCCACCGGGGTGACAACCGTGCGGCGACGACCGCGCCAGAGGTAGGCGGTCATGATCAGACCAACGACACCGGCGACCATCAACACCCAGCCGACGATGCTCAGGTTGAGCCAACCCACCTCCACGTCCACCGCGAACGCCAGGATCGCACCCAGTGCAATGAGGAAGATGCTTCCACCGATGCCCACTTTGTCGCCCTCCTAGGCTCTCGACCGGCTTGCGCCAGCACCGCCTACCGGTGCGGTTGCGGCACACATCGACATACCCAGGCGGTTCAAATCCGAATCAGGCAAGCTGGGCTGAACGAGACGGAGGAGTGGGGATCGACGTGACGGACACCAGTGGGTCCGGCCCGTTCGGGGCCGGTGGACGACCGAGGGCGCCGAAGCGGGTACTCGTGCTGCTCCGGCACGCGAAGGCCGAACGACCGACCAGCGGGCCGGACGCCGAGCGACCGCTGACCGCCCGGGGACACGCGGATGCCGCCGCCGCTGGCGCCTGGCTCGACCACGGCGGCTACCTGCCGACCGTCGTCCTCTGCTCCCCGGCGAAACGCACCCGGCAGACCTGGCACGACGCCGCTCTCGGGATGGCAGCGCCGCCGACCCGTCCCGTCGAGCCGGCCCACGCCGCCGGTCCGACGCCCGCCGGTCCGACGCCCGGCGGTCCCGCCGACACGCCACACCGCTCGACGACCATGTCGGCGGGTGCCGCGCCCACGCAGCGCCGGGTTCCGGCGGTCCGCTACGAACCGCGGATCTATCACGGGTACGCGGCGGACCTGCTCGAACTCGTCCGCTCCACCGACCCGCACGCGACGACACTGCTGCTGATCGGGCACAACCCGACCATCTCAGACCTGTCCACTCTGCTCGATCCGGTACATGCCGACCCCGGCGGCCTGCGTACCAGCGGGATCGTCATACACGGGATCGACGACGAGTGGGCGGATGTACGCGAGAATGCCGGACCGATCGTGAAGTGGCACACCGCGCGCGGTTGACCGTCGTGACACCGATGATTCGGGCCAGCCTGGGCAGAACAATGGTTCCGGCCCGCCCCGATCAGGTCGGTGGGGCGCTCGGTGGCGGCGGATCCGGTGGCGGCGGCATCATCGCCGTCGGATGCGACAGCCGGTTCTCCTCGACGATCAGGGTCCGGGCGCGCTTCTTGCGGTCCTGCCAGTACCAGAGGGTGGTAGCCACCACTCCGAGCCCGGCCAGGATGAAGACCCAGCCGACCGCGCGCAGGTCGAGCCACCAGATGTTCGCTCGGATCGCGAACGTCAGGATGGCTCCCAACGTGATGAGAAAGATTCCCGTACCAAGGCCCATGTCCGCTGCACTCCCCCGTGCGATGGGTCGTGGGCTTTCATGACAAATCAGGTCAAACTGCTCCTAGCATCGCCTCAAGAGTAACGCGGCGGCCGGCGAGCAACTGCTTCGCCGGCCGCCGTCGAGCGGGGAATCACCGCCATCGGTCGGCGGGAGATCGGGAAACGCTCAGAAGACGTCCTCGGCCAACTCCATCAACTCGAGGTCGGCGCCCTCGACGATGCGACGGTCGGCACCGATCCGGGGCAGGACCTCGCGGGCGAAGAACCGGGCGGCGGCCAGTTTCCCGGTGTAGAACGCCTTGTCCGCCTCGGACACCTCCGAGCTCAACGCCCGGAGGGCCACCTCGGCCTGCCGTTGCAGCAGCCAGCCGACGACGAGGTCACCGACCGCCAGCAGGAAGCGACGGCTGGCGAGCCCGATCTTGTACATCGCGCGCGGATCGTCACCCTGGGCCTCCGCCAGCCATCCGGTCATGGTGCCGAGCATGCTCTGCACCTCACCGAGCGCCCGGCCCAGCGCCAACCGCTCCTCCTTGAGCTGACCGTCGACCGGCTCGGCGGACACCGCGGGCACCGGGTCGGAACCGACCCCGGACTCGACAAAGCCCTGGATCTCGCCGGCCACGGCCATCAGGCTCACGCCCCGGTCCCTGACGATCTTCCGGAAGAACAGGTCGAGGCTCTGGATCGCCGTGGTTCCCTCGTAGAGGGTGTCGATCTTCGCGTCGCGGACGTACTGCTCCAACGGGTAGTCCTGGAGGAAACCGGAGCCGCCGAACGTCTGCAACGACTCGTGACCGAGCATCTCGTACGCCCGCTCCGAACCGACACCCTTGACCAACGGCAGCAACAGGTCGTTCACGCCCTTGGCGAGCTTGACGGTCGACTCGTCGCCGGCCGCCTCGGCCAGGTTGATCCGGTCCTGCCAGGTCGCCGTGTAGCAGACCAGCGCGCGCAGGCCCTCGGCGTACGCCTTCTGCAACATCAGTGAGCGGCGCACGTCCGGATGGTGGGTGATGGTCACCCGAGGGGCGTTCTTGTCGGTCGACCGGAGCAGGTCGGCACCCTGGACGCGGTTCTTCGCGTACTCCAGCGCGTTGAGGTAGCCGGTGGAGAGCGTGGCGATGGCCTTGGTGCCGACCATCATCCGGGCGTACTCGATGATCAGGAACATCTGCCGGATGCCGTCGTGTACGTCGCCCAGCAGCCAGCCCTTGGCCGGAACACCATGCTCGCCGAAGGTCATCTCGCAGGTGTTCGAAACCTTGAGGCCCATCTTGTGTTCGAGGTTCGTCGCGTAGACGCCGTTGCGGTCGCCCAGTTCGCCGGTCTCCGAATCGAAGTGGAACTTGGGAACCACGAACAGCGACAGGCCCTTGGTACCCGGGCCGCCGGCACCCTCCACGCCGACCGGTCGGGCCAGGACATAGTGGATGATGTTGTCGGTCAGGTCGTGCTCACCACTGGTGATGAACCGCTTGACGCCCTCGATGTGCCAGGAACCGTCCGGCTGCGGGATCGCCCGGGTCCGCCCCGCGCCCACGTCCGAGCCCGCGTCGGGTTCGGTGAGCACCATGGTGGAGGCCCACTGCTTCTCGACGAAGAGCTTGGCCCACTTCTTCTGCTGTTCGGTGCCCTCGCGGTGGAGGGTGTGTGCGAACGACGGACCGCTGGCGTACATCCAGAGTGGTGCGTTGGCGCCGAGGATCAGCTCGGCGGCCGACCACCACAGGGCGCGCGGGGCGGGTGTGCCGTCCAACTCGGCGGGCAGGTCCATCCGCCAGAAGTCCGACTCCATCAGTGCCCGGTAGGACTTCTTGAACGCCTCGGGCAGCGCCGCGGTGTGGTTGGCCGGATCGAACACCGGCGGATTGCGGTCGCTCTCGGCGTAACTGACCGCCAGGTCCTCGCGGGCCAGCCGGTCGACCTCGGCGAGGACGCTCCGAGCGGTGTCGGCGTCCAGTTCGGAGTACGGGCCGACGCCGAACGTCTGGTCCGCGCCGAAGACCTCGAAGAGGTTGAACTCGATGTCGCGCCGATTGCTCCTGTAGTGGGTCATTTGCCCCCCGCTTCCGCACACAGGTTACCCAGCAGTAACACGGGCTATATTACTCGCGGGTAGTACGCCCGGAGCCGGTCAGACCAGTGAGGAATGCCACAGTGCCGGGAACCCGACCCCGCTGCCGACCGCCGCCGGCCCGGTCCCCCGGTTCGGCGCGGCTCAGCCGTCGGCGGCGCCGACCTCCCAGCTCGGTACGGCGGTGGTGGTTGCCGAGCGCGGTCCCGGGTACTCCATGAGCACCAGGGCGATGTCGTCGTCGAGCCGGCCCCGCACCCACTCGACCAGCGCCGACTCCAGCGAGGCCAGCCCGTCGGCCACGGTGCCGTGCCCGAGCAGCCGCCAGGCCCGGTCCGCCGTCGGGAAGAACTCGCCGTCCCGGCGTGCCTCGCCGAGTCCGTCGGTGAACAGCAGCAGCCGGTCGCCGGGCTCGAGCCGCTCGACCCTGGGCCGGACCACCGGCATGAAGCCCAGCGGCGGCGCGGGTGCCGGCGGCTCCATCGGAATCACCTGGCCGCCCCGGAGCAGCAACGGCGCCGGATGGCCACAGTTCACGATCGTCAGCGTGCCGCCCCGCTCCTCGACCAGGGCCGCCGTCACGAAGTCCTCGTCGCCGACGTTGCGCGCCACCGCCCGGTCGAGGTCGGCGACGATCGCCCGCAGGTCGGCCCGTTCGTAGGCGACGTGCCGGTAGGAGCCGAGCACGATGCTGGCCAGTCGGACCGCGTCCAGACCCTTGCCCCGGACGTCTCCGATGATGATCCGCACTCCGTACGGTGTGTCGATCGCCTCGTAGAGGTCGCCGCCAATGTCCGCCGCCGCCGTGGACGAGATGTAGTGGCCCGCCACCGCCAGGCTGCCGACCTGTGGACCGACCGGACGCAGTACGGCTTGTTGGGCCACTGATGCGAGTTTGGACAATTCGGCGATCCGGTCGGCCTGCCGTTGCCGGATCACCGCGAACAGCGCGGCGATCGCCGTGGCGAGGAGGACGCCGACGATGTTGACCGAGGCGGCCAGCGGAACCACATGCCCACCCCAGGCCAGGGACACCGCCAGCACGGTCGCGATCACCCCGACCGCCAGCACCATCCGCCAGGACGCGAACGCCGCGGCCAGGAACGGCGCCGCCGCGACCAGGCCGACATAGTTGACCTTCGAGTCGTCCGCGAGCTCCACCACGGAGACGAGTGCGAGCAGCACAATGGCCGCGCCGAGACCGGCGCGGGAGCCAGGGCTCATCGGGCCATCGCCCGACGGCATCATTCGCATGGGTACGCCGAACAGCATGCCTGATCGACAAGCGCGATTGAACGAAGTTGGCTCCTCGTCCGATCGGGTTCTGGCCACCTGGCGCAGTCAACCGCCCCGGTTTCGCCGGACGACATCGCCGAGTCAGCCAGCCGTTGCACGTCGAATGAACAATCTGTGATCATTTCGCCGGCCCGGCGAACACGCACCGCCGTCACCCCGCCACGCCCCGGCCGAGTCGCCCGGTCCCGGCGCCACCGAGTCACTCGGTCACGGCGCCGAGTCGCCCGGTCACAACATCGAGTCGCCCGGTCACGGTGCGCCGATCAGCCGAGGACCTCGTACCGCACGTCGAGCGCACCCTGGTCCAACGAGGCGATCGCCTGGAACGCCCCTCGGGACAGGTCGATGCAACGCCCGTCGATGTACGGCCCCCGGTCGTTGATCCGGACCACCACCGACTTGCCATTGGCCGGATTGGTCACCCGGACCCGGGTGTTGAACGGCAGGGTCTTGTGCGCGGCGGTCAACCCGTCGGGATTGAACGCCTCCCCGTTCGCGGTGACCTGTCCCTGGTCGTAGTACGACGCGCCGCAGGAGCCGGTGTCGACCACTCGGACCGTCGGCGTCGAGGCCGACCGCTTCGTCGTGGCGGGTCGCTTCGTCGCGGCGGAACGGGTCGGGCTCGGCGTCGGCCGGGTGCTGGACCGGGAGGAGTGCTCGGCCGAACGGGTCGGATCGGGGCTGGTCGGCGCCGGGCTGGTCGAGGTCGTCGGCAGTACGTTCGGGCTGCCCGGTACGACCGGGGCGGTCACCAGCGGCACCGACGACGAGTTGGCGGCGGGTTCGGTGCCGAGCCGTACCGCCCCGGCGGCACCCGCGCCGACCAGCGCGACCGCCACCGCACCGGCGGCCACCAGACCGGTCGGCGTCCTGAAGATTCGAGCTCGGACATGTCTCCCGGCCACCGGCACTTCCCCTCGTACGACGACATGGATCGGGTCGGACCGTAACGAGACAGGTACTTCGGAAGTCAACGTGATCATGTGCTTTTGCCCGTTTATGTGGTGAAACGTGTAGCCGATCATCCGATCCCGGCTGGGTCGGACGTGCCCGTACCGCGAACCGGTCCGCCGGAGTGCCGCAAGATGGTCTGCGTGCGACGGGCCGAGCTGAGAAAACGACTGGTCGAGGGGTTCCGGTGGACCGACCCGGGACCGGAGAGCACCCACCTGGTCAGTGACTCGTCCGGCTGGTGGCGGGACCCGGCCATCCTCGCCGGTCTCGGACCAGCGCTGGCCGAGCCCTTCCGGGACGAGCGTCCCAGCGTCGTGATCGCGCCGGAGGTGACCGGCCTGCTACTGGGCCCACTCGTGGCGAACGCGCTCGGTGTCGGTTTTGTCCCGGCGTACAAGAACACCGGGGACCGGCGGATCGCCGAGCCCACCACCTGGGCCTGGACCGACTCCGATTACCGGGGGCGGCGACTGGCCCTCGGCGTACGGAACCGGCACCTCGGTCCGGCCGACCGGGTACTGGTGGTGGACGACTGGGTGGCCAGTGGCGCCCAGATACGCGCCCTCTACGAGGTCATCACCATCCGGGGCGGTACGGCGCTCGGCACCGCGGCGCTGGTCGCCGAGTGTTCGCCGGAGATGGCCCGGGAACTCCGCCTCGACAGTCTGCTGACCGCCGCCGACCTGCACACCTGACACCCGCCTCCGGACGCCCGCTCCGCAGACCCCGCCTCCGCACGCCCCGCCGCCGCAGACCACGCGGTGCGGGCGCGTCGGCTGGCGCTTTTCCCAGCCCCGGGGGTTATCCACAGGGCAGCGCGGTTCTCCACAGGTTGTTCACAACGCGCTCCACGATCACACACGGGCGGTCCCTACAGTCAGGGCCATGACGGAACGCCGGATCCTGGTCGTCGAGGACGAACGCACCATCGCCGAGTCGGTCGCGGCCCGGCTGCGCGCCGAGGGCTTCCTGGTGGCGATCGCCCGGACCGGGCCGGACGGCGTCGAGGCGTTCCGGACGGGTCGCCCCGAACTGGTCGTCCTGGACGTGATGCTGCCCGGCTTCGACGGGCTGGAGGTGTGCCGGCGGATCCAGGCCGACCGACCGGTCCCGGTGCTGATGCTGACCGCCCGGGACGACGAGACGGACCTGCTTGTCGGGCTCGCCGTCGGCGCCGACGACTACCTGACCAAGCCGTTCTCGTTGCGCGAGCTGGCGGCCCGGGTACACGCCCTGTTGCGCCGGGTCGACCGGGCCAGCAGCGCGGCGCGTACCGGGACCGAGATCCTCCGGATCGGAAACCTCGAAATCAACCAGGCGGAACGCCGGGTCCGGCGCGAGGGCGTCGAGGCGCACCTGACCCCGACCGAGTTCGACCTGCTGACACACTTCGCCAACCGTCCCCGGATGGTGCTGCCCCGGGAACGCCTGCTCGCCGACGTCTGGGGCTGGATGGACGGCTCCGGCACCCGAACCGTCGACAGTCACGTCAAGGCGCTCCGCCGCAAGCTCGGCGCCGACCTGATCCGCACCGTCCACGGGGTCGGTTACGCGTTGGAGGTACAGCCGTGACCAGGTTCTGGAGCGGGTTCAACTCTGCCCTCGACGTCCTGCCCCGACCGCTGGACCCGATCTGGTCGATCAAGCTGAAGCTGGGCATCCTGATGGTCGGCTCGGGAGCTGCCGGGCTGGCCGTGTTCATCATCGGCATCGGCTGGATCCCCTGGTGGACCGCTGGCACCGCCTGCGGCGTGGCCCTGCTCACCTCGCAGTTCCTCGCCCACGGCATGACCTCTCCGCTGCGCGAGATGACCGCTGCGGCCCGGGCGATGGCCCGGGGCGACTACACCCGACGGGTCCGGGCGACATCTCGGGACGAGGTCGGTGAACTGGCCGCCGCCTTCAACCAGATGGCGGGCGACCTGGCCGAGGCCGACCGGCGACGCCGGGAACTGATCGCGAACGTCTCACACGAGCTGCGTACCCCGATCACCGCCCTGCAGGGCGTACTGGAGAACATCGTCGACGGCGTGGCCGAGCCGGACCTGTCCACCCTGCGGGTCGCGCTGACCCAGACCGAGCGGCTCGGTCACCTGGTCGCCGACCTGCTCGACCTGTCCCGGCTCGACGCCGGGGTGCTACCGCTGCGCCGAGAGAACATCGACGTCGCGGAGTTCCTGGACGAGGTCGTCCAGCAGGCCGCGGTCAACGCGGCCGGTGCCGGGCGCGAGGTCCGGTTCGAGGTACGCCAGCAGCCGGCGCCGTTGCACGTCGAGGCCGATCCCCGGCGACTGCACCAGGTCTTCGCGAACCTGCTCGACAACGCCGCCCGGCACAGCCCGGTGGGCGGGCGGGTACTCGTCGCCGCGAAGCGGGTGGCGGACGAGTTGCGGTTCGAGGTGACCGACGAGGGTGAGGGCATCCCCGCACGGCTCCGGCCGGAGGTCTTCGAACGCTTCACCCGGGGCGAGCGGACCGGCGACGGCGGCACCGGCCTCGGTCTGGCGATCGCGCACTGGGTGGTGGAACTGCACGGCGGCACGATCGCCGTCGCCGACCGGCCGATGACCGGGACCGGGCCGCCGAACGGATCACGACGAGCGGTCGGCTGTCAGATCCGGGTGACTCTCCCGGTCGCCGCCGGTACGTCCGCCAACCCCACGACGGTGGAGGTACCGCGATGAGCGACACGGCCGCGACGAATCCGGGAGAACCGAGCGGGGACCCGGGCACCTTCAGCCCGAAGGACGGGCGGACCACCCAGGCTCCGGCGGTATCGGTAGCGGTTGCCGCACCAGCACCCGCACCCGCATCCGCACCCGCACCCGCACCCGCACCCGCACCGACACCCGCACCCGCACCGACACCGGCACCAGCGCCCGCACCCGCACCGGCACCGGCACCGGCACCGCGTGCGGCGTCGGGCGGGGAAGGACCCACCGGAGCGACGCCGCCGGCCGCCCCCCGTACGGCGACGTCGATCAGTCCCGCCAC
>NZ_JADPUN010000086.1 GCF_015690345.1 Plantactinospora alkalitolerans | reverse complement strand
CGCTCGGGCCGGTCCGTCGGAGACGGCTCGCCGGCCTCTCCGGGGCGGGGGATGAACATCGTCGGGTCGTCGCCGTCGGGGGCGCGGTGCCGGCCGTTGCGGGCGGAGTTCGGGTCGCCGGTCACCGGACTCACCCCGGAACCTTCGCGGATCGCAGTCCGCCGGGACCGTCGTACGCGGGTACCGTCACGGTGGGCTCCACTGTCTCGCGGTATCCGAGTTGGTAGTGGGCAACGGCGTCCTTGAACGACCGCACCCCCTCGGATGCGGCGAGCGCCCGCGTGAGCGCGGCCGGATCGCCGATGGCGGTGATCTGAAAGGGTGGTGAGTACACCCTGCCGTGCAGGAGCAGGGTGTTCCCCACGCAGCGTACCGCGCTGGTGGAGAGGATGCGGACATTCATGATTGCCATGGCCTCGGCCCCTCCGGCCCAGAGCGCGTTGACGACGGCCTGCACGTCTCCCTGGTGCACCACGAGTTCGTCGTTGCTGGCGCCGGCCGGCTGGCTACCGTCGCCGAGCCGTGGCGCGTCGTTGAGTTCCACACTGATCCCGGGACCGGTGAGCGGGGTGAAACCGGCCACCTCCCGGCTGTTCGCGGCGCGGTCCCGTTGCGCCGCGACCCTGCCGTCGGAGCCGCCGAGCGCCTCGGTCTGGCTCTCCACCGCGTCGCGGAGGGTGGCGGCCCGCTCCTGTCCCGTAGCGACCTGATCTCGACGGTCCTCGATGAGCTGAGCGATTTCCGGGCGTCGATCCTCGCGCAGCGAGGTTCCACCCGCCGTGGTGGCCGAGGTGGTGAAGAGCACCCCCGCGGCGAGGGCGATCAGCGGTACCCCCACCGACCAACCGGGTTTGCGCTGGGTGGGCCGCCGGGGGAGCAACCCTGCGGCCGCTCGCCGGAGCACCTTCTGCCAGGAGGCGCCGCCGGATGTGTACTCCATCGAGGCCTCCCTCCGGGTTCTGCCGATATGGTAAGTATGTCCTGATCGCGGGAATTCCTGGAGCGATCGGGACGTTCACCCTTCCGTACCCACCTGACCGGGTCCGTGGCTTGAACGGGTCATCGCGACTACGCTAGCTGTCGAACATTATTGGCCATGGACCGTCGCCCTTGCGTCCGGTTGTCAGGCCGGACGAGGATCACCACCCCCTCAGGAGAGCGCCGTGCCCAAGTCTCAGGTCCGCAAGAAGAAGGTGTACACGCCGCCGACCGACGTCCGACCGACGTCGACCGCTGCGACGCGTAAGCCTAGCCCGGTCTGGTTGCCGGCCACCGCAGTCGCTCTGATCGTTTTCGGCATCGGCTGGCTGGTCGTCTTCTACCTGTCCGACATGCAGTACCCGGTCGCCACCTGGCGCTACTGGAACCTCGCCATCGGCTTCGGCGCGATGGTCGGATCACTCGGTCTGCTCTCCCGGTGGCGCTGACCGCCGAGGTCGGACTTCCGTCGCGACGCCGGCCCGGCGTCGTCCCCGCACCGGAGAACGCCCGTCCCCTAGGGTGTCGGCAGGACGGCGGCGGCGGTTGCGACGACTGTCACGTTACCAACGAGTAACCTCGCCGCGTAGGCTGCACACATCGCCGCCGCCGGTCGATGAACCGCCCGACCGGCAGCGGACGGATCACGCAGCAGGACGGGGAGGCCAAGCGCATGGGCAGCGTCCAGATCGTCACCACGGTCCTCGCCGCCGGCATCACCGCGGTAGCGGTATGGCTGGCGACGCGCGCGGTGCTGCGGATGACGGCGGTGATCCGGCAGGGCCAGCCCGACCCGGAGCGGTTCGCCGACAAGGGCGTCCGGGCCAGGAACATGCTGGTCGAGACCGTCGGTCACACCAGGATGCTGCGCTGGGGCGTGGTGGGCGCCGCGCACTGGTTCGTCATGGTGGCCTTCGTCGTCCTCTCACTGCTGGTACTGGAGGCGTACTTCGAGGTCGCCAGCCCGACCGGCGGGCTTCCGGTGCTCGGACACTGGGTCGGCTACGGCCTGGTCACCGAGGTGATCGGGGTCCTCGGGACCGCCGGCATCCTGGTGCTGATCGCCATCCGGCTGGCCAACCGGCCGGGTAACCCGGAGCGGCGGTCGCGGTTCACCGGCTCGACGATGTGGCAGGGCTACTTCGTCGAGGCCGTGGTGCTCGCCGTACTGGTCTGCGGATTCCTGATCCGGGGCTTCAAGGTCGCCACGGACCACTTCGAGTTCCCCTTCTGGGCCACCCCGGTCAGCCACGCCATCGGCAGCCTCCTGCCGGACGCGGCGGCGGGCGTCAGCGTCACCGCCGCGGTGAAGATCGCCATCTCCATGACCTGGGTGATCGTCATCGCGCTGAACGTGACGATGGGGGTGGCCTGGCACAGGTTCGCCGCATTCTTCAACATCTTCTTCAAGCGCAACCCCGACCGGCCGGCGTCCGGTCTCGGCGCGCTGCGCCCGATGATGAGCGGGGGCAAGCCGCTCGACTTCGAGGAGGCGGACCCCGAATCCGACCAGTTCGGGGTGGCCCAGGTCGAGCAGTTCACCTGGAAGGGCCTGCTGGACTTCACCACCTGCACCGAGTGCGGACGCTGCCAGTCGCAGTGCCCGGCCTGGAACACCGGCAAGCCGCTGTCGCCGAAACTGCTGGTGCTGTCGCTGCGCGACCACGCCTACGCCAAGGCGCCGTACCTGCTGGCCGGCGGTGGCAAGGACCCGTCCGGCGAGGAGAAGGCGACCGCTGCGCAACTCGCGCACCTGGACGTACTCGCGCTGGCCGAGGCGAACCGGCCACTGGTCGGCGGCGCCGAGGAACTCGGCATCATCGATCCGGACGTGCTCTGGTCCTGCACCACATGCGGGGCCTGCGTCGAGCAGTGCCCGGTGGACATCGAGCACGTCGACCACATCGTCGACATGCGCCGCTACCAGGTGCTGATCGAGTCGAGTTTCCCGTCCGAGGCCGGCGTGATGCTGCGCAACCTGGAGAACAAGGGCAACCCGTGGGGCGCGCCGCCGAACACCCGGGAGGACTGGACCAAGGGGCTGGACTTCGAGGTGCCCCGGGTCGGCGAGGTCGACGACTTCGAGTACCTCTTCTGGGTGGGCTGCGCCGGGGCGTTCGAGGACCGGGCCAAGAAGACCAGCCGGGCGGTGGCCACCCTGCTGCACGAGGCCGGGGTCAACTTCGCCATCCTCGGCGAGGGCGAGACCTGCACCGGCGACCCGGCCCGCCGGATCGGCAACGAGTTCATCTTCCAGATGCTCGCCCAGCAGAACGTGGAGACCCTGAACGAGGCGTTCGGCGACCGCGAACCGGCCAAGCGCAAGATCGTCGCAAGCTGTCCGCACTGCTTCAACACCCTCGGCAACGAGTACGGGCAGCTCGGCGGGCACTTCGAGGTCGTACATCACACCCAGTTGCTGGCCCAGTTGGTCTCCACCGGCCGGCTCACCCCGGTCCAGCCCGTGGAGGGCTCGCTCACGTACCACGACCCGTGCTATCTGGGTCGACACAACCGGGTCTTCACACCGCCCCGCGAGGTGCTCGGCGCGGCGGCGGCCGACGGGGTCACCGAGATGCCGCGTAACCAGGAGCGGTCGTTCTGCTGCGGTGCGGGCGGCGCCCGGATGTGGATGGAGGAGCGGATCGGCAAGCGGATCAACGTCGACCGCGTGGAGGAGGCCATCTCCACAGGTGCCCGGACCATCGCGGTCGGCTGCCCGTTCTGCTCCACCATGCTGGGCGACGGCGTCACCGGTAAGGGCGCTGGCGAACAGGTCGAGGTGATCGACGTCGCCACGGTGCTGCTCCGCTCGATCCAGCCACCGGCCGCCCCCGAGAAGTCCGATGCCGCACTTCCCGCCGAGACGGGTAGCTGAACTCCCCTTCGCCGCACCCGGCCCGCCGAAGGTGGGCGCCGCCCCACGAGGCGCCGCCCCAGGACCGGCGCTTCCCCAGGACCGGCGCTTCCCCAGGTTCGAACCTGTGGAAAACCACACGGGTAGCCTCCAGAGGTGTCGGCACTTCCGGAGGACCTGACCGCGCCGGGCGGAACCCGGACCGGGACCGGGAGGACCCGAACCGGGACCGGAACCGGGAGGCCCCGGCCCGTCGTCGGAGCGACCTTGCCCCGCCTGACCCGGCGTTGGCTGCGGATCGGCGTCGGGATCCTACTCGGCGCGGTGACCGGGACGGTGGAGCTGACGTACCTGCTGGGCCTGGGAGCGGTCCTGCTCGTGGTCTGGGTCCAACCCGGATCCCGGCGCGCGGCGGTCGGGCGGATCGTCGAGCGGATCGAGACCGGCGCCCGCCACCTGGCCGAGGTCGAACGGTGGCGGCTGGCGACGTTCCTCGACAGCGAGAACGTGGCCGACTACAGCGGTCGCCGGGCCGTGCGCTACCTCAGCCTGCGGTGGGCGGTCGGGATGCTCGGCGGCTTCGTCCTGCTGATCTTCGGTTGGGGCGTGCTGTCCGGTGGACTCTGGATCTGGGAGGCGTTGCGGGGCGAGAGCAGCCCGCCGACCCTTCTCGGTCAGCTCGTACTCGGGCTGGTCGGTCTCTTCCTCGTGGTCCAGGGCACCGCCGGCATCGTCACGCTGGACCGCCGGCTGGCCCGGCGCTTCCTCGGCCCGGACGGGCGCGAGGTGTTGCAGCGCCGGATCACCGAGCTGGCCACCAGCCGCGCCGGAGTGGTGGCGGCGGTCGACGCCGAGCGCCGGCGGATCGAACGCGACCTGCACGACGGCGTACAGCAGCGCCTGGTCGCCCTGGGCATGCTGGTCGGCCGGGCCCGGCGCAGCAGCGACCCGGCGAAGGCGGTGGAGCTGCTCCGGCAGGCGCACCAGGAGTCCGGCCGGGCCCTCGACGAGCTGCGTGAGGTGGCCTGGCGGATCTATCCGACCGCGCTGGACAACCTGGGGCTGGCCGACGCGCTCGACCGGGTCGCCGAGCGGGCCGGGCTGCCGGTCCGGATCGACTACCGGCTGACCGGGCGGCCGTCGCGGGCGGTCGAGACCGCCGCGTACTTCGTGATCTCCGAGGCGGTGACCAACGCCGCCAAGCACGCCCGGGCCACCCGGGTCGAGGTCGAGGTCGCCGTCCGCGAGGGGTGGCTCGTCGTCACGGTCCGCGACGACGGCATCGGCGGTGCCGATCCGACCGGCGGCGGACTGTCGGGGCTGGCCCGCCGGGTCGCCGCCCAGGACGGCCGGCTCCGGGTGGAGAGTCCACCGGACGGGCCGACCAGCGTCGTCGCGGAGCTGCCATGCGAGTGATCCTGGCCGAGGACTCGATCCTGCTCCGGGAGGGTCTGATCCGGCTGCTCGTCGAGGAGGGCCACCAGGTCACCGCCGCGGTCGGCGACGCGGTCACGCTGCTGGCGGCCGTCGAGGCGGAGCCGCCGGACGCGGTGGTCGCCGACGTACGGATGCCGCCGACCCACACCGACGAGGGGCTGCGCGCCGCGTTGGAGATCCGCCGCCGCTGGCCCGCCGTCGGGGTCCTGGTGCTCTCCCAGTACGTCGAGAAGCGTTACGCCGTGGAGTTGCTGACCAGCCAGAGTGCCGGCGTCGGGTACCTGTTGAAGGACCGGGTGGCCCAGGTCGGCGAGTTCCTCGACGCGCTCGCCCGGGTGGGCGACGGCGGAGCCGCGTTCGACCCGGAGGTGGTACGCCAACTCCTGGCCCGGACCAGTCACACCGACCCGCTGGGCCGGCTGACCGCCCGCGAGCGGGCCGTACTCGACCACATGGCGCAGGGCCACACCAACGCCACCATCGCCGCGCACCTGCACATCTCGCAGAGCGCGGTCGAGAAGCACGTGAACGCGATCTTCGACAAGCTCGACCTGGCGCACGTCACCGGCTACAGCCGCCGCGTCCTCGCCGTCCTGCGCTACCTCGGCGACTGAGAGGTAAGGAAGGGCCCCTTCTTATCGTTTTCTGTAGAAGAAGGGACCCCTCCTAACACACCTGCAGGCCTCAGTTCGGGGCGTGTACGCCGTTGGCGGCGTAGTCCCTGGTGGCGCCACGGACGTACATCTGGCCGCTCTGGTTGCCGGAGAAGTACTGCTGGATGGAGCCGGTGAACGGCGTGGTCGAGGCGTTGCGTCCGTACACGTCGGTGTAGACCGTGGTCGGGCCGCTGTTCTGCACCGAGAAGGTGCCCGGCCGGAACTCCCGCAGGGTGCCCTTGAACGGCGAGCGCGGGTCGTCCCAGGCGAGATTCTGTCCGGCCTGGCGTGCCTGGTTGCAGTAGTCGCCACCCGCGAGGTTCGTGTAGCACAGGTCCACGATCCGGCCCAGGTTGCTCGGCTTGGTCGGGTCGTAGTAGCGCGACGGGTTGACCACGTAGAACAGCGGCGCGATGCGGAAGTTCAGCCCGGATCCCGTCACCGTGACGTCGGAGAACCAGAAGTCGTCCATGTCGGACACCGTGAACGGCACCGGGTTGGGGTAGAGCGGGTCGTTGTGGGTGCGGCCCTCCCGGATCGCCTGGACGCAGCCCGGCTCGGTGATCAGCCGGCCCAGCGACCGGGTGTCCGACGGCGAGTCCGCCGGCACCGGGGGCGCGACGTTGATGAACCGGCCGCCGAAGCCCGGGCATTCACTGGGGCTGAATCCTCCGGCCCGCCCGAGCGGGATCATCGCGTTGTACCGGGCCTCGGTGACCTGGCCGCCGTTGCTCGCGGTGCAGCGCTGGTTGAAGAGCAGCTCGTGGACGTTGTTGGTGAAGGCGTCCGGCGAGTGGGTTCCCTGGTGGAACTTGAGCAGTACGTCGCAGACGGCGATCGTGGTGCCCTGCGGCGGGAAGAAACTGGTGCCGTTGTCGCCCTGGATCACGTTGACGTTGTTGACCATGAGCGCCTTGTGGCCGACGTGGTCCTCGTGCCGGTGGCTGTGCTCGGGCATGCTGCTCAGCATGACCTCGCTGGTGTAGCCGAAGGCCGGCCAGTTGACCGTGCGGAACAGGTCGGACGGCCGGGGGTCGTCACCGTGCTCGTGGCCGAAGTTGCAGCCGCTGGCGTCCCGGTTCGGGTGCCAGGTCGGGTAGACCCTGCCGTCCGGCCCGTACGTCCAGTACCGGGCGTGGATCTCGACCGAGCACTCGCCGGACCGGGGCAGGTAGCCCTTCTCGTTCGCCGTGGAGATCAGGGCGTACGCCCGGCTGGTGGCTGCGCCCGCCGGCGGAAGCGCGGTGCCCCAGGTGGGGTTGCCGGGCGGGTTGGTGCTCGGTGGTGTCGTCGGCGGGGCCGTCGGTGGGTTGGTGCTCGGTGGGGCCGTCGGTGGGTTGGTGCTCGGCGGTGTCGTCGGTGGGTTGGTGGCCGGCGGGGTGGTCGGGTTGCCGCCGGGCGTACCCGTGCAGGCGGTGCCGTTCACCGCGAAGTCGACCGGTACGGGGTTGCTGCCGGTCCAGGTGCCGTTGAAGCCGAACGAGGTACTCGCCCCGGTGCCGAGGCTGCCGTTGTATCCGGCGTTGCGGGCGGTGACCTGCCTGCCGCTCTGTGTCACCGTGGCGTTCCATGCCTGGCTCACCCGCTGGCCGGCGGCGTAGCTCCAGGTGACCGTCCAGGAGCTGATCGGGTCGCCGAGGTTGGTGACGGAGACCGCCGCGGTGAAGCCGCCAGACCACTGCGAGGCGACCGAGTAGGTGACGGTGCAGCCGGCGGCGGCCTGTGCCGCGGTGGCGGTGACGACCGCCCCGCCGGCCGCGACCAGGGCGGCAACGGTCGCGGCTGACCACAGCCGGGACCGGTGACGATGGAAGCACATCTGTTGATCCTCCAGTCGAAGGTGGTGGATCGACGGGAACGTGCCCCCTCGGGGCGGGCGACCAGTCCGGACGTGCGTCGGCGGGTGCCCGCGCCAAGAGGCGCGGGCCCTCGCCGGTCACCGGGGTCACCGGTGCTGGAACGTCCGGAAGGGTGGGAGCGGAACCATCGATAGACTTCTATCTATGTTACGCACCGTACAGGTGGTGTCAACGTCCGTCCCCATCCTGGCGACCACCGCTGACCTGCGGCGATCACCACTCTGGCAGACGTCCTGACCGGGTCACCTGCGGTGCCGGCTGTGCGCCGGATCGCGTCGGGCCAGCCGCGCGATCACGAACCAGCCGACGGCCACCGCGACCGCGACGAGAACGACCTTCTGGAGCAGGCCGGCGTACTCCTCGACGCGGTGCCAGTTTTCGCCGAGCAGGTATCCGGCCATTACGAACACGGTGTTCCAGATGAGGCTGCCGAGGGCGGTGCAGACCAGGAAGATCCGCAGGCGCATCCGCTCGATGCCGGCCGGAATGGAGATCAGACTGCGGAAGATCGGGATCATCCGACCGAGGAACACGGTCTTGGCGCCGTGCCGGACGAACCACGCCTCGGTACGGTCCACGTCCGCCAGCTTGATTAGCGGAATCCGCGCGGCGAGCGCCCGGGTGCGGTCCCGGCCGAGCAGCGCGCCGAGGTAGTAGAGCGCCAGGGCGCCGACCACCGAACCGAGCGTGGTCCAGAAGATCGCCGACCAGAGGCTCATCTCGCCCCGGCTCGCGGCGAAGCCGGCCAGCGGCAGGATGATCTCGCTGGGCAGTGGCGGGAAGAGGTTCTCCAGGGCAACCGCCAACCCCGCTCCCGGAGCACCCAGGCTGTCCATCAGGTCGGTCGCCCACTCGGCGATACCGGTCAGCGGCGTGGGCTCGGCGGCGAGCGGATCGGTAGCAATGATCATGGTTTGAACGCTAACCGGTGGCGCCTGGGTAAACCCTGAGGAGCAGCGCCGGACCACCTGCCGCGCACCACAGTCACGTACTGGGGTGAACCACACACGCCGTTCCCGCGTACCTTGCTCATGGTGGGCAGGCTGACGATCGCCGATGGATCGGCGTCGGCCGAGGTCGGTCGGAGTCGCGATCGCACCGGTCGCACCGATCGTCGAGCGCATCGATCGTCGAGCGCATCGATCGTCGAGCGCATCGATCGTGTTTCACGAGACAGCGGGGAGGCGGACGGCGCGTGGTGAAGGATGCACCGACGGGGACGGCTGCGGAGTCGACCGGACGTCACCGGGCCGGCCGGTCGGCCGGGGTGACGGGACCGGCGGACCGGCGGGCCCGGCCAGGGCGGGGACTGCGACTGACGGCGGTCCTGGGCCTCGGCCTCGGGCTGCTGGTCCTCGCGATCCCGGCCGGAGCGACCGTGCTGCGACCGTACCTGTGGGGTGGTGATTCCGGACCGGCGGCCGCGGTGCCCGTCGCGGCGGCCAGCCGGCCGCCGACACCGGTGCCGACGGAGGAGGCCGGGCCGACACCCAGCGGTACGCCGGAGGTCCCCCCGTCCCCGACGACGTCGCCGCTGCCGCCGCGCGCGACGAACGCGCCGGGACCGACGCCGTCGGCCCGGTCCGTGCCGACCAGGACGGCGGTGCCGGGTGCGACCCCGACGCAGGGCCCCGGCGGTACGTCGAGACCACCGGCCGCCGAACTGCCGCCCCCGCCGCCTCCGGAGCCGGTGCTGCTCGGCCCCGACGGTCGGGACGAGCTGGCGCGGATGATGGACCGGTACTGCGACCGGCACGTCGGCGGCACGAGCTGGGCGGACCCGCGTGGAGACGGCCGGTGGGAGTGCGAGCGACTGCTGCTGTCGTCGCGCACGGTCGACATGGACACCGCCTGCCGGGACACCTACGGCGACGGGGCGTTCGCCCGCAACGACACCGGCGACGCCTTCGACTGGCGCTGCTTCCGGCGGTGAGTGGCCGGGGCGCTCGATGGCTGGTCGGGCCGGTACTCTGCTCGATTATCCCGGGCGGGACGCAACGACGGTCGAGGTGAACCGAACATCGACGCCCTACTACTGACCACGCTGCTGCCACTGGCCGGGTTCGTGCTGTTGACCGGCGGCAACGCGTTCTTCGTCGCGGCCGAGTTCGCGCTGGTCACCGTCGACCGGGCGGAACTGGACCGGCGTGCGGCCGAGGGCGACCGCCGAGCCGGCACGGTACGCAAGGCATTGCGCGAGCTGTCCTTCCAGCTCTCCGGTGCCCAGCTCGGCATCACCATCACCGCCCTGCTCACCGGCTATCTCGCCGAGCCGGCGCTGGCGAAGCTCTTCACGCCGGTGCTCCGGCCGGTCGCCGGGGACGCGACCGGGCAGATCACCCCGTTGCTGGCCCTGGCGCTGGCCACCCTGCTCTCGATGCTCTTCGGCGAACTGGTGCCCAAGAATGCCGCGCTGGCCCGGCCGATGCCGGTCGCGCTGGCCACCGCCGCGCCGATGCGGGCCTTCTCCCGGGTCTGCGGCTGGTTGATCCGGGCCCTGAACAACTCGGCGAACTGGCTGGTCCGCCGGCTCGGGGTGGAGCCGCAGGAGGAACTGGCCAGCGCCCGGTCGCCGGAGGAACTTGGCCTGCTGGCGGCGATCTCCGCCCAGGCCGGTGCCCTGCCCCGGGAGACCGCGATGCTGCTGCAACGCACGATCCGGTTCGGTGACAAGCGGGCCGCGGAGGCGATGACCCCCCGGGTCGACGTGGTCGCCCTCCGGGCCGGCGCCTCGGTCGCCGAGCTGCTGGCGCTCGCGCGGCAGACCGGGCGTACCCGGTTTCCCGTCTACGAGGACACGCTCGACCTGGTGACCGGGGTGGCCGGGGTGTCCGACGCGCTTGGCGTACCGCCGAGGGACCGGGCCGCAACGACGGTGGCCTCGGTGGCCCGGGAGCCGGTGTACGTGCCGGAGAGCCTCGACCTGGACGGCGTCCTCGCCGCCCTGCGTGCCGCCAGTGCCGACCTGGCCATCGTGGTGGACGAGTACGGCGGCACGGACGGCGTGGTGACCGTCGAGGACCTGGTGGAGGAGCTGGTCGGGGAGATCGCCGACGAGTTCGACCCGGAGGCGATGCACGACAGTTCGGTTGAGCTGACGGCGCCGGGCGGGGAGCGGACGGTACTGGTCGACGGGGTGCTGCGCGAGGACGAGCTCGCCGAACAGGTCGGTTTCCGGCTCCCCGAGGGGCCGTACGAGACCCTGGCCGGGTTCCTGCTGGCCCGGCTCGGGCACATACCGGTGGCCGGCGAGACCGTACGGGAGCAGGGTTTCGAGTTCACCGTGGTCGAGGTGGACCGGCACCGGATCGAGCAGGTCCGGGTGGTCCGCCCGGAGGAGCCCGGCGATCACCGTGACTAACCTGCTGATCACCATCGGGCTGCTGCTCGGCAACGCCTTCTTCGTGGGCAGTGAGTTCGCGTTGATCGCGTCCCGGCGTACCGTGATCGAGCCGTTGGCGGCCGGCTCCAAGCGGGCCCGGATGGCCCTGTCGGCGATGAACCAGATCCCGTTGATGATCGCGGGTGCCCAGCTCGGCATCACCATCTGCTCGCTCGGCCTCGGCGCGATCGCCGAACCGGCGTTGGCGCATCTGCTGGAGGAACCGATCCACGCGCTGGGGCTGCCGGACCGCGCGGTGCATCCGGTCGCCTTCGTGATCGCCCTGGGCCTCGTCGTGTTCCTGCACACGGTGATCGGCGAGATGGTGCCGAAGAACATCACGCTGGCCGGTCCGGAGCCGTCCGCGCTCTGGCTGGGCCCGGCGATGCTGGCGTTCTGCGTGGCGACCAAGCCGTTGCTGCTGGCGATGAAGTGGGCCTCCGCGCAGATCCTGCGGCTGTGGCGGATCGAGGCGACCGACGCGGTCAAGACGGTGTTCACCGCCGAGGAGTTGGCCGGACTGGTGTCGCAGGCGCGTACCGAGGGCCTGCTGGGCTCGGAGGAGCATGCCCGGATCACCGGCGCGCTCGCCCTGCACCGCCGTACCGCCGGGGACGCGCTGCGGCCCTGGGCGACGGTGACCACCGTGGCCGAGGACGTCTCGCCGGCCTCGCTGGAGGTACTGGCCACCCGGACCGGTCGGTCCCGGTTTCCGGTGGTCCAGCGGTCCACCCGCCGGGTGCTGGGCTTCGTGCACGTCAAGGACATCCTCGGGTACGAGGGTGCGGCGCGTCGGGCGCCGGTGCCGACCGACCTGCTACGCCCGCTGGCCGTGGTACCGCCGGATCGCACCCTCGCCGACCTGCTGCTGGCCATGCGCCGGGAGCGCCGGCACATGGTGCTGGTGAGCGACGGGCGGGTGCCGTTGGGGGTCGTCACGCTCGACGACGTGCTGACCGCCGTCGTCGGTGCCGGCGAGCCCACCGCCGCCGCCGCGAGTCAGCAGTCCGCGTCGACCTGATCCCGGCCGGGGTGCCGTGGCTTCCCGGCGTACGTCGGGGCCCGCCGCGTGGCGAGCCCCGACGTGTGTCGACCGGCCGGATCAGCCCGGTGCGCCGATCGGGGAGAGGAGCAGCCGTACGTCGTCGGCGTTGACGTACATGATCCGGTGTCCGAACTGGATCTGGACGTACCTGGTGTCGCCGCGGATCACCGTCCAGTCGCCGGGCGACGAGCCGTCGAACGTGGTGGCCCGGTAGTACTCGCTGGGTAGCAGGTTGCCGACGGCGTACCGCTGCCCGGCGGAGAGGGTGTACTGCAACGGCGTGACCGTCTGGTAGGGCACGCCGGCCGGGTAGGCGGCGGCCTCCGGGTAGGCCCTGCCGTACACCGGGATCGTCGCCCGGCCCGGTTTCGGCGTCGCGACCAGTCCGATCGACCACTTCGCGGTCGGATTCGCGGCAGGGTTGTGGAACCAGGCCTTCTGGCCGAGGTACCAGATCGCGGTCCAGTCGCCCTGCCGGCCCGCGACGGCGTAGGTCTGCCCGGCCGAGGCCCGCGCCCCGTGGTCGGAGATGTGCATCGTGTTCGGGGTGCCGTCGGGACGCAGTGCGATGTCGTTCACCAGTGGCGCGTCGGCGGCCGGAGCGCTGCGCAGGATCACCGACGAGGAGCCGCGCGCCGGGCACGGCACGCCGGCCGTGTCGCAGCCGGTGAAGGCCGGCCGGTTGGTGGCGAGGTCCGGGTCGATGGTGACCAGACCGGTCCGGGACGTGCCGGTGCCCCAGAACGGGGCCCGGAGCAGGTCGAAGTAGTGCGACCAGTCCCAGTACGGCCCGGGGTCCCAGTGCATGCCGCGAACGTTCGCCGGCAGGATCCCGGGGACGTTGTCGTGGCCGATGATGTGCTGGCGGTCCAGCGGGATGTCGTACCGGTCGGCGAGGTAGCGCACCAGCTTGGCCGAGGTCCGGTACATCGCCTCGGTGTACCAGGTGCCCTGCGCGGCATAACCCTCGTGCTCGAGCCCGATCGCCTTGGCGTTGACGTACCAGTTTCCGGCGTGCCAGGCGACGTCCTTGCCCTTGACGTGCTGTGCGATGTGCCCGTCCGCCGAACGCAACGTGTACTGCCAGCTCACGTAGGTGGGATCCTGCACCAACCGGAGCGTGGTGTCGTAGCTGCCCTCGGTGTCGTGGATGACGATGTATTCGATCTTCTGCCGTCCCGGCCGGTCGGAGAGGTCGTGGTTGCCGTAGTCGCCGTCGCCGAACGCCTGGTAGGGCGCGGGGATCCATTCGCAGGAGATGTCGCGCGGGCACTCCAGCCCGTCGGGCCGGGCGGGGGTGCGCAGGCCGAGCCGGTCCAGCCAGGACCGGGCCGGGACGAGTCCGGGGTGCGCGGCCAGGGTGATCCGGTGACCGTCGTCGGTGGTCCGGGTCGCACCCTCGGTGATGGTCCGGTAGACCTCGTCGGCGAAGGTCCGCGCGGCGTCCGCGCTGTCGCTGCCGGCGTACCGGGCCACCGCGCCGTACCAGGCCGCGGGGTCGCTCTGTAGGCCGGTCGGTCCGGTTAGTGCCTTCTGGTACGACGCGAGCAGCGCCGCACCGCCCCGGATGTTCACTGCCGGCTCGGTCCGCAGCGCCCGCTCGTCGACTCCGGTCAGCGTCGCGGCGGTGTCGAGGGTCTGCGTACCCGGAGCCGGCGCCGCCCGTTGCCCGTCGGCGGTGGTTCCGCTGTCCGTGCCGCTCGGGTGCGGCGGTGCGGCGGGCCGGGCGCTGTCACCACGCCGGTCCTCGCCGTGTTCGTGCGGCTGTCCGGCCAGCCCGTCAAGGTGGTCGAAATCGGTGAGGTGCATCGGGCCGTACCCGCCGCTGGTGCTCGGCGTGCCGGCGTTGGTGTCCCAACGAGATTCCAGATAGGAGACGGCGAGCAGGACGCTTTCGGGTACGCCGAATTCGGTCGCGGCGGCGGCGTACTCCTGTTGCCGGCCGTCGGTCGCCGGGACCGCTGCCGGCGCGGGGCCGGACGGCACCAGCGCGACGGCGCCGACCACGGCGGTCCCGAGCGCGATTCTCCTGCTCAACGGCATTGTCGTTCGAGGCATCGAACCTCCATTCGCCGGGGGTGGGCTTGATGATCACCCTCCACCCGGGACGATGCTCCGTCAATAGCTGCCGGTGACACTCATCGCGATGTAGAAAATCTTCACCTATTTCGGGGGCCGTTCGGACGTTTGTTCGCTCGCACCCTCAGCGAGCGCTCCGATACGTAACGAATCGACTCGGATCACGGGTTGCGTTTGAATAACAGGCTTCTCTAATGTTGGGGACCGTCGGAGACGACGGCAGGCCGCCCAGCCGGGCAGCGACGTCTCTACACCGCCGAATCGTCGAATATCAGCGAACCGGGGACCCGGGCACCATGGGGTGAATCCGCGTCAGCGGTAGGGCGAATATCTTCCCGCCCGAACCCGTCAGCTAACCCGGTAGGCGGGCTACGGAAGAAGGAGTACGGACCCCGGTGGCTCCCCCTGCCCCGCGGTCGCAGTCCCTCCGGTCTACAACGACCGGCACCGGGACGGCGACACCGCCTCTGCGAAGGTCCATTCTCGCCGCCGCATTCGCCGTGCTGGCCAGCGTTGCCGTGCTGTTCGTGGGCACCACGCCGGCCCTCGCGGAACCGTCGGTGGCCGAGATCGAGAAGCAGATCGACACGGCCTGGCGCAAGCTCGAGCCGATCGTCGAGAAGCACAACGCCACCCGGCAGGACCTGGCCGCGAAGAAGGCCCAAGCCAAAACGCTCCGGAACAAGATCGCCCCGCTCCAGTCGCAGATCGACGCCGCGATGGACCGAGTGAGCGAGTTCGCCGTGGAGGCGTACAAGGGCGACAAGGCCTCGTCGGTCAACGCCCTACTGACCAACAAGTCGCCGGCCGCACTCGTCGGCCAACTCTCCGTACTCGACCAGTTCGCCCGCCAGCAGCAGCGCGACGTGCAGGCGGTGATCGACCTGCGGGACAAGTACGACGCCCAGAAGCGCCCGCTGGACACCCTGGTCGACCAGCTCACCAAGACCGAGGCCGAGCTGGCCAAGAAGAAGAAGGAAATCGACGCCGAGGTCGACCGGCTGCAGAAGCTGCGGATCAAGGCGTACGGCAACGGCTCCGCCGGTCCGCTCGCCCCGGCACCGTGCCCGGCCACCTACCCCGGTGGCAACGCCGGCAAGGCGGTCAAGTTCGCCTGCCAGCAGATCGGCAAGCCGTACGTGTGGGGTGCCGAAGGGCCCAACTCGTACGACTGTTCCGGCCTGACCCTGGCCGCCTGGGCCAAGGGCGGGGTGTCACTGCCGCACAACGCCCGCGCGCAGCGTGGGAAGGTCAAGTCGGTCAGCCGATCCGAACTTCGCCCCGGCGACCTGGTCTTCTACTACGCCGACCTCAGCCACGTCGGGATGTACGTCGGAGGTGGCTGGATCGTGCACGCGTCCCGGGCCGGAGAGCCGGTCAAGATGAAGCGGATGGACGACGGCGAGATCCACAGCTTCGGCAGACCCGGCTGATCCCGCCCGTCAGTTGACCGGAAGAGGGACCCGGAAGACCGCGCAGCACGTCGAGGGCCCCCGTCGCAGTCGCGGCGGGGGCCCTGTCGTGTCAGTACCGCCAGCAGCGGTGCGGAGGGCGGCGGTTCAGGTCATCAGGTCAGCGGGTGGGCCAGGTGTGCCAGTTCTGCCAGGCGCGGCTCGGGGTCGGCCCGCGCTGCCCCTGGTAGCGCGAGCCGTAGACGGCCGAGCCGTACGGGTGCGCGGACGGCGAGGAGAGCCGGAAGATGCAGAGTTGGCCGATCTTCATCCCGGGCCACAACGTGATCGGCAGGTTCGCGACGTTGGACAGTTCCAGGGTGACGTGGCCGGAGAAACCGGGATCGATGAAGCCCGCGGTCGAGTGGGTGAGCAACCCGAGCCGGCCCAGACTGGACTTGCCCTCCAGCCGGCCGGCGAGCTGGTCGCCGAGCGAGATCACTTCGAGTGTCGACGCGAGCACGAACTCGCCGGGGTGCAGTACGAAGGGCTCGCCGTCCGGCACGTCGACCAGCGAGGTCAGCTCGTCCTGCTGGATCGCCGGGTCGATGTGGGTGTAGAGGTGGTTGTTGAAGACCCGGAACAGGCGATCCAGGCGTACGTCGATGCTCGACGGTTGCACCAACGCGGGTTCGAAGGGCTCAAGCGCGAGGGTGCCCGCCTTGATCTCGATCACTAGGTCGTGGTCGGAGAGCAGCACCGTGCCACCTTAGCGACTTCCCCGATCGGGCTCGGTCGCGACCTGCCGGGGAGGCGGGTCGGGGTAGGTGATCGAACATATGTTCGATAGAATGTCGTCATGGCATCCTGGTCCGAATTCGCCTCCGACGAGCCCCGTCTCGCCGACGCGATCCGCGTCCTCATCCAGCAGTACGGGCCGGGTCTCGGCTACCTGGCAACGGTGCGTGCCGACGGTGGGCCGCGCGTGCATCCGGTATCCCCGGTCATCACCGACGAGGGGATGTTCTGTTTCGTCGTCGACTCGCCCAAGCGTCGTGATCTCGAACGGGATGGCCGCTATGCGTTGCACTCGTTCCCGCCGGAGGACAGTGACGACGAGGCGTACGTGGCCGGCCGGGCCCGGCCGGTGACCGACCAGGCCCGGGTGGACCGGCTTGCCGGCAACCTGAGGGCCGCCCCCCAGGTCGACTGGCGGCTGTTCGAGTTCACGGTCGACGTGGCGATGCTGTCCCGGCACGGCAGCAACGGGGCCACCCCGCTGGCCGGGGACCGGTCCGAACGCCCGGCGGTGCAGGTCTGGCTCGATCCAGCCGGCGCCACGACCGGCACCGGCCCGAAGCGGCGGGCCCACCGGCGCCGGTCCCTCGTCGAGGAGCCGGTGCCGACATCCTGACCCTGGCCGTGGCTACGACTCGCGGAGCGCCTTCCAGGCCTTCAGCATCCGGTACGCCTGCCCGTAGCTGAACTGGCTCATGCACGAGTCGACCGAGTAGTCCATGAAGTTGTGGATCGGATCCAGGCCGGGCCCGGTGGGGCAACTGTCCCGTCCCACCGGGCAGCCGAAGGCCGGCACCGCCTCCGCGGGCGTGTCGAACACCTGGTCACCCCGACCGGTGCAGCCCTCCTGGAAGGTGTGGTACAGGTTCAGCCAGTGGCCGATCTCGTGGGTGGCCGTGTCCCCCGCGTTGTACGGCGTCGCCGTCCCACCCGGCAGCGACTCGGAGAGCACGACCACGCCGTCCTGCCGGTCGTACCTCCGCTCCGGAAAGGTTGCCCAGCCGAGCAGGTCCTCGTCCAACAGCCCCGTGTAGAGGTTCAGGGTGTCCTTTCCGCCGACCCGGAGCGCCCGCTTCATCTGCGCCTCCGCCGGGCTGTCCGCCACGATCGGATACCAGGCCGGGTTGACCACCCGGTTCACCTTTTTGAGCCTGAAGTGGAAGGGCGTCCAGGCCCCGCCGGTACGGCCGGCGAAGGAGTCGTTCAGCACCTTGAGTTGGGTGTCGATCAGTGACTGTGGAATGCTCCCGCCGGCCCGGGTCCGGTCCCTGGAGATGACGTGGAAGACGACGTCGATGGTTATCCGGAGCTTGCCGGGGAGGTGGAGCGGCGCGACGCCCACCCGCTGGGCGTACGCGGCGTCGACGACGCGCTCCCGCTCGGCCGCCTCGGTCGCGGTCAGTTCGTTCGGTTCGACTCCGTGTGGCGTACCGGGTCTGGCCTTGGCGTTCGGGTGGTCGTCGGTCGACTCGACACAGCCCGGCTCGGCGCTGCCGCCGGGGACCGCCGACGCGGCGACCGCCGGGCTGGAGCCGAGCAGCAGTACGAGTGGAAGGCCCGCCATGCCGGCCCAGCGTGACGACCGTCGAATGTTGTGCAACGCCATTGCCTCACCTTTGCCTCCGGAAAGTGGCGCTACGAACACGTAGAGCCACTGTTACAGGTGGGGCGGACGTTACCTTGCGTGATGGCCTTTGCAAATGATGCGCGGCGGTGTGGTGCTCGGGGATTGGCGCGAGGCGGAGGCGCGGCCGAGGCACGACCGGAGGGGGCGGGTGAGTGCGCGAGCGGACCCGACCAGGTACAGTGGGGTCCGCTCGCGGGTGTAGTTCAATGGCAGAACATCAGCTTCCCAAGCTGACAGTGAGGGTTCGATTCCCTTCACCCGCTCGGACAACGAAGGCCCAGGTCAGAGGAGACTTCCTGACGCTGGGCCTTCGCTCTTTCTGATCTCTATCTGGGTGTCGTGCCCCCTGCGTGCCCCTCCGGTTCGGTGTGCCCTTCCGTGCCCTCCGCCGTGTCCCCGGTCGCGTCGGTCTGCGCCTGGTCCTCGTCGTCGGTGTCGCTCGCCTTGGTGTCCTTGCGCGCGTCTTCGACGAACTTGCTCAACGCGTCGGCGATCTTCCGATCACGCCCGGCGGTCTTGTGCAGGTAGATGAGCGCGGCTCGGGTGGTGGAGTGGCCCATCCGGTCCATCAGGTCGCGCAGCGTCGCGCCGGTTTCCGCCGCCCAGGTGTTCCCGGTGTGCCGCAGATCGTGGAAGTGCAGCCCAGGAATCCCCGCTTCCGCCGTCGCCTTGCGCCAGTGATCCTGGAAGTTCGACCGCCGCAGCGGCCCATTCTTCGGCCCGACGAACAGCAGGGCTTCCGGACTCTCGTTGGTGAAGTTCGCCAGGTGCCGCACGACATCGGGTAGGCAGATGTTCGGGATGGTGACTACGCGTACGCTCGCGTCCGACTTCGGCGGTCCGAACACCAGTTCCGCCGTGGGCAGCTCGACCACCGAGCGCTCGACGAGAACCGTTCCCTCGATCGTGTCGACATGCTTCCGGGCGAGCGCGGCCAGTTCGCCCCAGCGCAGCGAGTTGAAGCAGGCGAGCAGGACCAGGACCCGGTACCGCTCGGGCACCGCGCCCGCGATGGTGAACACCTGCTCGATCGTGGCGGTGGGCCGCTCGGGACTCTTCTCCAACCCGGCGCCCGGGATCTGGCACGGGTTCTTCGTGATGAGCCGGTCGGATACCGCCGTGTTCAGGATCGACCGCAGCAGCCGGTACGCCTTCGCCACCGTCACCGGGCCGACCCCGGCATCAAGGCGCCGCGCTCCGCGCGGCTCGGGCGCGGTAGACCGCCCGCCGGGGAGCCGCCCCGGACGCCTGCGGCGCCGGTGCGGAAAGCCACCGACACCCGCCGGCAGCCGCGCCCGTCCGGCTGATCTGCCAGACGCCGGTACGGTCTCGCTCGTGGATGTTTTCGTGCTCTGGCACATCCGGCATGCTTGCAACCTTGACGGTAGCCCAACTCTTCACCGCCAGGATGGCGAGCTGATCTGGGACGAGTGGGACGGCGACGACCTGAAGATGCTCGGGGTCTACTCCAGCGAGCAGCGCGCGGAGAAGCGCATCCAGCGTGCCCGACTTCTCCCCGGTTTCCGCGACGAACCCGACTGCTTCATGGTCGACCGGCACCAGCTCGACGAGGACGAGTGGACGGACGGGTTTGTCTCCGTACCTCACGGCGAGAGCTGAAGCGGTTGCCCCCGGAGCTGCGAGCGCGGCGCGGTGGTACGGAAGCCGGCAGGGCTGGGCAGCGTCGTGCGTGGGGCTTCCGACTGGCGCGCCAGTCCAAACCCCGGACTGGCTTGCCACCGGTCCGGCTGGGTCACCGTTCGTCGTACTCACCCATGCGTACCCGGACGCCGCGCGTGCCCCCTACGTGCCCGTCGCGCCGGGAAGCCACGGGGAATCGCGGTCAACCACGGGCACCGTGACCAGGACCCCAAGCCGTTGACCTTGAGTCGAGTGGACGCCGCAGCGAGTTCCCAAGCTGACAGTGAGGGTTCGATTCCCTTCACCCGCTCGGACAACGAGAGCCCTGGTCGGATGATGAGTCGACCAGGGCTCTCACTTATGCTCCTCGACTCTCGTGGTGACCGTGCCCGTTGCGTGCCCGAACTCGTTCCTTCGTGATGGGCGCCCTAACCGCGTCGGCGATGCCCTCGTCCTGCTGTTGGGTGGGGTGCTGGTAGATCAGCGCGGCGTGGGTGAGCCAGCTTTGCGGGTGCGAGTTCGCATCCCCACCCCGCCTCATCAACGGCAGGGATGTTTGCGAGCGCGGGCGGCTCCCGAGTGGCGCCCCAGCGAGTTCCCAAGCTGCTGCCAGTAGCTTGTGTCGTCATGGATGAGGACAGTCGTCGCCAGACCACATGCACGGTCGACGTCTGGACCTACGACCCGAAGCACGGGATAGGCACGTGGTGGGAGGACGACGCTGTGCTCCGGGCCGAGGTGCTCCCTAGCCTCGACGGCACGGTGATCATCTCGGGTAATCCGGCCGGCCTGGTATCGCTTGCCCGCCACCTGCTGACGCTCGCTCACGAAAGCGTCCCGGGAGGCAGGCATTTCGATTTCGAGACCTACAACGGATTGGCCCCCGACTCCCGGACCTTGCGGGTCGAAGTCGAGAAGTAAGTGCCCCATCAGGAGGAGGCTCCGGCGGGCCATCCAAAGGCCATGAGCCGGTGTAACTCCAGGCCAACCTAGACCCGCGTCGACCAGGCGAAACGCCGGGCCCTGAGCCGGTATGAATCCCGGCCGAACCAGGCCCGGCCCGGCCCGCGACGACGGCTCAGCCGGCGAGGTCGAGCCGGGCGAGTTGGGTACGGCTGGTCACGTTGAGCTTCGGGAACGCCCGGTAGAGGTGGTAGCTGATGGTCTTGGCGCTCAGGAACAACTGTGCGCCGATCTCCGGATTGGTCAGGCCGCTGGCGGCGAGGCGGACGATCTGTAGCTCCTGCGGGGACAGCGCGGCCAACAGGTCCGGCGGCGTCGGCGCGGTGGACGTCTCTCCGGCGGCGCGCAGCTCGGCCCGCGCCCGCCCGGCCCACGGTGCGGCGGAGAGCCGTTCGAAGATCTCCAACGCGTGGCGGAGCTGATCGCGGGCCTCGACGATCCGGCGGTCACGTCGGAGCCGCTCGCCGAGGAGCAGGTAGGTGCGGGCGGTCTCCCACGGGCGCCCGCTGTCCGCGTGCAACGCCAGCGCGGACCGGTACAGCTCGTGGGCGGTCTCGGCGTCCGCTTCCAACAGTGCCCGGCACCGGTGCAGCACCGCGTCAGCCCAGTCCAACCGGGACGCCTCGGCCCACGCCTCGAAGCGGGCCAGTGGCTCGACCGCCCGTTCCGGCTGGCCGAGCCGTACCGCCGCTTCGATCTGGTCGGGGGCGAAGTAGACGGCCTGGATCTGGTGACGCACCGGGCCGCGTACGGCCTCGTCCAACCGGCCGAGCGCCTCGGCGAGGCGACCACCGCCCAGTTCGAGCATGGCCCGCGACCACTGGGCCCAGGCGAGTCCGTTCGCGATCCCGTTCTTCCCGAACCGGTCGTGACAGCTGGCGGCGTAGCCCAGGCACCGCTCGTCGTCGCCGTGGACGGCGGCCACCCAGGCCAGGATGCCCTCCAGGTATCCGGCCCGGTGCGGTTGGCCGATGTCGGCCGCGATCTGGAGGCCCTCGGTCGCCGTCGCCACCGCGTCGTGCCAACGACCGGTCAGCCGGGCGCACCGCTCCACAAGGGAACGCGCGCGCCCGCCGAGGCCGACGTCGGCGGCGGCGGTCGCCGCGGCGACCAGTCGTTCGGCGCGAACCACGGGGTCGGCGGTCAGCTCGGCCGAGCGTTCGAGCGCGGCCGCCGTGGCGGCGTACCCGTTGCGTTCGCGGGCCCACTCGGCGGCCAGGGCCAACGCGTCGGCGGCCCGGTCGTCCGGGCCGGTGGCCGCGGCCGCCAACTGCCACGCCTGCCGCTCCGGCTGGTCGGTCAGCGCGTCGGCCAACGCCCGGTGTACGGCGAGACGCTGGTCGAAGGTGCCGTGCTGGAAGGCGGCCGCCCGCATGAGTGGGTGTACGAAGCTCACCCCGGCGTCGGCCACCCGGAGGAAGCCGGCCCGCTCGGCCCGGCCGAGCATCTCCATCTCCACCCCGAGCGTGGTCGCCGCCCGCAGCACGACGCCGAGGTCGCCGGTGCCCTCGGCCGCGGCCAGCAGCAGCATCGTCTGCGCGGGGGCCTCCAGTTCGGCGATGCGCTGCTCGTACGTCTCCTGGATCCGGCGAGGTAGTGGAAGCGGACTGTGGTAGTACGACAGTGAATCCGTCGAGCGGGGCAGTTCCAGCAACGCCAACGGGTTGCCGGCCGACTCCTCGATCAGCCGATCCCGTACCAGCGTGGCGAGCCCGGGTGCGTGGTCGGTCAACAGCTGGGCCGACGTCGGGCGGTCGAGTCCCAGCAGGCGCCGTTGCGGCAGCCCCGAGCCCTCGAACTCCGCACGGGCTCCGAAGATCAGTACGACACCTTCGGCCTGGAGCCGCCGGGCGGCGAACGACAGAGCCCGAGCCGACGCCTGGTCCAACCACTGTGCGTCGTCGACCAGGCACAGCAGCGGACGTTCGTCGGCCACGGCGGCCAGCAGTGACAGCACCGCCAGCCCGGCGAGCATCTGATCGTGGGGAGCCGCCGGTCCTCGCCCGAAGGCGCTCTTCAACGCGGCCGCCTGGGGTCCGGGCAGGAGATCGAGGCGATCCAGCACGGGTAGCAGGAGCAGGTGCAGCGAGCCGAACGCGATCTCCGCCTCGGTCTCGATGCCGATGCCACGGATGACCGTCATCCCGTCGGCCCGGCTCGCCGCGTACTCGATCAGGGCGGTCTTGCCGATGCCCGGTTCGCCGCGCAGCACCAGCGCGCCGCTGTGCCCGTCATGTCCGTCGGCCAGCAGCGCGTCGATCGCCGCCTGATCGGCCGCCCGTCCCCGAAGCACGTCGACAACCTACCAAGATCGAACGGCCGTCCCGCCGCCCGTCGGACACCGTGCGGACGGCGACTGGTCACCTGTCCGGTACCCGTACCAGGCCGGTCTTCCTAGCCTTTCGATCATGCACATCACCACCCTGTCGGACGCGGAACGGACCCGACGGCACCGCCTGGCCGATCAGCTGATGGACGCCGAGTCGGTGGCCGGGCTGATCGCCTACGGCGAGGCCGCCGACTTCTTCGCCGGTGCCACGGTCGGTGCGCTCGTGCTGCTCACCCGGGGACGGCCGCCGACCGTACTGGTGGGGCCCGGCCGATGGCCCGCGCCGCCGACCCCCTGGCTCGCGACCGCCGACGTCCGCGAGGGACTGCACGCGTACGGGATCGCCGATGCCCTCGGTGAACACGACCTGGACCGTTCGACGGTCGGAGTCATCGGCATCGAGGCGTTCTCGCCGCTGCATCACGGCGCGACGATGCCGTACACGCTGTGGGCCGACGTTCTGCGCCTGGTGCCGGCCGCGACGTTCGTGCCGGTGTGGCGGCCGTTCCTGCTGCTCACCCTGGCCCGCTCGGAGGAGGAACTCGGGGAACTCGCCGCCGCCGCCAGCGTCGGCGAGACGGTGGCGCGGACGATGGTCGGGCGGTTGAGATCGGGGGACAGCGCGGCCGAGGCCGGTGCCGCCGCGCTGGCCGCCTCCGGCGGGCGGGCCACTGTCTCCTGGGCACCCTCCGGCGACGGCACGGTGCTGGCCGACGTGGTCAGCGGCACCGGGCGCGGCGCCAGTCACCATCTGACCGCGATCACGGCCTCCGGGACCAGCAACCCCGAGGTCGACCGGGCCGGCGTCGCGGCCCAGTCGGCGTACGCGGCCGGTCTGCGGCTGATGCGGGCCGGCACCCCCTTCGGTGCGGTGGCCGAGTCGATGCGCCAGGAGATCGCGGGCGCCGGCGGCACTCATCGGACGCCCCAGATCAGCAGCGTTCCCGCCGGCATCATCGGCGGCTGCGGACCCGACCTGCCGACGATCGGCTACGACATCGCGCTGGCCCCCGGAATGGTCTTCACGGTCGCCGCAACCTGCCAGATCGGCACGACAGCCGTACGCCTGGGCGGCACCGTCGTCATCGGCGCCGACCGCGCGGTCGAACTCGCACCCTTCACCCGTCAACTTCTTCACGTCTGAGCGAGGTACACCCATGAACGTCCGGACCGCCTTCATCACCGCACCGCTGCTCACCCTGGCCTATGGCGTGATCCGCATCCTCGACGGACTCGACGGCAGCCGTGGCCCGGGTATCGCCTGGACGGTCGGGCACCTGGCCTTCATCGCCGCGTTGGCGCTGTTCGTGTCGACCTTCTGGCAGATGCGTGACCTGGCCGCCCGGTCGAGGACGGCCACCGCGCTGGCGGCCATCGGCACCGCCGGCATCGCGGTTCTGGTCATCCAGTTCGGCATCGACCTGGTGGTCGGCTTCATCTCCACCGACCGGGCCGAGATGGCCACCCACTTCGAACGGATCCAGTCGGTTCCCGGGGTGTCGCTCGCCATCTACGACGGTGGGCCGTTCCTGTTCTACCTCGCCCAGTTGGCCATCGTCGTCCTGCTCGCGGTGACCCGTCGGGTCAAGGTCTGGACGCCGGTACTGGTCGCGCTGGATCTCGCCCTGCCCTTCGTCGACAAGGACCTCATCCCGGTCGGCGCGGTCTTCCTGCTCGTCTCCTTCATCCCCCTGTACCGCAC
>NZ_JADPUN010000155.1 GCF_015690345.1 Plantactinospora alkalitolerans | reverse complement strand
CGCTGGTACGACACCGAGCCGCGCTACGACGTCCTGCACTTCCAGACCTCCGTTGACGGTGGTCAGAACTGGACCCCGGTCGACGTGACCTTCGTCGGTGCGGGCCGGCGGTGGACCGCCGAGGGCTCGGTCACCGGATACGGCGGACGACGCTGGTGGCAGGCGTTCGCCGAGGTGCCGGTCGGCACCACCGACCTGCGCTGGAGCTACGTCACCGACGGCAGTTCCCGAGGCCGTGGCGTGTACGTCGACCACCTGCTCGTCGCCGGCACCAACGGGCTCCTCTTCCACGGCGAGGGCGCCGACGCCGACCGCTTCACCGCCACCGGCTGGACCCCCGCCCGAACCTAGCCGCCGCCCCACAGCGCGTCGACCCGCCGCCTGATCGCGCACCAGGCGGACACCACCGCACGCGCCCAGACTGTCATCGTCGAGGCGCGCCGCCTCGTGGAGGCACGGGCAGAACATCCGGCGGGCCAGGTACCGGATCCGATCCTCGATCGGTGTCGACGCGCGGAGCGCGGATTTGCGTCGGCGGCCCGCTCGGAGCTGGGGAGTCCACAGCTCGACTGGTAGCGACGTACCGGAATGGCAGTCCGGGCCGGCGTGCGTGAGCGGTCCGGCGCTGGGGCGACCGTCGCGGTCCGGGGGTGTGGTTTGCGATGATCTCGCTGTGACGCAGACCTGGGTGACGGCGGAGGACATCGACGAGGCGCGGGCGCGATTCGAGCGTGGCCTGGGCTGGAAACGGCCCGTCCTGCACGGGGTCGGGTTCGCTCCGACGGCGAGCGACGGCGATGGGACGCCGATCTTCACGGAACTCGACGGTCACGACGGCGACGGGCGGCCGGTCGTCACGGAGGTCGACGCTCACGGCGGCGAGGGGAAGCCGGTTGTCCCGGAACTCGACGGTCACGACGGCGACGGTCAGCCGGTCGTCACGGAGGTCGAGGGCGAGATCCAGTTCGTCCGGGTCAACGAGCGGGACCACGTACTGCCCGCCGCGGTACTGGCGACGGTCGTGGATTGGCACGGTGCCACCGGTTCGGTGCGGCTCGACCGGGACCAACTCGCGGAGGCTATCGCGCTGTTGGCGCCGGCCGAGGCACGCCGGGAGGTCGAGCATCCGAACCTGCGGATCTGGCGTGACGTGCATCGCTGGGGATGGGACGGTGGTGCGCTGATCGCGGTCTTCGACGCCGACCCGGACGCGCCGAGCGACGATCCGTACGTCCGCGCGCTGCGTGAGGTGGTCGCGTCGGGTCGGCAGGCCGTACCGGCGGGGGAGGTGCGGAGCTGGCCACCGCCGGGCACCGACGGCCATCCGCTACAGGCCCGGTGGGACGCCCGCTGGCCGGGGGTGCCGCCGATAAGTTCCGACCTGCGGGGGTTGGGCGATCATTGGGTACGCTTCCACACCCTCCCCGACGCCAAACGTCATCCGGAGACCGACGACGAGTACGCGACCGTCCTGCACCGGCACAACGCCCTGCTCGACTCCCTGCTCGAGCTGCTGCTCGAATCGTTGCCCGACGCCCCGTCCGACGAACTCCGAGGCGATCTTCCGGACCTGCGGGTGATCACGCTTGAGTTGGCGGGTACGCCGGTGCCGCGCCGCCGGACGCCGCTCATCGCGGAACTGTTCCCCGACGCGGAATGCTGGTCGGTGCTCTCCTGGCCGCACCTGGAGCCGGAACTCTTCTTCGCGCACGCCTACGTCGACCGGATCACGTGGCAGCCCGGTCGGCTGGATCCGTTACTCCGCCGGGTCGCCGACGACCAGGTGTCGCACGTGATCATCGCTCCGGCCGACCTGTCCTGGCTCTACGCCCCGTACGACGGCGGCGCGGACGTCCTCCTCCCCACCCCGGCAATCCAACAGAACCTACGCACCCGCCACGCCGACTGGCTTTCCGACAGGTGTTAGGAAGGGGCCCTTCTTCTACAGAAAGCGATAAGAAGGGGCCCTTCCTTACATCGCTCAGAAGGCGCAGGCGATGACGAGTTCCGGGGTGCGGTCGGGGAGGAAGTCGAGTTTGGTGATCCGGCCGGCTGCCTTCAGGTCGGCGGCGATGGTGCTGAGTTGTTCGAGCATCGCGGCCGGGCCCAGTGCTTCGGCGAGTGGGATCTCGGTTCGCATCGAGAGTTTGCGTTCGGACTTGGCGCGGCGGATCTGGGTGAGCGCGGCGCCGGCCAGGTCCAGGAGGGCCGGGTCGCCGTCGGCGGCCACCCGCTGGATCTCGTACGTCGTCGGCCACGGTGAGCGGTGCACGGAGCCGTACCGCCACCACGACCAGACCTCCTCGGTGACGTACGGCAGGAACGGGGCGAACAGTCGCAGTTGGACGGCGAGGGCGGCGGCCAGCGCGGCACGGGCCGAGTCGGCGCCCGATCCCTCGCCGTAGGCCCGTCCCTTCACCAACTCGATGTAGTCGTCGCAGAACCGCCAGAAGAAGGATTCGGTGGCCTGCAACGCGTCGGTGTGGTCGTACCGGTCGAAGGCGTCGGTCGCGGTCGCCACCACAGTGGAGAGTGCGGCGAGCATCGACCGGTCCAGCGGCTCGGTCGCGGGGGCCCGGAGGGCGTCGGCGGCGCCCAGGCCGAGGGCGAACTTCGACGCGTTGAGTAGTTTGGTGGCCAGCCGGCGGCCGATCCGGATCTGGCCCGGGTCGAAGGCCAGGTCCGTGCCGGGCCGTCCGCTCGCCGCCCAGTACCGGACCGCGTCCGGGCCGTTCTCCTCCAGCAGCGCCATCGGGGTCTGCACGTTGCCCTTGGACTTGGACATCTTCTTGCGGTCGGGGTCGAGGATCCAGCCGGAGAGCACGGCGTCCCGCCAGGGCAGCACCCCGGCTTCCAGGTGCGCCCGGACCACTGTCGAGAACAACCAGGTACGGATGATCTCCTGACCCTGCGGGCGGAGGTCCATCGGAAAGACCCGGGCGAACAACTCGGGATCGTCGTGCCAGCCACCGACGATCTGCGGTGTCAACGACGAGGTGGCCCAGGTGTCCATCACGTCCGGATCCGCCATGAAACCACCCGGTTGCCCGCGCTGCGACTCGTCGTAGCCGGCCGGGGTGTCGGAAGTCGGGTCGATGGGCAGCAGCGACACTTCGGGCGTGAGAGGCTGGGCGTAGTCCGGCTCGCCAGCGTCGTCGAGCCGGTACCAGATCGGAAACGGCACCCCGAAATAGCGCTGCCGGCTGATCAGCCAGTCCCCGGTCAGGCCGCTCACCCAGTGCTCGTAGCGGTGCCACATGTGCTCCGGCACCCAGTTCAGCTCCCGCCCCCGGGCGAGCAGTTCGGCCCGGAGTTCGGTGTCCCGGCCGCCGTTGCGGAGATACCACTGCCGGGTCGAGATGATCTCCAGAGGGCTGTCGCCCCGCTCGTAGAACTTCACCGGATGGGTCACCGGCTTCGGCTCGCCGATCAGGTCGCCGGAGGCGGCGAGCAGCTCCACGATCCGCCGCCGGGCCGCGTTCACCCGCAGACCGGCCAACTCGGCGTACGGGGTCGGATCGACCTCGGCCGGAGGATCGGGCAGCAGTCGCCCGTCCCGGCCGATCACCACCCGGGTGGGCAGGCGCAGTTCCCGCCACCAGGTCACGTCGGCCAGGTCCCCGAAGGTGCAGGTCATCACGAGACCGGTGCCTTTGGCGGGGTCGGCCAGCGGATGTGCGTACACCGTCACCTCGGCGCCGAACAGCGGGGTGCGGACCCGGCCGCCGACCAGGTCGGCGTACCGCTCGTCGTCCGGGTGGCAGACCAGCGCCACGCAGCCCGGCAGCAGCTCGGGCCGGGTCGTCTCGACGTGGACGTGGCGTTCCTCGCGGCCGGGGCCGGGGGCCGGCGGAGTGCCGGCGCTGCCGGGACCGGGCGCCACGACCTCGAACCGGATCCGGTGGTACGCCCCCGGGCGTTCCCGGTCCTCCAACTCGGCCTGGGCCACCGCCGTGCCGAAGCCGACATCCCAGAGCGCGGGCGCCTCGGCGGTGTACGCCTCGCCCCGGGCGAGGTTGTTCAGGAAGGCCCGCTGTGAGGTGGCCCGGGCCCGGTCCCCGATCGTCGTGTACGTCAGCGACCAGTCCACCGACAGCCCGAGCTGCCGCCACAGCGCCTCGAAGACCTGCTCGTCCTCGGCGGTCAGCCGGGCGCACAGCTCCACGAAGTTGCGGCGGGAGATCGGCGTCGGCGCTTTGCGGGCCGCCTCGCTGACCGGCCGTTCCGGCGGCTGCCACTGCGGGGCGTACGGCAGGTTCGGGTCACAGGAGACGCCGTACACGTTCTGCACCCGACGCTCGGTGGGCAGCCCGTTGTCGTCCCAGCCCATCGGGTAGAAGACCGTCCGGCCGCGCATCCGCTGGAACCGGGCCACCGTGTCGGTGTGGGTGTACGAGAAGACGTGCCCCATGTGCAGCTCGCCCGATACGGTCGGCGGAGGGGTGTCGATCGAGTACACGTCCGAACTGCGACCGCTCCGGCCGGGCGCTTCTGACGCCGCGCCCCGATCCCGAACAGTCGTCTTCGTTCGATCGAACGCGTACGTGCCCTCCTCCTGCCAGCGGGGTGCCCACTTCTCCGCCAGGCCGTCCAGGCTCGGCCGTTCGGGGACACCGGCGCGCTGGTACCGGTCCGTATCCGTCATTGGCCGATGGTACGGGAGGTGGCCGGCCGGCCGACCCCGATTTCCCGCCGTCGGTTCTTCGGCGTCGGTCACTCGGCGTCGGGCGACTCCCATGGCCAGTTCCCGGCCAGGAACAGCGCGACGAGGGCGGCGTGCGACAGCGGCGTACCCAGGTCCGTCACGTCCCCGTTGGTGGTGTAGTCCAGCAGTACCACGTCGCGGTCGACACTGAGCCGGCGCAGCTCGGCGACCAGGTCGGCGGCCGCGTTCTCCAGGGTCCACCGGTACGTCGGCAGGTAGATGCGTCGCCTCGCCTCCTCGTAGCCCAACAGCCGGTCGCCGGCCAGTCCGGTCCGGTGTCCACGCACCGCGCCGTACCTGCGGACGGTCCGTTTCAGTCCCCGCATCGTCGTCACCCGAAGCCGGCTCGGATCGACGTCGGCATCGGTGAACACCTTGAGTGCCTGCCAGACGCCCTCCACGGACTCGCCGGTCTTCCCGGGGCTGAACGGCACCGGGATGCCGCCGTGCGGATAGAACGGGCTCAACCGGACCCAGGGGGCGGGGCCCCGCGAGGTCACGTCGAGCAGCAGAGCCCCGGGGGCGGCGGCCTCGATCGCCGCAGCCGACCGTCGACGGCTCATCACCCGTACCACCATCGTCGGTCCCCCCGTTCCACCACGGCAACTCCGTGCATGCTGCCGTACGGGTGTGACAGGTCAGGAGGTGTTAGGGAGGGACCCTTCTTCTACAGAAAGCGATAACAAGGGGCCCTTCCTTACATCTAGAGCAGGGAGTCGCGCCACTGGTGGTGCAGGGTGGCGTAGCGGCCGCCGTGGGTGATCAGGGTGGCGGGCGGGCCGTCCTCGACGACTCGGCCGCCCTCCAGTACGAGCACCCGGTCCGCGATCTCCACTGTGGACAGGCGGTGGGCGATGACGATGGCGGTCCGGTCGGCCAGGATGGTCCGCAGGGCCCGCTGCACCAGCCGTTCGCTCGGGATGTCCAGGGACGATGTCGCCTCGTCGAGGATCAGCACCGCCGGGTCGGCGAGAAACGCCCGGGCGAACGCGACCAGCTGCCGTTGCCCGGCGGAAAGCCGACCGCCGCGCCGGTGCACGTCGGTCGCGTACCCGTCGGGCAGTGCGGCGATGAAGTCGTGTGCACCGATGGCGTCGGCGGCCGCGATCACGTCGGCGTCGGCCGCGCCCGGCCGGCCGAACCGGATGTTGTCGGCGACCGAGCCGGTGAAGAGGTGATTCTCCTGGGTAACCATGATCATCGCGCGCCGCAGGTCGGCGTCGGCGACGTCGCGCAGGTCGATCCCGTCCAGGGTCACCGATCCCCGGGTCGGGTCGTAGAACCGGGCGACGAGCTTGGCCACCGTCGACTTGCCGGCACCTGTCGCGCCGACCAGCGCCACCGTCTGACCGGCGGGGATCGACAGGGTCAGCTCCGGCAGAACCGGGGTGTCCGACCGGTAGCTGAAGACCACCGACCGGAAGTCGATGGCACCGCGAGGTGCCCCGGCCGGTAGTGGGCGCGGGGCCGCCGGCTCCGGCACGCCGGGTCGTTCGTCGAGCACCCCGGCCAGCTTCTCCAGGGCGGCGGTGGCGGACTGGAGCGCGTTGTAGAACTGGCTCAACTCCTGCATCGGCTCGAAGAACCGGCGCAGGTAGAGCAGGAACGCCGCCAGGACGCCGATCTCGGTGTGGCCGTCCAGCACCCGCATCCCGCCGTACGTCAGCACGACCGCGATCGTCACGTTGCCGATCACCTTGATCGCTGGTGAGTACGTGGCGATCAGCCGAAACGCTCGAAGGTTGGCCTGCCGGTAGTCGTCGTTGACGGCGGTGAAGATCTGCTGGTTGCGCGGCTCGCGACGGAACGCCTGAACGGCCCGGATCCCGCCCAGCGACTCGACGAAGTGGACGATCACCAGCGCGACCGCCTCCCGGGTACGTCGGTAGGCGTGCCCGGAGGCGCGGGCGAACCAGCGGGAGAGCCAGAGCAGGAACGGGAAGGCGAGCAGGGTGACGGCGGCGAGCGGCGGGTCGAGCCAGAGCAGGATGCCGGCCACCGAGACGATGGAGAGCCCGGCGAGGACGAGATCGTCGATTCCGCCGTCGACGAGTTCGGCGATCGAGTCCATGTCGCTGGTCAGCCTGGCCACGAGGCGGCCAGAGGTGTAGCGCTCGTGGAAACTGACCGACAACCGCAGGAAGTGGTCGTACACCCGCTGGCGCAGGTCGAGCAGGATGGCCTGACCGATCCGGGTGGAGAGGGTGAGGAAGCCGCGCTTGCCGGCGTACTCGGCGACGGCCGCGGCCGCGAACGCGCCGGCCACGGCGACCAGCGGCCCGGCGTTTCCGGCCCGGAGCGGTCCGATGGCCCGGTCGATGCCGAGCATCACCAGGTACGGCCCGGCCATGCCGGCCGCGTTCTGCAACAGCAGCAGGGCCACGGCGATGCCGATCAGTCGGCGGTGCGGCCGGACCAGCGAGCGGAGCAGGATCCGGCTGCGGGCCCGGAGTTGGGCGACGCCGTGGGCGGTGCCGGTTTCGGCGGCGGTACGGTCCGCCTCCGGATCGGCCGCGATGCCCCGCCACCGGGTCACGTCGGCCCCGTCGGTGTCCGGGGGAGCGGTGCCGGGGGCCGGGGGGTGTGACGTGCCGGGTGGGTCGGTGTCGGGCATGGTTTCTGTCACGACCTGACGAGGCCGAGATCGTCGCTGTCTCCGGCGGCGGAGAGCACCGAGCGGTACGCCGGGACGTTGTGCAGCAGTTCGGAGTGGGTGCCGACCGCCGCGATCCGGCCCTCGGCGAGCAGCGCCACCCGGTCGGCCAGCGCGACTGTCGACGGCCGGTGCACGACCAGCAGCGCGGTGGTGTCCCGGAGCACCCGGGCCAGTGCCTGCTCCACCAGCGCCTCGGTGTGTACGTCGAGCGCGGACAACGGATCGTCGAGCACCAGAACCCCGGGACGCCCGAGTACGGCACGGGCCAGGGCCAGGCGTTGACGCTGCCCGCCGGAGAGGGACAGGCCCTGCTCGCCGATCCGCGTCGCCAGGCCCCACGGCAGGTCGTACACGAAATCGGCCTGCGCCACCGCGAGCGCGGCACGTACCTCGTCCTCGTCGGCGTCCGGCCGGCCGAGCGTGAGGTTCTCCCAGACCGACATGGAGAAGAGGGTGGCCTCCTCGAACGCGACCCCGACCCGGCGGCGCAGCGAGTCGAGCTGGATGTCCCGGAGGTCCCGACCGTCCAGCGTGATCCGCCCGGCGGTGACGTCGTACAGCCGGGGCAACAGCGACAGCAGGGTGGTCTTGCCGCAGCCGGTGGCGCCGACGATGGCCAGCGTCTCGCCCGGTTGGACGGTCAACTCGATGCCCCGGAGCACCGGAGCGCCCTGCGGGTAGCCGAACCAGACCCCGTCGAAGCGGAGGGCGCCGCCCGGGCCGGTGGCGGCGGCGCCGCTCAGCGCGACCGCTGTCGGGCGGTCGACGACGGTGGGACGGGTGTCGAGCACCTCGTGGATCCGGTCCGCGGCGGTCATCGCCTCCTGCGCGTTGGCGAGGATCCAGGCGAGCGACTCGATGGGCCAGATCAGCATGAGTTGCAGGGTCACGAAGGCGACCAGTTCACCGATGGTCAGGGAGCCGTGTGCGACGGCGACGGTGCCGGCGACCAGCACCACCCCGAGGGTGAGGTTCGGGATCAGGTCGAACTGGGCGGAGGTACGGGCGAGCAGTCGACCCTTGCCGGTCGCGGTGTCGTGCAACTGGTGGGCACCGACACCGAACCTGCCGGTCATCTCCGGCCGCCGGCCGAATGCCTTGATCGTGCGCAGCCCCTGGGCTGATTCCTCGATCAGGGTGGCCAGGTCACCCTGCTCGTCCTGCAGGCGTCGGGCCGCCGCCAGGTACGCCCTGGTGAACCGCCGGGTCGCCAGGAACAGCGGTACCGCGCCGGCGGCGACCAGCAGGCCGAGCCCCCGGTGCAACGTGATCAGCAACGTCACCACGGTCAGGTAGGTGGCGGTGTTGACGACCAGGAAGAGCAGTCCGAAGGAGAGGAACCGCCGGATCACCGAGAGGTCGCTGGTGATCCGGGACAGCAGTTGGCCGGACTGCCAGCGATCATGGAAGCCGATGTGCAGCCGTTGCAGGTGGGCGTAGAGCTCGTCGCGGATGGTGGTCTCCATCCCCACCGCCGAGGACGAATGCACCCAGCGCCGGATGAAGATCAGCGCAGCTTCGGCGAGCCCGAACAGCAGCGCCAGCCCACCGAGCCGGAACAGGCCCGTCGGGTCACGGTGCGCGATCGGGCCGTCGACCGCGTGCCGGACGACAAGTGGTACGGCGATGCTCGCGCCGGTAGCCGCGAATGCCGCGATCAGCAGCCAGACGAGCTGTGCGGCGTACGGACGGAGGTAGCGGCGCAGCCGCCAGAGGTTGCGGGGCAACGGATTGGCCGGCAGCGGAAGCCGGAAGCGGCGTACCGGTCGGCGTTTCGGGGAGGTTCGGCGGGTGCGTTCCGACAACCGGGGCGGGCACCTCGACGGGCGCGCGCTCAGCCGGGATGCCGGCAGGGCCCGGACCGGGGGCTCGTCGTCACGATCCGGCGCCATCCCATGACGGTAACGTCATTTTCTGGCCCCGGTTGAGTCGTGTTGTTGTCAGCTGGGCTGGGGGTGCTGATGCCGTCGGCGTCTGGCGGCCAACCCTTCGGCCTGGAGGCGGAGGCGTTCCACGTCGAAACCTGCGGGTGCCGGTCCGGCCAGCACGAGCGTCCGGAGCAACTCGGCGTACCGCTCGGCCAGCCGGTCGCGGGCCCCGCCGACCGGGGATGCCGACCGGGCCGACGCCGGGAACGACCCGACCGGTTCCGGCGGTGCCGCCGAGGCATCGAGGGCGGGCCGGGACCGGTGGCCCGTGGTCGGCCCGGTCCGATGACTGGTGGCGGGCCGGGACCGGTGGCCGGTGGTCGGCCCGGTCCGGTGGCAGGTGGTCGACTCGACCACCTGACGGATCTGGCCGAGCGTGTCGGCCAGGACCTCGTCGCTGGGATAGTCGCCGTCCCACTCCAGCAGCACGCCCGGGGGCCGGGTCGCCGCACACAGCTCGCCGAGCAGGCGGTAGATGTCGGCGGAGGGAGGTCGGGTGTGGGTGTCGTGCCAGACGCCGTCCCGGTGGTGTCCGCCCGCGACGTGCACGTACCCGAGGGCGTCCCAGGGCAGGCAGGCCAGGATGTCGAGCGGGTCGACGGCCTGGTTCAGCCGGTTGGTGTGCAGGTTCGCGACGTCGACGAGCAGGCGTACGCCGGTCCGGGCGACCAGTTCCGCCAGGAACTCTCCCTCGGTGAGATCGTCGTCGGGCCAGCCGAAGAGCGCCGCCACGTTCTCCAGGGCCAACGGCACCGGCAGCACGGCCTGGGCGAGCCGGACGTTTTCCACAAGCACGTCGAGACAGTCCCGGCTGCGTGGTACTGGCAACAGGTGCCCGGCCTCGACGCCGCCGGCCCGGACGACCGCGATGTGCTCGCTGACCAGTGGCGAACCGAGAAGCCGGGCACAGGCTGCCAGGTGGGCGAGCCGCGCCGGATCGGGTGGCTCCGCTCCACCGAGCCCGAGCCCCACGCCGTGCGGGATGACGGTGACGCCACGGGCGTGCAGCAGCCGGAGCGACTCCGGGGTACGGGGTGGACGAAGCCGCTCGGCGATCACCTCGACGAAATCGACACCGGGTAGCCGTTCCACGGTGAGGTCGATCTCCGGACGCCAACCGATGCCGATGCCCAACATGTCGCCCGCTCCATCCCGGTTCGCGTACCGGCCGATCTCCGGTCAGCCGCCGCATCCGCAGCCGCCACAACCGCCGCCGCAGCCGCCACAACCACCGCCACCGCCGGTTCCGTCGGAGTTCTCGTCGCCGTCATCCTTCGGCATCGGCGGGTGGAGGGCGGCCATGATCGCAGGGTCGTCCAGCGCGTACAGCCCGCACAACGCCACGACGACCCCGACCGGCAGCAGCGCGCGACTCGCCGCCGGCATCCGTCCGATCTCGCCGGACCGTTGGCGGAGGGCGTGCTGGGCGAGCGGGGCGACCCGGTCGGCGGGCACCGTCCCCCGGCTCCAGCCGGGGCGGAAGCCGGCCCGTTCGACCGCCCGCCTGCCCTCCAGGTACGACTGGACGCCGACCGTACCGGCCGCCGTGCTTGCGACCATCGCCACGGCGGCAAGCGTCCAGTTGGCCGGCGGCAGTAGGGCGGCGACGGCGAGCAGCAGCCACGGGACGGCGATCGCGGTGATGGAAAGGTCCCGCAGTCTGCACAGCGACTCGTGAGCCGGCGTGAGCGTCGAGCCCGGGGTCACCATCCCGCTGTCGATCAGGCGTTGGTAGCTGTCGGCCATCGCCGGGCTGACGGTCACCTCGGCCCGCAGTTCCGCAGCGGGCCGTTGCCGATCCGGGTGCCGTCCGAGTGCCCGCAGCACCGCCTGCTCCAGCGGATCGGTCGGCGCCCGCTGGCCGGTGATCGCACTGACCTGACCCTCGCGGGAGATCCGCAGCACATCGCGGCGGATCAGCGTGACAATGGCCGTGTCGACGGCGTGGCCCGTGCCGAGTTGCAGCCGTGCCAGGTCGTACGGGCCGACGTCGGCGAACGGGTCGGGCGTGCCCGGCGGGCGCCACTGCCGTCGCTGGACCTCGGCCAGCCCGGCCTCGACGGCCGCACGGGCACGGGCCCGGTCCCGCAGCACCAGTACGACGAAGAGCAGACCCGTCAGCCAGAACACGACGATCATCTGTGGCCCCCGGCGAGGTTGTCCGAGTCGAGTCGAGCCGATCCGAGCCGAGTCGAGTCGAGCCGAGTCGGAGCCGTCGCGTGGCCCGGTCACCGTCGTGGGCGGACAGCCGCACCTGTCGACGGCGCCGGACCGGCGTGACCGGAATCAGACGACTCGGCATCAGGATATTCCGCCCCGGCATCCGGGATGACGGTGCAATTGCGGTGTTCTCCGGGGGCGTCCGGCCTAGCTGTCGCCCGGGAACCGCTCGTGGTCGAGCAGCCAGGTCTTGACCGGCAGGCCCCACCGGAAGCCGCCGAGGCCGCCGTCGGTGCGCAACACGCGATGACACGGCACGAAGAGTGCGGCGGCGTTACGGGCACAGGCCATCGCCGCCGCCCGGACCGCCCGGGGCCGCCCGGCCAGGCCGGCGAACTCGGTGTACGTGATCGGCTCGCCCGGTTTGACCTGTCGCAACGTGTGCCAGGCGTGCGCCATGAACTCGCCGTCGGTGTGCTGCGCGACCGGGATCGCGTCGATCGCGGTCAGCTCACCGTCGAGATAGGACCGGACGGCCACGGTGATCGGGCCGAGGTCGGCCCGGGTCCGCAGCGAGCGCCGCAACCGGGGATGTACGAGCGCGAGCAGCCCGTCGGCGTCGGTGGTGAACCCGGCGGCGTGCACCACGGCATCGTGGTCGGCCAGGACCGTCAACCGACCGGCCGGGGTGTCGTGGCCGGTGCTGTACAGATCGTTCACTCTGCTCTCCATAGTCTGATCACCGCGTACGAGCGCCAGGGCCGCCAGCGGCCGGCGTACGCGTCGAGGGTCGACGGGGTGTCGGGAAGCCCGAGCGCGGCGGCGCCCCGGCGTACCCCGAGGTCGGTGGGGAGGAAGACGTCGGGATCGCCGATGCCGCGCATCGCGACGTAGCCGGCGGTCCAGGCGCCGATGCCGGGCAGCGCGGTCATCCGGTCGACCATCTCCGCCCGGTCCGCGCCCGGATCGAGGTCGAGTTGTCCGGTCGCGACCGCCTCGGCCAGTCCCCGGATGCTGTCCCGCCGGGCGGTCGGCATCCCGAACGCCGAGTCCGGCAGCGCCAGCACCTCCTCGGGGGAGGGAAACGGCCGCAGTCCGGCCGGCTGGCCCGACTTCGGTCCGGACTCCGGCGGGAAGATCGGCGGTGCGGCGCCCGCCGGCTCTGCCGGCGCGGGTACCGAGGTGGCCGCGACGAGCCGGGCCAGCACGGTACGGGCCCCGGCGACGGAGACCTGCTGACCGACGATCGCCCGTACGGCCATCTCGAACCCGTCCACCGACCGGGGGACCCGTACTCCGGGTTCCTTCGCGACGAGTTCGGCGAGCGCCGGGTCCTCGGCCAGCAGCGCGTCGACGGCCTCCGGGTCGGCGTCCAGGTCGAACAGGCGACGGCAGCGCGCCACCGCCGGGGCCAGGTCGCGGACGTCCGTGAGCCGGAGGGTCGCCCCGACGTAGCCGGGCAGCGGGGTCAGGTCGACCTCGGCGGGGCCGTGCGGCAGGCGCAGTCCCCGGCGGTACGACCCGTCGGCGACCTCCTCGATCCCGGGTATCGCCCGGAGGGCGAGGAAGTCGAGGAGCGCCTCGGCGTGCAGCGGTGCCCGGAATGCCAGCCGGAGGCTGATCGCCCCCGGTGTACCGGCGGTTGGTCCGGCCGACCGGCCCCGGGCAGCGGTACGCAGTTCGGAGGGCGCCGCCGCGTACACCTCGCGGATCGTGTCGTTGAACTGCCGTACGCTGCCGAAACCGGCCGCGAAGGCGATGTCGGCCAGGCCGAGTTCGGTCGTCTCGACCAGGATCCGGGCGGTCTGGGCCCGCTGCGCCCGGGCCAGCGCGAGCGGCCCGGCGCCGACCTCGGTGACGAGCATGCGGTTCAGGTGCCGCTCGGTGTAGCCGAGGCGGGCGGCCAGCCCCGGCACCCCCTCCCGGTCCACCACGCCGTCGCCGATCAGCCGCATCGCCCGCCCGACGACGTCGGCCCGGACGTTCCAGTCCGGCGAGCCGGGTGCGGCGTCGGGCCGGCAGCGGCGGCAGGCCCGCAGTCCGGACCGCTGGGCGGCGGCGGCCGACGGAAAGAAGCGGACGTTCTTCCGTTTCGGGGTCATCGCCGGACAGGAGGGACGGCAGTAGATGCCGGTGGTGAGCACGCCGGTGTAGAACCAGCCGTCGAACCGCTGGTCCCGACTGTCGACCGCCCGGTAGCACCGCTCGAAGTCCAGTTCCATGCCTCGATGGTGCCCCCTCCGGAGCAGGATGACTCGCGGAAATCGGACCTGAGCGTGCGCCGCTGGTCGGCGGTGGCCGGGGCCACCACCACGGCGGCTCGGCTCGCCCGTCGCGTGGGCCGCGCGGGAGGCTCCGTAGACTTCACCCCTGGGCTGGACCGGTGGACCACGCCGGGTCGCGAGAGGCAACGAGAGAGGCAGTCGCGTTCGCATGACTTCACTGACCATCGGCATCGTCGGCCTGCCCAACGTCGGCAAGAGCACCCTGTTCAACGCGCTGACCAAGAACGACGTACTCGCGGCCAACTACCCGTTCGCCACCATCGAGCCGAACGTCGGGGTGGTCGGGCTGCCGGACGAGCGGCTGGGCAGGCTCGCGGAGATCCACGACTCGCAGAAGATCCTTCCTGCTCCGGTCTCGTTCGTCGACATCGCCGGCCTGGTCCGGGGAGCCTCCAAGGGCCAGGGCCGGGGTAACGCCTTCCTCGCCAACATCCGGGACGCCGCCGCGATCTGTCAGGTGGTGCGGGTCTTCTCCGACCCGAACGTGGTGCACGTCGAAGGCAAGGTCTCGCCGGGCGACGACATCGAGACGATCAACACCGAGCTGATCCTGGCCGACCTCCAGACGATCGAGAAGGCGCTGCCCCGGTTGGAGAAGGAGGCGAGGGTCCGCAAGGACCGGGCCGCCGCCGTCACCGCCGCGAAGAAGGCGGCCGAGCTGCTCGACACCGGGGTCACCCTGTACGCGGGCGCGGCCAGGGCCGGCATCGAGGTGGCCGAGCTGCGTGAGCTGCACCTGCTCACCACCAAGCCCTTCCTGTACGTCTTCAACGTGGACGAGGCGGAACTGAACAACGCCGACCTGCTGGACGAGCTGCGCCTGCTGGTCGCCCCGGCGGAGGCGATCTTCATGGACGCCAAGGTGGAGTCGGAGCTGACCGACCTGCCCGACGACGAGGCCCGGGAGCTGCTGGAGTCGATCGGGCAGTCCGAACCCGGTCTCGACCAGCTGATCCGGGTCGGTTTCCGGACGCTCGGGCTGCAGACGTACCTGACCGCCGGCCCGAAGGAGGCCCGGGCCTGGACCGTGCCGATCGGGGCGACCGCACCGGAGGCGGCCGGGGTGATCCACTCCGACTTCCAGCGCGGGTTCATCAAGGCCGAGATCGTCTCGTACGACGACCTGGTGGCCGCCGGCTCGATGGCCGCAGCCAAGGCCGCCGGCCGGGTCCGGATCGAGGGCAAGGACTACGTGATGCAGGACGGCGACGTGGTCGAGTTCCGCTTCAACGTGTGACGAGGGGCGGGCTGAGGCGGGGGCTGCCCGTGTTGCGCCCGGATCCTAGGTTCGGTCAGATGGTAGCGATCGCGTCTTGGTGGTCCGGGCATCGAATGTGGCGATGGAGCGTGGTTGCGCTGGTGGTCGTCGGGGTGGCTGTCTGGCTCTATCCGCCGGCACACTTCTGGGGACCCCGGCCGTATCGACATCCGGACGGGATCTTCGGGCTGACCCGGGGGGATTTCGAGGACGTCATACTGCCGCATTACCGGCTCAGCCTCCCGTGTGACGTCGACGGCCTCCGCTACAGCAACGCCGAGGACATGACCGGACCAATGGGCGAGTTGTACCTGCGTTTCTCCACGTCACAGGAGTGCCTGGACCGGGTCCTGGGCGCCTTCGGCGCTGTGCCGGGCAAACCGCCCGTCGTGGCCCCGAACGATTCCGCCTTTCCGATCCCCGCCTCGTCCGTTCCAGATCATTTCGGGTGGAGTTTCGACGCGGAGTCGTACCTGGTTTTCCAGCGCTCGGGCAACCCGGTGACCGGGGACGTGGTGGTACGCCGGGACGGGGCGCGCCGCGAGGTGTACCTGCGGGCCCGGTACGGCTACTGAGCCGTCGGGGGACGCCACCGTGCGTCGCGGAGCAGGCCGCCAGACCGATCAGGAATCAAGAAGCGCAGGTCATGGGCCCGCAACTAACGTGGCCGCCATGGACGTCAGCCCGACGACCCACCAGCCTCAGGCGATGTGACCGGCGACTTCAGGAGTGATCATGACCGACTCTTCCACCACCCAGGGAATCAAGACCGTGCTGCATCCGGTGTCCGACCTGGCGACGGCGAAGGCGGTGTACACCGCCCTGCTCGGCGTGGCGCCGCAGGTCGACGGGCCCTACTATGTCGGTTTCGAGGCCGCCGGCCAGCACATCGGGCTGGTGCCGGGTGGTGGACCGCAGGGCATGACCTCGCCGGTGGCCCACTGGCACGTGTCAGACATCGAGGCGAAGCTGGCCGAGGTGACCGCCGCGGGTGCCACCGTCAAGGAGCCGGTGCGCGATGTCGGCGGTGGCCGCCTGGTGGCGACCTTCACCGACCCCGACGGGAACGTCCTCGGGCTGCTCCAGGACCGCTGACCGCCGATTGGTTAGATCGAGCCGAGCCGGGCGACGCCGAGCCGGGCGACGCCGACGCCAGACCGCGAGGGCGGCCCCGGCTGACAAAGTTGGAGAGAGGATGAGCATGGCCCCGAGGACGGACGCGCAGTCGCCGGCCCCGCACGTTGCCGACACCCACGATCTGATCCGCGTGCACGGCGCCCGGGTGAACAACCTGAAGGACGTCAGCGTCGAGATCCCGAAGCGCCGGCTGACGGTGTTCACCGGCGTCTCCGGCTCGGGCAAGAGTTCGCTGGTGTTCGGCACGATCGCCGCGGAGTCGCAGCGGATGATCAACGAGACCTACAGCGCGTTCGTGCAGGGTTTCATGCCGACGCTGGCGCGGCCGGAGGTCGACGTACTCGAAGGGCTGACCACCGCGATCATCGTCGACCAGCAGCGGTTGGGTGCCGATCCCCGTTCCACGGTCGGCACCGCCACGGACGCGAACGCGATGCTGCGGATCCTGTTCAGCCGGCTGGGGCAGCCGCACATCGGGTCGCCCCAGGCGTTCTCCTTCAACGTCGCCTCGATCAGTGGTGCGGGTGCGGTGACCATGGAGCGCGCCGGACAGACCGTGAAGGAGCGTCGCAGTTTCAGCATCACCGGCGGCATGTGTCCGCGCTGCGAGGGGCGGGGCTCGGTCTCCGACATCGACCTCAGCCAGCTCTACGACGACTCCAAGTCGATCGCCGAGGGTGCGTTCACCATCCCGGGCTGGAAGTCGGACAGCTGGTGGACCGTGCGGACGTACGCCGAGTCGGGCTTCCTCGACCCGCACAAGCCGATCCGGAAGTTCACCAAGAAGGAGATGCAGGACTTCCTGTACCGGGAGCCGACCAAGGTGAAGGTGGAGGGGGTCAACCTCACCTACGAGGGGCTGATTCCCAAGATCCAGAAGTCGTTCCTCTCGAAGGACCGGGAGGCGATGCAGCCGCACATCCGGGCCTTCGTGGACCGGGCGGTCACCTTCACCACCTGTCCCGAGTGCGGTGGCACCCGGCTCAGCGAGGCGGCCCGCTCCTCCCGGATCGGTGGGATCAACATCGCCGACGCCTGTGCCATGCAGATCAGCGACCTCGCCGTCTGGGTCCGCGACCTAGACGAGCCGTCGGTCGCGCCGCTGCTCGCCACGCTGTTGAGGACCCTCGAATCGTTCGTGGAGATCGGCCTGGGTTACCTCTCGCTGGAGCGGCCGTCGGGCACGCTCTCGGGCGGCGAGGCGCAGCGCGTCAAGATGATCCGCCACCTCGGATCCTCGCTCACCGACACCACCTACGTCTTCGACGAGCCCACCATCGGCCTGCACCCGCACGACATCCAGCGGATGAACGACCTGCTGCTGCGGCTGCGGGACAAGGGCAACACGGTGCTCGTCGTCGAGCACAAGCCGGAGGCGATCGCGATCGCCGACCACGTCGTCGACCTCGGGCCCGGCGCCGGTACGGCCGGCGGCACCGTCTGCTTCGAGGGCACCGTCGAGGGGCTGCGGGCCAGCGGGACCATCACCGGTCGCCATCTCGACGACCGGGCCGCCCTCAAGGAGAAGGTGCGGACGCCGACCGGCCAGCTCGCGATCCGTGGCGCGACGCGGCACAACCTGCGGAACGTGGACGTCGACATCCCGCTCGGGGTGCTGGTCGTCGTCACCGGCGTCGCCGGCTCCGGCAAGAGTTCGCTGGTGCACGGGTCGATCCCGGCGGGCGAGGGCGTCGTGTCGGTCGACCAGGGCGCGATCCGTGGCTCGCGGCGGAGCAACCCGGCGACGTACACCGGGCTGCTCGACCCGATCCGCAAGGCGTTCGCGAAGGCCAACGGCGTGAAGCCGGCGCTGTTCAGCGCCAACTCCGAGGGAGCCTGCCCCAACTGCAACGGTGCCGGTGTCGTCTACACCGACCTGGCGATGATGGCCGGCGTCGCCACCGTCTGCGAGGAGTGCGAGGGGAAGCGGTTCCAGGCAGCGGTGCTGGAGTACCACCTCGGTGGCCGCGACATCAGCGAGGTGCTCGCGATGTCGGTGACCGAGGCCGAGGAGTTCTTCGGCGCGGGTGAGGCGCGTACGCCGGCCGCGCACGCCATCCTCGACCGGCTCGCCGATGTCGGGCTCGGCTACCTCAGCCTCGGCCAACCGCTCACCACGCTGTCCGGCGGTGAGCGGCAGCGGCTCAAACTGGCCACCCACATGGCGGAGAAGGGTGGCGTCTACGTGCTCGACGAGCCGACCACCGGCCTCCACCTGGCCGACGTCGAGCACCTGCTCGGCCTGCTCGACCGGCTCGTCGACGCCGGCAAGTCGGTCATCGTCATCGAGCACCATCAGGCGGTGATGGCGCACGCCGACTGGATCATCGACCTCGGCCCCGGCGCCGGCCACGACGGCGGACGGATCGTCTTCGAGGGCACACCCGCCGACCTCGTCGCCGCCCGCTCCACCCTCACCGGCGAGCACCTCGCGGCCTACGTCGGCACCTGACGACCGGTCCGGCCCGCTGCCGGTCGGTGGCGGGCCGGACCGCATCGGTCAGGAGATGTAGTGCAGGATGACGTTGTGTACGTGGTGGCTCTTCTTGTCGCCCCGGAACTCCACCTCGTAGGTGTGGGTGCCGACGTGGATCGCGATGGCGCCGGTGGAGAAGAACGAGCCTCCCCAGGACTTGTTGCTGACCACGCTCACGCTGGTGATCTTCGAGTAGGGGATGCTGGTGATGGCGAACTTCTTGCCGATGAACGACTTGTCCTGGATGATCACCCGCCGGTCGGTCAGGCCGATGAACCCGGTACCCGCACCGATCGCGTCGTAGACGGCGATGACCTGCTCTCCGTCGAGCAGCCCGCTCTGGATCTGCTGGAGCTGCTCCCGACGGTCAAAGGTTACGTTGGCCATGATCCGAGAGTAGGAGGGCGGCGCCACCACGGCGACGCCGGTCGAGGCGTTCGGCGGTCGAGGCGTTCGGTGATGGACGATGCCGCCCGGTCAGCCGGTGCTGGTCACCGCGCGGAACACGTCCTCGATCCGGGCGGCGAGGGTGACCTCGCCCTCGGTGATCTCTCCGGTGTCCCGGAGGCCGATCTTGATTTGGGTGTGGCCGTCCAGCCGGCGGATCTCCGGGCGGAGATGCAGGGCGTCCGCGATGATCTTCACGCGTTCGGTGAGGGCCGCGTGCTGGGTGTCGTCGAGGATGAGGGTCCGTTTGATCTGCTGTCCCTCGCGGGTCCAGCCGCCCAGTAAGGTGAGCGCGTCGCTCAGGTAGTCACGGTCCATCCGGCCACCCCACAGAGCACGCATCGCCATACCTCCCAGGCGTCGTTGCCGGCTTGTGGCCAAATCGTCGCCATCCCGTGTCTCGGTCGGTGCTCCCTAGTCTGTCGCCGACCCGCTGGCGTGTCCACGTCCACCCTTCCGTGTTCTATTGACCGTGGGGCCGGCTCCACTACCCGAATTCCCGATTGATCTGGCACGCTGGGCGCCTGTGCAGACCGAATGGGCGAGCGGTGACGGCCGCGACAAGCCGACTGGGGGATTCGCCGGCCACGGCCGACGGGAGCCGAAGGTCGTGGTGGGGGCGGCGATCATCGTCGCCGGGCGGGTACTGGCCTGTGCCCGGTCGAGTCCGCCGGAGACGGCGGGCCGGTGGGAGTTTCCGGGCGGCAAGGTCGAGCCCGGCGAGACCGAGGTGGCCGCGCTGATCCGGGAGTGCGCCGAGGAACTCGGGGTACGGGTCGAGATCGGTGACCGGATCGGCCGAGATGTCCGGATGGGGCACGGTCGCTCGGTGCTGAAGGTGTACTCCGCCCGACTCGTCGGCGAGGACCAGCCGCAGCCGCTGGAGCACTCCGAGCTGCGCTGGTTGCGCCCGGAGGAACTGGACAGCGTCCCGTGGCTGCCCGCGGACGTACCCGTCGTGGCGGCGCTGCGCCCGCTCCTCGCCGCGGCCGACCCGTCCTGACCTGCCCGGACGAGATAGGCGACCTTATCCGGACGAAACGGGGGCGGCCGGTCGGCCACCCCCGTCTGGTCACGCCAGGTCGGAAATCAGTCCTTCTGCTCCGGGTGGCTGTAGTTGAGCCCGTCGGCCGGCAGCGGGAACGTCACGTCGTCGCCGAACGGGGACGGCGCGGCCGCCCGGTCGAAGGTGAACTCGCTGATCGGAAGGCGACCACGTGCATCGGTCGACGGCGCCGTCGGGTGCGGCACCTGCCGGTTCCAGTGCACGCCCCGCTCGGCGTCACCCTCGGACTCCGGGTCGTGCGACCCGCCAGCCACCGAGTGCGCCTCGCCGAGCTGATCGGGATCGCGCGGGGTCTGGTCACCCTCGCTCTGCCCACGTCGGAAGATCTTGCTACCCAGCCACACAAGAGGATCGTACCGTCGGTCGACGACGCGTTCCTTCATTGGGATGATCGCGTTGTCGGTGATCTTGATGTGCTCGGGGCAGACCTCGGTGCAGCACTTGGTGATGTTGCAGAAGCCGAGGCCCTGCGACGCCTGTGCGTACTCCTTCCGGTCGGTCTTGGTGTCGAGCGGGTGCATGTCCAGTTCGGCGGCCCGGATGAAGTAGCGCGGCCCGGCGAACGCCTCCTTGTTCTCCTCGTGGTCCCGGACCACGTGACAGGTGTTCTGGCACAGGAAGCACTCGATGCACTTCCGGAACTCCTGCGACCGCTCGACGTCGACCTGCTGCATCCGGTACTCGCCGGGGGCGAGGTCCTCCGGCGGCGCGAACGCGGGCGTCTCCCGGGCCTTCTCGTAATTGAACGAGACGTCCGTGACCAGGTCCCGGATGATCGGGAAGGTACGCAGCGGGGTGATGGTGACCGTCTCGGTGTCCTCGAAGGTCGACATCCGGGTCATGCAACCCAGCCGGGGCATGCCGTTGATCTCCATCGAGCAGGAGCCGCACTTGCCGGCCTTGCAGTTCCACCGGCAGGCCAGGTCGGGAGCCTCGGTCGCCTGGAGCCGGTGGATCACGTCGAGGACCACCTCGCCCTCGTGAACCTGGATCTGGTAGTCGGTCAGCTCGCCACCGGACTCGTCACCGCGCCAGACCTTGAAATTGCGGGTCGTGCCGGCCTTGCCGGTGCCACCCGTACCATTCTCCTTGCCCATTACTTGGCCGCCTCCTCAGCGTGCGCGTCCCCGGTGAGGGCGTCGAAGTCCGCCAGTTCCTCGTCGGTCAGGTACTTGGACAGTTCGGTGCGCTCGAAGAGCTGGATCAGCTCCGCGCGGATCCTCGGCAGCGGCTTGTGCTCCAGCCGCACCTTGTCGCCGTCGAGCGAGCAGACCAGGTTGACCGTGCGCCACGTCGGCGCCATGGTCGGGAAGTCCTCCCGGGTGTGCCCACCCCGGGACTCCTCGCGCTCCAGGGCGGCCCGCGCGGTGCACTCCGAGACGACCAGCATGTTGCGCAGGTCCAGCGCGAGGTGCCAGCCCGGGTTGTAGCGGCGACCGCCGGCCACCGCCACCCGGGTCACCCGGTCGCGCAGCTCGGCCAGCTTGACCAGCGACTCCTCCAGCTCACCCTTGCGCCGGATGATGCCGACCAGGTCGCCCATCACCGCCTGGAGGTCCTGCTGCAATGTGTACGGGTTCTCGCCGCCCTCGCGCTCCAGCGGGGCCAGCGCCCGGTCCACCGCGGCCTCGACGTCCGGCGCCGACACCTTCGGTCGGCCGCCGAGCCCCTCGGCGTACGCCGAGGCGTGCTCACCGGCCCGCTTGCCGAAGACCAGCAGATCGGAGAGCGAGTTCCCGCCGAGCCGGTTGGAGCCGTGCATCCCGCCGGAGACCTCGCCGGCCGCGAACAGCCCCTGCACGTGCCCGGCCGCCGCGCCACTGTCCGGATCGACCTCCACGCCACCCATCACGTAGTGGCAGGTCGGACCGACCTCCATCGGTTCGGCGGTGATGTCGACGTCGGCCAGCTCCTTGAACTGGTGGTACATCGAGGGCAGCCGCCGACGTACCTCCTCGGCCGGCAGTCGACTGGCGATGTCCAGGTACACGCCGCCGGCCGGCGTACCCCGACCGGCCTTGACCTCGCTGTTGATGGCCCTGGCGACCTCGTCGCGGGGGAGCAGCTCCGGCGGGCGCCGGTTGTTGTCCGGGTCGCTGTACCAGCGGTCCGCCTCCTCCTCGGTCTCCGCGTACTGCTTGCGGAAGACGTCGGGGACGTAGTCGAACATGAACCGCTTGCCCTCGGAGTTCTTCAGCACCCCGCCGTCACCCCGGACCGACTCGGTGACCAGGATGCCCTTCACCGACACCGGCCAGACCATGCCGGTCGGGTGGAACTGCAGGAACTCCATGTTGATCAGCGTGGCGCCGGCCCGCAGCGCCAGCGCGTGCCCGTCCCCGGTGTACTCCCAGGAGTTCGAGGTCACCTTGTACGACCGGCCGACGCCGCCGGTGGCCAGCACGACCGCCGGGGCCTCGAAGAGGACGAACTCGCCGGACTCGCGGTAGTAGCCGAACGCACCGGCGATCCGGTCCCCGTCGAGCAGCAGCTCGGTGATGGTGGTCTCGGCGAAGACCTTGATCCGGGCCTCGTAGTCGCCGTGCGTCTTCTTGTCCTCCTGCTGCAACGAGACGATCTTCTGTTGCAGGGTGCGGATCAGCTCCAGCCCGGTACGGTCACCGACGTGCGCCAGGCGCGGGTACTCGTGACCGCCGAAGTTGCGCTGCGAGATCTTGCCGTCCTTGGTGCGGTCGAAGAGCGCGCCGTACGTCTCCAGCTCCCAGATCCGCTGCGGCGACTCCTTGGCGTGCAGCTCGGCCATCCGGAAGTTGTTGAGGAACTTGCCGCCCCGCATGGTGTCCCGGAAGTGGACCTGCCAGTTGTCCCGGCTGTTCACGTTCCCCATCGCGGCGGCGGCGCCGCCCTCGGCCATCACCGTGTGGGCCTTGCCGAACAGCGACTTTGAGATGATCGCGGTTCGCTTGCCGGCCAGCCGGGCCTCGATCGCCGCCCGCAGGCCGGCACCGCCGGCACCGATGACGACGACGTCGTAGTGGTGTCGTTCGATTCGGGTAGTCATGTCAGAGGCCCTTTAGTTGATGAACCGCAGGTCGTTGAACCATTCGGCGGAGAGTGCCATGACGTAGAAGTCGGTGAACGCCAGGGTGCCCAGGGTGATCCAGGCGAGTTGCATGTGCCGGACGTTCAGCTTGGAGACGAAGGTCCAGAACCGGTACCGGACGGGGTGCTTGGAGAAGTGCTTCAACCGGCCACCGGCGATGTGCCGGCAGGAGTGGCAGGAGAGCGTGTACGCCCAGAGCATCACCACGTTGCCCAGCAGGATCAGGTTGCCGAGCCCGAAGCCGAAGCCTTCGGGGCTGCGGAAGGCGAGGATCGCGTCCCAGCTGTTGATCAGCGAGATGATGACGGCGGCGTAGAAGGCGTACCGGTGCAGGTTCTGGCCGACCAGCGGGAAACGGGTCTCGCCGCTGTACGTCTTGTGCCCGTCCGGTACCGCGCAGGCCGGCGGCGAGAGCCAGAACGACCGGTAGTACGCCTTGCGGTAGTAGTAGCAGGTCAGCCGGAACAGCAGCAGGAACGGCAGGGTCAGCGCCGCGTCCGGGATGATCCACCAACCGGGCAGGACCCGGCCGAAGTGCGCCGCCTCCGGGAGGCAACTCTCCGTGACACACGGTGAGTAGAACGGGGTCAGGTAGTGGTAGTCCTCGACCCAGTAGAGGTCGTGCATGAATACCCGCACCGTGGCGTACGTGATCCAGGCACCGAGCCCGACCACCGTGATCAGCGGCGCGAACCACCAGCGATCGGTACGCAGGGTTTTTGCCGCGATGGCCGCGCGGGAACGCGCGCCCCCGGGCAGTCCGGCCATAGGTGGGGCCGACCTCGTAGTCATCTATGTCTCCCTGACGGGGCCCGGTCGCTTCGACGGGCACGGATGGTGTTCCGGCGGGGCGCGCGGGCAGGGGAAGCCCCGCAGCCGCGCTACCTGCGTCCGCGTCGGTGCACACGTTACGCCGCACGCTGACAGGCACATGCGCAAGGGAGTCTCGCGGGTTTCCCGTCGGTTACGAAAGTCCTGTCGACGGATCCGGGCACGGTTGTGCAGAACTTCACTCGCGCCACCGTCAATTCGCGTCCGACGCCGTCACCTGCCGCGTTGTTGCTTCAGAAGTCGTGCGGACGCGTACCGGTCAGTCGCGGTTCACAGGTCGGGGGCGGCGAGCCGGCGGGCGGCGGCGGCACACGACTCCGGGCCGCGCTCCAACCGGTCCAGCACCGGTCGGCCGGCGCGATCCTGCGGCGCGAGGAAGAACGCCGGCTCGCCGTTGGTCACCTGCCGGTCGAGGGCGTCGGCGTAACTGGTCCGGGCGTCGACCAACTCCCGCCACGACTCACCACGGCCGTCGCGAGCGTCGTCGCCGTCCTCGTCCTCGTCCTCGTCGTCGCTCCACCAGCCGCGTAGTCGCTCGATTTCGGACAGGAACGGCCGGACCGCGGCGTTCTCGTCACGGATCGCCGCCGCCCGCTGCCCCGGGCTGGCAGCCGCGCCGGGCGGGCTCAGCCGGTTGAGGCGCTTCTCCAGCTCGCGGCAGGCGGACTCGGCGCGGGCCTGCGCCGTCCGTTCGCGGTCGGCCTCGTGGGCGAACCGGCCGAGGCCGGCGGCGAACGCTCCGAGACAGCCGCAGACCAGCAGGACCAGCACCGCCGCACCCGCGATGCCCCCGCCGATCAGCCAGCGGCGGCGCCGGACCGTCGGATCGAGCCGCCGCCGCTGGCTGATCGGCGGGGGCATCGCGGGTGCGGCGGTGCTGGTC
>NZ_JADPUN010000088.1 GCF_015690345.1 Plantactinospora alkalitolerans | reverse complement strand
CAGATCAACCGACCCGGTCACCGCACCCAACAACCCCGCCGGCTCACCCTGACCGCCGAAGGTCTCGCTGAACCGCAGATCGAGGTCGAACTTCGCCGACGCCGCCGACGGCCCGCCGCCCGCCGGTTCACCGTATTTCGCGCGCGTCCCGGCGAGATCGATCACACCGCGTTCGGTGTTCTGCAGGACCAGCATCACCTGGAACAGCGGGTGCCGCGCCAGCGACCGCTCCGGGGCCAGTTCCTCCACCAGCCGCTCGAACGGCAGGTCCTGGTGGCTCAGAGCACCCAGCGCCGACTCCCGCACCCGGCCCAGCAACTCGCGGAACGACGGGCGGCCGGACAGGTCGGTACGGATCACCAGGTTGTTGACGAAGAATCCGACCAGATCGTCGAGAGCCTCGTCGGTACGGCCGGCGATCGTCGATCCGATCGGGATGTCGGTGCCCGCCCCCAACCGGGACAACAGCACGGCAAGTGAGGCCTGCAGCACCATGAACGGCGTCGCGCCCTCGGCGCGGCACAGTTCGGCGAGGCGGCCGTGGGCCTCTGCCGGTATCCGGAACGGCACCCGGTGCCCACGATGGCTGGCCGCGGCCGGACGGGGCCGGTCAGTCGGCAGCGTCAACTCCTCCGGAATCCCGGCCAGTGTCTTCCGCCAGTACGCCATCTGCCCCGACAGCAGGCTGTCCGGATCAGCCTCCGCGCCGAGAAGATCCCGCTGCCACAACGCGAAGTCGGCGTACTGGACCGGCAGTGGTTCCCACGCCGGTGCGGCACCACGCAGGCGCGCCTCGTACGCGGTGGCGAGATCCCGCAGCAGGGGCCGGCGGGACCAGCCGTCGCTGGCGATGTGGTGCAGCTGCACGACGAGCACGTGTTCGGTGTCGCCGATCTGGAGCAGCCAGCCCCGGATCGGAACTTCCGCGGAGACGTCGAACGTCTGTTGCCCGAGCTCCCGCACCGTCTCCGCGACCGCCTCGGCGGTGACCGAACGGGCCTCCAGGCGCCAGTCCAATGTCGTCGGATCCAGTACCTGCTGGTGCGGATCGCCATCCGTGGACGGGAACACCGTGCGGAGCGACTCGTGCCGGGCGATGACGTCGCGCAGCGCCGCGTCCATCGCCGACGCGTCGAGGGCACCGTCGATCCGCACCTCGATGACGCTGTTGTAGGTCGGGCTGGGACCTTCCAACTGCTCCAGGAACCACAACCTGCGCTGCGCGAACGACAACGGGATCATCCGGTCCTTCTCCTTAGGCATGATCGGCGCGAGATCGCTGCGACGGCACACTGGTCGCCGGAAAGCGGGTGAAGCGGGCAGGCAGTCAGGAGGCTCACGGCCTTGCGGCCGTGAGCTCCCGGTGGACGTGAACGTCGATGACGTCCGGATTCAGCTACTTCTCCGCCATCGCGGCGATCAGGCTCTTGGGCCGCAGGTCGGTCCATGACTTCTCGATGTAATCCAGGGCTTCCTGGCGGCCGGCCTCGCCGAACACCGAGGTCCAGCCCTCCGGCACGTCCAGGAAAGCCGGCCAGAGCGAATGCTGACCCTCGTCGTTCACCACGACCAGATAACTCGCGTCGGGATCCTCGAACGGATTCATCGGCAACCAGCCTTTCTTGGGGACCCGGTCGTGCCGAGGTCACCGGCGATCGCCCCAGCGGAGCCGCAGCGGGGCGTGAACGTCCATTGACCTCAGCCGCATTGGCGACGTGTCGGGTATGGCCGACGCCCACATTCCAACGTAGAACGCGGTAAGGAACAAGGCCGGCAGTCGCACATCGGTAACGGGTCTGTCGGTGTGCAACTGACGGGTTTGGACAGTCACACAACCCTTCGAATGCCCATCCGCGGCAAAAGCCGTCGAGTGTAGGGATACTGGGATACTCGACTTCCGTGATTTGTACAACTGGGCAACAGGCGTCGGTTGTACGCGTCCTTCGACTCGACGGCGGCGTTCTACCCTCTGCTCCGACAGACGCCGGGCGCGGCGCCATGCCCAGCCTGCGGCCGGCTCGCCGACGCGTACACCGTCAGGCCTCCACTCGACTCGGATGGCACGTCAGCACACCTGACGCCAGGAGAAGCACGGTCGAGGCCCCGCCGGACCGCGGACCGCCGGCCCGCCTGCCGCGGACCGCGGCCGGCACGGGCCTGGTGTCCGCGGTCCGCTACGTGGACGGGCTGCCCGAGTACGCGCTCACCCCGGTCGGCAGAACCCTGCTGACGTGCGGGCCGGGCGACGGGTACCGGCAATGATCAGATTGTCATGCCGCCCGGCAAGCACCGGCCGTCCTTAACTCTCGTACCCGAACTGCCTGACTAGCGCCGCGAACTCCGCGTTGTCCCGCATTTTTTGCTGGTAGGCGGCTTCGACCTCTTCGCCGATTTCCTCGAACGTGGGCGTGGTCTCGGGAATTACGACGGGCGGCGGCTCGTCCCGAAATTCCGAGACGCCCGGAGGCAACGTCATGAGATTGCTCTCGCGCACCTTGTCCGGGGTCCAGTCCCGTACCGCCCGCTGAATCCGAGCGTCGTCCACCGGCTCCGGGAGGCCGAGGAAGTCGACCACCTCACGAAGGACACCGGCCGGGTCGCGCTGCAGATCCTCCACACGGATGACGCGGAGGTCCGCAAGACCGCGGAAGCGGGCCCGGACCCGATCCGGTGACGTCCATTCCTGTACGTGATTCTGCCAGCCCTTGCCTCGCGCGTCGGAGGCGTCGAGGCGGGAGATCATCTTCATGGCCATTCGGCTCCGCTGCTCGACCGGGACTCCGCGCATGACGAGCGCCTCGGCGATCAGCGACCGTGGGTCGTGCACCAGGTACAGGACTTTCCCGGTCGCAGCGGCGTAGGGGGCGAGGGCCTCGACATCCGGCCGGTAGTTGGTCTGCACGACGTAGGGCATTCGCCCGTCCAGCGGCAACATCCGCCCGAATCGGAACAGGACCACAAAGTCCGGCGCCACTTCGAGTACGGCCTCGATGCTCGTCTCGCTGGGCCGGGTGTCCAGCAGGTAGCCGGTGAGGTAGCCGGCCACCTCGAAATCGGACCGCATGTAGGACGTCATCCAGGTGAGCTGACGTTCGGCGCTCAATTTGAATACCCCCATCGCTTTGCGACATCGGCGAACGTGGAGTCCTCGTCGAGAAGACGCAGATAGCTCTCCTCGACGTCCTCTCCGTAGTCCGCGAGCGACTGCCCGCTCAGACCCTGGCCGAAGAACAGGTTCCTGCCTTTTCCGGGCTCGTTGGCTTGCCGTTGCTGTTCACGCAGCCTGTCGAGCTCCGAGTTGCGCACGGCCCGCTCGACGCGAGCGCCGTCCACCCGGTCATCCCACTCGAGGAAGGTGACGATCCTGGAAAGCGACCCCACCGCGTCGCTTTTCATGTCCTCGTACCTGACGACACAGACCTGCGCGTTAGGGAAGTGCCGCTCCGGGTTGACCCATTCCGAGACGTTCTCCACCCACGAGCCCCACCCGGTCCTCCGCCATCCCTCGAATCCGTGATGGGCGATGAAGTGCCTGGCGAAGGCCGCCCTGTGCTTCGGGCTGACGTCGAGATGGCGTTCCGCGCTGTGAATCACATCCCGCGGGTCGCGCACTATGTACAGCACCTTGCTGGTGGTCTCCCGGTACGGACGATGAACCTCCACGCCGGGCAGGAAGTGCGTCTTCAGCGTCGGCGGAACCGCCTGGTGGGAGGGCCACGACAGACCGCTCTCGCTCGACAGATCGGCGATGTCCGCGACCGCGGAGATCTTCGACCCGCCGCCGCGCCACTGGACCGGCTCGTCTGTTTCCAGCGGCCTGTCCTCCAGGTAGTTCTGCAGCATGATGCGGACCCACGTGTTGCCGGACTTCGGATAGGAAGATAACCAGGCCAGCGACATTCTTTCCTCCAATCAATTGCGCACACGTCGTCGAGGCCCGACGTTGCTGCCGTTCGCCTCGAACCATGTGTGGCGACGCTCCCCGTAGAGCCCACCGTCGGCGAGATGATCATCCGGATATCCCGACGTGGGCGTGGCCGATCTCGTTGTGCATGGCGCTGAGGCGCTGCTGCGGACACTCGGCCGAGCGAACCGGCCCGCCGCTCAGGCCGATCCGTCGCGATCGCACCCATCTGCGCCAACGATCCGGTTCGGCACGGACTAGCCCTCCCTTCGGCGATAAATCGGACTGTTTCAGTATGGTTCCGAGCGCCGAGGCAATCAAGAGTGTCGACATGTTCACTGTTCGACTGACCGATCGCGTCAGTTGAACAGCGAACCGAGCCCTCTTTGCGTTTTCTTCGCGCTGGCCGCGTACGCCGGGATATCCCGACGAGCGTCGATGTACAACTGAACGATCGATCTCAGTTGGACGAATGCCGCGCGCTATCAAAAGCGCTCTACCCTCGACTCGAAGCGGCGTGCCTCACTATGCCCTGAGAGGATTCGATGTCGACAGACCAGTACACGCAGATACTCGATGTCCTGACCGAGTACGTATCCGTCCGGCTGCTCGGTGAGGAGAACGCCACCGACCTCACCAAGAACACGCCCCTGCTTGAACTCGGCGTGCTCAACTCGATCGAAACGGCGCGGCTTGTCGCGTACATCCGGGACGAGTTCGGTGTCCGGCTGTCACCCGCGGCGATGACCGCGACCAACTTCCGCGACCTGGAAACGATCGCCGGTCTGGTGGCCGGGGTTCCGGCGGCGGCCGGCGTGAGCGAGGGGTCCGCATGACCGAGGGCACCGAATACGACGTCGGCGTCATCGGCGGCGGCCCCGCCGGCTCGACCATGGCCTCCTACCTCGCCAAGGCGGGTCTTCACGTCGCGGTCTTCGAGACGTGTGCGTTCCCCCGGGAGCACGTCGGCGAGTCGCTGGTGCCCGCCACCACCCCCGTGCTGCGGGAGATCGGCGCACTCGACAAGATCGAGAACGGCGGCTTCCCCCGCAAGTACGGCGCCGCGTGGACGTCCGCCGATTCTCGCCCGACCGCGCCGCTGGATTTCCATGTCAGCTCGCACGGCTGGGGAGTCGCCGAGATCAGCTACATGGAACGCGACCAGAAGGGCGTACAGCAGCCGTACTCGTACCACGTCGACCGCGGTCGCTTCGACTCCATCCTGCTCGACCACGCGAAAGAACTCGGCGCCACGGTGCACACCGAGACCCGGGTGAACCGTGTCGACTTCACCGACCGCGACCGTCCCGTCCTGCACCTGAGCAGTCGCGACGCGAAGATCCAGGTGCCGGTACGCATGGTGGTCGACGCGAGCGGCCGGCAGACCCAACTCGGCAACCAGCTGAAGCTGAAGGTTCCGGACCCGGTCTTCAACCAGTACGCGATCCACACCTGGTTCGAGGGCCTGGACCGGTCGGCGCTGGCTCGCGACGACGGTCAGGCCGACTTCATCCACGTGCACTTCCTGCCCCTCGAGGACACCTGGGTCTGGCAGATTCCCATCACCGACACCATCACCTCGATCGGTGTGGTCACCCAGAAGGCGCGGTTCAAGGCCGCCAAGGACGATCTGGAGACGTTCTTCTGGGACTCGGTGGGGAGCCGGCCTGATCTCCTGAAACAACTCCAGAACTGCGAGCGGCTGCGTCCGTACAAGTCCGAGGGCGACTACAGCTACGGCATGCGCAGCATCGCGGGCGACGGCATGGTGCTCATCGGCGACGCTGCCCGGTTCGTCGACCCGATCTTCTCCAGCGGCGTGAGTGTCGCCATGAACAGCGCGCGGCTCGCGGCGGCGGACATCATCGCCGCGGCTGAGGCGGGCGACTTCCGGCGGGAGCGGTTCGACACGTACGTGAACACGCTGCGTCGAGGGGTGAACAGCTGGTACGACTTCATCTCGATCTACTACCGGCTCAACGTCCTGTTCACCGCGTTCATCGACGACCCGCGCTATCGGATGGACGTCATCCGGATGCTGCAGGGCGACGTGTACGACGATGTGGAGCCGCCGGCGCTGGCTGCGATGCGGGACTTCGTGGCGGCTGTCGAGGCCGACCCGGAGCACCTCTGGCACGACCGTCTGGGCAACCTCAAGGCGACGGCTTCGGCCGCGGCTCTCTTCTGAAGCCGAGTTCGTCGGCGTTGCCCGCCCTGGAAGGCGAACGCTCCGGAGCGGAGGGCGCCGTCGGCCGCGCCATGCGGCGCGTTCCCGGCGGCGCCGTCGACCGGCGGGGCCGCGACGGCCGGCACCGTCACACCGAACGAGCGGAGCGCACCGGATGAACCAGCACCCGCACCCCATGCTGCTGCCCACACTGGTCCGGACGGCAGCACGCCGCTCCCCGCACGCCGCCGCCGTGCGAGACGGCCCCGCCACCGTGACGTACGCGCAACTGGACGTCCTCGCCGACCGGTACGCCCACGCCCTGGCCGAGCTCGGCGTCGGCCGCCGCGACCGGGTGGTGCTCTGGACCGCGAAGAGCATCGACGCCGTCGCCGTCATGCAGGCGGCGCTCCGGCTCGGCGCGGTCTACGTGCCGGTGACCCCGTCCAATCCCGGCCCGCGGGTACAGCGCATCGCGGACGGCTGCGCCGCGAAACTCGTCGTCGCGGACGAGCCGCTGCCCGGTGACACGCGCAGCGTGAGCCTGGCCAGCCTGCACACACTGCCGGACCCGCCTTCGGAGCTACCGCACGACGTGTCGGCGACACCGGACGACTGCGCGTTCATCCTCTACACCTCCGGCTCCACCGGCGAGCCGAAGGGCGTCAGCATCAGCCACCGCAACGCGCTGGCGTTCGTCTGCTGGGCCGTCGACGAGACCGGCCTCGCACCGGCCGACCGGCTCGCCAATCACGCGCCCTTCAACTTCGACCTCTCGGTGTTCGACCTGTACGGCGCGTTCCACGCCGGCGCGTGCGTCGACCTGCTGCCGGCGACACTCGCGTTCGCACCGCAGGCACTCGCCCGCTTCATGGTCGAACGCGGCATCACCGTGTGGTATTCGGTGCCCTCGGCACTGCAACTGATGACCACCGGGGGCGGCCTGCTCGACGGCGACCCGCCGCCGGCCCTCCGGGTCTGTGTCTTCGCCGGCGAACCGTTCCCGCTCACCGATGTGCTGCGCCTGCGCGCCGCCTGGCCCGCGGTCCGGCTGTTCAACTGGTACGGGCCCACCGAGACGAACGTGTGCACCTCCTACGAGGTGACCGACCGCGATCTCACCCGGGCCCGGCCCCTGCCGATCGGCACGGCCTGCGCTGGCGACCGGGTCTGGCTGGACCCGCCCGGTCAGGAGATCGGCGAGATCGTCGTGGATGGCCCGACCGTCATGCTCGGCTACTGGGGCCAGCCTCCGCAGGAGGGGCCGTACCGAACCGGCGATCTCGGCCGGCTCGATCCCGACGGCAACCTGGAATACGTGGGCCGGCGCGACCACATGGTCAAGGTACGGGGTCACCGGGTCGAGCCGAGCGAGATCGAGACCGTCCTGACCACCCACCCTGCGGTGGCGGCGGCAGCCGTCGTCGTGATCGGTGCCGGACTGGACAGCCGGATCCACGCCGCCGTCGTCCCCGCCGACGGCAGGAAGCCCACGACGCTTGCCCTGAAGGCGCATTGCGCGGCGCATCTTCCGACGTACATGGTGGTCGACGCTGTTCGCCTCGTGGACGAACTGCCGCTGACCGCCAACGGCAAGACAGACCGGACGGCCGTCACCGCCCTGTGCGAGACGCCCGCGACGCAACCGTCACGCCCCAGGATGTCGAACAGCCGCGTGTGACGGAGGATCTTCGACATCCGTCCGCCACATTCGGGAAGGCCACGATCCCGGCCACGGGGCACCGGGTACGGTCCCGCGGCCTCGTCCGCGGCGCGAGCCCTGTTCCCGGGAAGGCCTTCGCAGGCCTTCCCGGGCAACGGCGGTGAGGAATACCGATCAGGTCGCTGCCAGCGCCTCCGTCGGCGCCAGACGGGCGGCGCGGATCGCCGGGTACAGGCCCGCGATGGCACCGATCAGGACGGTCGCGCCGACACCGCCGGCGAGGATCCACCAGGGCACGACGGTGGGCCACTTCTGCGTCGTGGCGTAGGTTCCGGTCACCAGGTAGCCCAGTAGCGCGCCGGCCGCCCCGCCGATCATCGACAGCAGCAGCGATTCCGCGACGAACTGGGTCCGGATCTGACCCTTCGTAGCGCCGAGTGATCGGCGCAGACCGATCTCCGAACGGCGTTCCAGCACCGAGATGACCATCGTGTTGGCGACGCCGATCCCGCCCACGAGCAGCGCTACCGACCCCAGTCCGAGCAGCAGCGAGGTGAACGCCGCGTTCGTGGCGCGCCGCAGGGTCAACACGTCGGACGGTCTCGACACGTCCACCTCGTTCGGCGCCGACGGGTTGGCCGTGGCCGCGAGCACTCCACGCACCGCCTCGACCTGCGAGTCCGCCGACCGCGTGTAGACCGTCGTCGGGTGCCCGTCGAAGGCCAGGTAGGTCGTGGCCGCCGGCCATCCCATGATCACCGATGTGTCGAGCTCCGACGCGAGCGCCACCTTCCGCAGCACGCCGACCACGACCCACGACCGCCCGCCGATGTAGACGGTGGGGCCGTAACCGAGCCGCTCGGCCGCTGTCGCGCCAAGCACCACCGCCGGGTACCGGTCGGTCGCCCCGTTGAGCCAGACCCCTTGGTCGAGCTGGGCGCCGACCGTGGTGAGCAGATCAAGCTTGGCCGCGACCACGGACAGGCCGCCGGTCTGCGCCACCGGGATCCGGTCGTTGCGGTAGGCGTGCACGGTACCGACCACGCCGGTCGCCGTGGCCGACTGCACCGGGCCGATCCGCTTGATCATTGCAACCGACTCGTCGGGCAGGGTGGCCTGCTTGCCGAACATCGTCCTGCCGGGCGACACGGTCAACATGTTGGTACCGAGCTTCGCGAGTTTCCGGTCGAGGTCGGCATGACTGGAAGCCGAGATCCCGACCACCGAGATCATCGCCGCGATACCGATCGCGATGCCCAGCGCCGAGAGCACAGCGCGCAGCGGACGCGAACGCAGACCGTACCCGCCCAGCCGGATCAGGTCCGACAGGCGCAGCCGGGCGGACCGCAGTGTGTCTTCGGCCCGTTCGCGGTGGCCGGGCGGAATGCGCCGACGGTGCTCTTCGACGAGATCCGAGGAGTTGGGCAGAGCGGTCGGAGACGACATCTCAGACCACCTGCCCATCGCGCATCCGCACCTGCCGCGGCAGGCTGTCGGCGATCTCCCGATCGTGCGTGATGACCAGGATCGTCGTGCCCGCCTCGTGCAACTCGTGCAACAACCTCATCACCCCGGCGCCGGAGACCGAGTCCAGGTTGCCGGTCGGCTCGTCGGCGAGCAGCAGCGGCGGGTCGCCCGCGACGGCACGAGCGAGCGCGACCCGCTGCCGCTCGCCGCCCGAGAGTTGGTACGGGCGGTGGGTCAGCCGCTCAGACAGTCCGACACGCACCAGCGCGGCCTCGGCACGCTGCTCGCGATCCCGCTTGCTGGCGCCGCTGTAGAGCAGACCGTCGGCGACGTTGCCCAGCGCGTCCCGTCCCGCCGCGAGGTGGAAGTGCTGGAACACGAAACCGACTCGCCGGGAGCGCAGTGCTGACAGCTGCCGGTCGGACAGCGACGCCACGTCGTACCCGTCGATTCGCACGGTGCCCGTCGACGGGCGATCCAGCGTGCCGATCAGGTTCAGCATCGTGGACTTGCCGGACCCGGACGGCCCGACGATCGCCAGCAGCTCGCCGTAGTCGACGACCATGTCCACCGAACGCAGCGCGGCGACCCCACCGGGATAGCTCTTGCTGACATCGTCCAGCTCGATCACCGGGTGACCCTCGGCGTCATCCACGGTGGTCACGACGGCTCCGAAGGTGTTCACGACGGGATCGCCGCCTTCATACCCGCTTGAAGCCCGGACCCGGTGATCTCCACTCTGCCGTCGGCGAACAGCCCGGTTTCCACCGCCACGAAACGCGTCGTGCCGTCCTCGACGAGCTGCACCCCGTACCCGCCCTCGGCGAGCGCGACCAGCGCGGCCACCGGAACCGTCAGCACGTTCGGACGCTGCCCGGCGGTGAAAGCGACGCTGACGGCCGCCATGCCCTGGCTCTTGACGTCGTCGTCAAAGCTGATCGTCAGCCGGGACTTCGTGGTGTCCGACTGGCCGTCGTCGGCCTTGGCCACGAGCGTCGCCACCTTCTTGATCTTTCCCGGAACGACCTTCCCGTCCGGGAGTTTGACCTGCACCACGGCCCCCTGCCTGGCCAGCTGCCCCGAACTCGCGTCCAGTACGACCGTGGCCAGCGGCGAGGTGCCGGTGATCTTCTCAACCTCGGTACCCGGCCCGACGACCGCTCCTCGGTGCAGACTCAGCGCGTCCACCCGGACCGTGCCGTCGGCGTACTCGATCTGGGCCGGCTCGACCGAGCCCGTCTCCCTGATCCCGAGATCGTCCTGCCAGTCCTTGACCGCGGAGGCGGTCGCCCAGCTGTAGGTGGTGTCCGGGGTGAAGCCCCGGTAGCCGAGCGCCCACAGGTTCTGCTCGAGCTGCCTGACGTCGGTGCCCTTGACGCCCGTCTTCAGCGTGCGGTAGGCCGGCAACGAGCCGTACAGCAGAGTGACCGGCTTGTTGTCGAGACGGAAGACCGCCATCCCACGGGAGATCGTCGTGCCTTCCGGAGGCAGCGCGGTGATCGTGCCGCTGCCCCGCGACGAGATCGTCGTGCTGTCGCCGTGAGCCAGGGTGCCGTCATGGCTCTCCCGGTCGACAAGCGTCTGCCGGGTGATCTCGGCGGTGGACGCCGGCGTGCTGCTGGCCGGGCTGGGGTCGTCGTCCGGATCCGGCAGGTTGAAGACGGTGACCGCGGCAGCGACCGCACCGACCGCCAGCAGACCGGCCACCACACCCCACGCGCGCCGTGCTCGCATCACCTGTCCTGACCGGTCGGGAAGTACTTCTGGCATTCCTCCTGCGCCTTCTGGACGGCCGGGTCGTCGGGTGAGATCCCCGAGTTCTTGCTGATGTTGATGCCGCCGTTCTCGTCGGGGTCGGGGAACGTCGCGAATCCGTGGTCCCGCATGCACTGCGACATCTGCCGGAGCTTTTCCAGGTCCTCGGGGCTCTTCTTGTTGCTGTTCCCGCTCCCCCAGGGGGCGTACACCTCGCACGTCTGCTGGGCCTGCTGATATTTGGCCCGGTCGAGACCCTCCGGTTCGCTCGCGCTCAGATTGCCCCCGGCGTCCGGGTCGGGATACCACGTGAAGCCCTGGTCACGCATGCATTGCGAGAACTTCAAAGGCGAGGGCTCGTTGTCGTCCGTCCCGCCGGTACGGGAATTGGTCCCACCCGGGCTGACGGACGCGACCGACGGATCCTCGCCGTCGTCGCAACCCGCGCTTCCCATGGCCAGCACCAGAGCGAATGCGGAAAGGACCAGCAGTGGGCGTTGTTTCTTCGTCAGAATCGCCATGCTTCTTGTTCTACGCTCGGGTCAGTCACACGACGGGCACAAAAGGGCTACCCGGATATCGCCGGTGATTTTTCCGCCGGGAAGTCCACCCGGATCGCGAGGCCGCCCTCCGGCCGGGCCCGCACGCTCAGGTCGGCCGAGTGGGACACCGCGATCGACTGCACGATGGACAGACCCAGGCCGTGGTGACCGTCGTCCGCCGTGCGGGCGAGCCGCTGGAAGGGGTTGAGCAGCCGGTCCACCATCTCCGGCGGGACCGGTGGCCCGGTGTTGGTCACCGACAGGAAGCAGCCCCCGTCCGCGGTGCCGGTGGCGACCTCCACCCAGCCGTCCGGGACGTTGTAACTCATCGCGTTGTCCACCAGGTTGGCCACCAGCCGCTCCACGAGGGCGGGATCACCGGTGACCCGCGCCGGCCGGATTCGCGTCACGACGGCCACGTCCTGTTCGCACGCCCTCGGCCGGCTGGCGCCCAGCACGCTGCCGGCGAGCTCCGACAGGTCCACGCTCTCCAGGCGGTCCAGACCGCGTTCGCTCGTCGCCAGCACCAACAGCGACTCCAGGAGCTGGGCCTGCTGCTCGCTGACGACCACCAGGTCCTCGAATCGCGCCCGGTACGAGTCCACGGTCGCGTCCGGATCGAGCATGGCCTCCTCCAGCAGGGCGTGCTCCACCGTCAACGGCGTTCGCAGCTCGTGTGCGGCGTTGGCGACGAACCGCTTGTGCGAGTCGAGCGCCGTCTCCAGCCGCCCGAGCAGCCCGTCCACGGTGTCCGCGAGGGCCTTGAGCTCGTCGCCCGGCCCGGTGAAGGCCAGCCGCTCGTGCACGTTCCGCGCCGAGATGAGCTGAATGCTGTCGGTCATGGTCCGCACCGGCCGCAGCACCCGCCCGGCCACCAGCCAGCCCAGCGCCGCCGAGATGACCGACATGATCGCCAGGGCGATACCCGACTTCACGAGCAACTGGTGCCCGAACTCCGCGTGCTGTCGCGCGGCCTGCTGCTGGGCCGCCTCGACGAGGCGCCGTTCCGATCCGGTCAGTGGAGGGCTTCCCGGCCCGCCGTTGCCCAGGATGATGTTGCTGATGCTCTGGTCGCCGGAGGGCGACGAACTGAACGTGGACATCCCGACGCTCGACCCGCCCTGGGTGACGAGAACATAGGTGATGGCCAGCAGAACGGCACCGGAGAGCAGGAACAGCACGCTGTACAGCAGGGTGAGCCGCAGACGGACCCGTGTGCCGGAGATCCTGGCCGTCAGGCTCATGGAAGGTCCCTCCCCTTCAGATGCGATAACCCGCCCGGGGAACGGTCTCGATGACCGGCGGCTCACCGAGCTTCGACCTGAGGCGGTTCATCGTGGCCTTGACCGTCGTGGTGAACGGGTCGGTGGCCTCGTCCCACACCCGCTCCAGCAGTTCCTCGGCGGAGACCACCCGGCCCCGCTCGGTGAGCAGGTATTCCAGCACGGCCAGTTCCTTGGGGTTGAGCGGCAGCCGAGTCCCGGCCCGGGTCGCGACCCGCTGGGCCGGATCGAGCCTCAGCTCACCGTGCACGAGGACGGGTGGCACAGCGGTCTGGCAGCGCCGGCCGAGCGCCCGGATGCGCGCCACCAGCTCGGGATAGGCGAACGGTTTCGGCAGGTAGTCGTCGGCCCCGATGGTGAGGCCCTCCACCCGGTCGTCGATGGTCCCGGCCGCGGTCAGCATCAGCACGCGGGTACGCAGCGGCTCCCCCATCAACTGCCGGCACACATCGTCGCCGTGCACGCCCGGCAGGTCCCGGTCGAGGACCACCACGTCATAGTCCACCTCGACGGTGCGGTCGAGCGCCGCCGCCCCGTCGTACACCACGTCGACCGCCATGCCCTCGCGCCGCAACACCCGCGCCACCGAGTCGGCCAGCCGCACGTGATCCTCGACCACCAGGACCCTCATCCGTCTCTTTCCCGTCTGTTTCCGTTCTGTCCGACCGCGCACCGTTCCGGGTCGTCAGACTATCGACCCGGCGGTCACATGGTCGTCACAACGGCTCCGAGCAGCGCGAGGAGGATTCCTGTTCGCACTGCGTCGGCCGTAAGAGTTCCGAAATGGATGACAGCGGATTCGCCGGACCGCCCGCCGTACCCTGGCACGGGTGTGGACAAAAATGCTCCGGTCGCCGCTGGCGTGGGTCGGTGTGGTCCTGGTCGGGATCGTCGCGGTCTTCGGCCTCTTCTGGTTCCAGCCGTGGAAGTTGGTCGTCGACAGGCAGGTCGACGAGGCCCTACCGGTCGTCGAGGTGACTCCGGTGGCGACCGCTGCCGCGTCCGCCGGCGCGGTGCCCGGTCCGTCCGCCACCACGCCGACCGGAAACCGGATCCTGGCCGCCGGCGACTTCGTCACCCACGAGCACGAGACGACCGGCCGTGCCGAGATCGTCCGGCTCGCCGACGGCCGGCACCGACTCGTCCTCCGGAATCTCGACACCTCCAACGGACCGGACCTGCGGGTCTGGCTGACCGACCAGCGGGTGGTCGGTGGCGTGGCCGGCTGGCGGGTGTTCGACGACGGCTCGTGGTTCGAGGTGGCGCGACTCAAGGGCAACCGCGGCGACCAGGTGTACGACCTGCCACCGTCGGTGAAGCCGGCGGACTTCCGGAGCGTCTCCATCTGGTGCAGGCGCTTCGCCGTCTCCTTCGGCGCCGCCGCCCTGAAGACCGTCTGATCGGGCGGGGCGCCTCCCACCTCAGAGGGCGGCGAGCCGGATCACGAACCGGCAGCCGTCGGTGGTGTTGCCTACCTCTACCCGACCGCCGTGCGCCTCGACCAGCCCATGGACGATCGCCAGTCCGAGCCCTCCGGACGCCCCGCCGCTGTCGTCGCCCGTACCGGGGGTGCGGGCCGGTTCGCCCCGGAACGCGACGTCGAACAGCCGAGGTAGATCGGCGGGCGGAATCCCGCCGCAGGTGTCGGCCACGGCGAGCCAGGCATGATCCCGCTCGCGGCCGGCCTCGATCCGCACCGTGCCGTCATCCGGGGTGTAGCGGACCGCGTTGAGCAGCAGGTTGGCCACCACCCGGGTCAGCTCCGGTTCACTCGCGGTGACGATCGGCCAGCCCGACTCGGCCGCGACCAGTTTGATCCGCCGGGCCGCGGCCAGCGGGGCGGTGCTGGCCAGCACGTCGGAGACCACCTCACCGAGTGGCACCGCGGTCATCGACAGGCGCAGCGCGCCGGCGTTGATCCTGGACAACTCGAACAGGTCGTCGACGAGTCTGGTCATCCGGTCGGTCTCCAGCCGGATCCGCCGGTGGTACTCCCCGACCGTCTCCGGGTCACGGACCACCCGGTCCTCCAGCGCCTCCGCCATCGCGCGGAGCCCGGCCAGCGGTGTCCGCAGGTCGTGAGAGACCCAGGCGACCAGGTCCCGGCGGCCCTTCTCCAGTTGCCGCTCCCGCTCGCGGGCCTGCTCGGTCCAGACCGCAGCGGCCGCCAGCCGGCGGCCGAAGTGCCCACCGACGGCGAGGCTCACCGCCGCCGCCGCGCCGACGGTGATCAGGACCACTTCCAGGTCGTGCGGGGACAGGAACATCGCCTCCGCGACGGCGACCACCCCGAGGACGACCGCGACCACCGTGGTGGTGAGCAGTACGGAGAGGTGCACGGTGATCGGACTGCGCCGGAGCAGGCGCAGCAGCAGCGCCCCCGCGAGCCCGACGACGAGCGCGGCGCCCAGGGCGATCGCGAAGATCAGCGCCAGGTCACGCACTGGTCGGCTCGTACCGGTAACCGACGCCCCAGACGGTCACGATCCGTCGCGGGTCGGCCGGATCGGTCTCGATCTTCTCGCGCAGCCGGCGCACGTGCACGGTAACGGTCGAGTGGTCGCCGAAGTTCCAGTCCCAGACCTGCTCCAGCAGTTCGGCCCGGGTGAACACCCGGGCGGGGTGCCGCATCAGGTGGACGAGCAGGTCGAACTCGCGCAGGGTCAGCGCCAGCTCCCTACCGGACAGCCTGGCGGTCCGGGAATCAGTCCGCACCGCCAGACTGCCGTCGGTGAGCACCTCCGGCCGGCCGGGCGCCGGCTCGCCGCCGGCACGGCGGAGCACCGACCGGACCCGGAGCACCAGTTCCCGGGGCGAGAAGGGCTTGGTCAGGTAGTCGTCCGCGCCGAGTTGCAGGCCGAGGATCCGATCGGCCTCGTCACCGAGCGCGGTCAGCATGATGATGGGTACGCCGTCCGGGCGGGCCCGCAGTTCGCGGCACACCTGCAGGCCGCCGACCTTGGGCAGCATGAGATCGAGTACGACCAGGTGCGGCATCTGCCTGGCGACGGCCGCGAGGGCTGCCGCCCCGTCGCCCACGTGGCTGACCTGGAAGCCGTCGTGTTCGAGGTAGCGGCAGATCACGTCGCTGACGGTCTGGTCGTCGTCGACCACCAGTATCCGTTTCGTCCCCTGCCGCCTCCGTTCCCGCCCGTCCCCATACCCGTTCGCGTCCATCGGGCCAGCGTAGCCACGCGCCGGACCGCGACCGCCGGGCCGAGACCTTGCGAGGTTCTTACGGCTGCGGCAACCATGCACGGGCTACGTCGGCGAGGTCATACGGTGACCGGAATGCGGATCCTCGTCACCGGTGCGGCCGGGTTCATCGGATCACACGTCGCCGACCTGCTCGCCGACCACGGCCACGAGGTGGTGGCGATGGACGCGCTGCTGCCCGAGGCACACGGCGGGACGCCACCGGAGTGGTCCGAGCGGCACGGACCAGTGATCGGTGACGTCCGTGACCTCGAACTGCTGACCCGCCTGCTGGCCGGGGTCGACGCGGTCTGTCACCAGGCGGCCATGGTGGGGCACGGGCTGGACCCGTCGGACGCGCCCCGGTACGCGGCACACAACGACCTCGGTACCGCCACCGTGCTCGCGGCGATGCACGCGGCCGGGGTACGCCGGCTGGTTCTGGCGAGTTCGATGGTCGTCTACGGGGAGGGCCGCTACCACTGCCCGGCGCACGGGATCGTCCGGCCGGACGGACGGCTGGCCGCTGACCTCGCCGCCGGCCGCTACGAGCCGACCTGCCCGGAATGCGCCGGGGTACTCGCCGCCGGGCTGGTGCCGGAGGACGCGCCGCTGGAGCCGCGCAGCACGTACGCCGCCACGAAACTGGCCCAGGAGCACCTGGCGGGGGCCTGGGCCAGGCAGACCGGCGGCACGGTCTGGGCCCTGCGCTACCACAACGTGTACGGGTCACGGATGCCCCGGGACACCCCGTACGCCGGGGTTGCCTCGATCTTCCGGTCGGCGCTGGCCGCCGGGCGGCCGCCCCGGGTGCTGGAGGACGGCCGGCAACGCCGCGACTTCGTCCACGTCTCCGACGTCGCGGCGGCGAACCTGCTGGCGCTCACCACGCCGGCGCCGGACGCCCTCACGCCGGTGAACGTCTGCTCGGGGCAGCCGCACACGGTCGGCGAACTCGCGCACGAACTGGCCGCGGCGATGGGTGGCCCGGCACCGGTCGTGGTCGGCGGCGGGCGGCCCGCGGACGTACGGCACGTGGTCGCCGACCCGACCCGCGCCGCCCGGCTGCTCGGGTTCACCGCCCGGACCGGGTTCGCCGAGGGCGTCGCGGCATTCGCGACCGCGCCGTCCCGGGAACCGGCGGCGATCAGGACACCGTCCACAACAGGTGGTTGACGGCGAGCGCGGTAGCCGCCTGAAGCGCCAGCCACCATCGCCGCTGGCCGGCCGGCAGGTGTGCGGTGGCGACCAGCAGCCAGACGGCGAACGGTAGCCAGATCCGCTCCACCTCGGCCTTGCTGAGCGCGGAGAGATCCGCGGCGAGCACCACCGTCACCGCCGCGAGCGGCAGCCACACCGCCGGCCGACCGGACCCGAGCCGCCGGAGCCCCGGGATCGGCTGCCACCTGCGGGCACCGGTCCCCTCCGGCCCGATGTACCAGGTGCGGTGCGCGGCCGGCCGGTGGCCCGACGGCCGAACCGGCACCAGGGCGATCGTCCGACGGATCGCCGGCCCGACCACCGGTCCGGCGGACAGCAGCAGGGCCGCCAGGTTCGCCCAGACCCAGTAGCCGTACGGGCGCTGGGCCGCCCAGCCCTGGTAGTAGCGGCGCACCACCAGGTGGTAGCCGTCGAGCCAGTGGAACCCGGCCAGGGTGAAGGAGACGACGACCGCCCCCACGGCAACCACGGCGACGACGAGCACGCCGAGGCGGTCCCGGGCCCGCAGCAGCACCACGGTCAGCGCGAGCAGCCCGACGAGGACGAACCCGTACGACAGGTAGAGCGCGAAGCCGAGCAACAGCCCGCCGAGCGCCGCCGGCACCCGGCCGCCGACCACCAGCAGCGCCAGGCCGGCCGCGACCACCGCGGCGAAGATCCCGTCCGCGGACGCGCCCACCCAGACCGCACCCGGAAACAGGACCAGGAACGGCCACACCGTCCGGGCCGCGTCCTGCGCGCCGAGCGCCCGCAGCGTCACCGGTACCGACACCGACACCGTGGCCCCGAGCAGTACGCAGGCGAGCCCGGCGGCGGTACCGCCGCCCAGTCCGATCCGGTCCAGCCAGACGAAGAGCAGCAACGCGCCCGGCGGGTGGCCGGCGGTGTGGGTGGACCAGGAGTCGGGTTGGAAGTCGAGGATCCGATCGGCGAAGCCGGACAGCATCGCCTGGATGTCGGTCACCCGGGGGACCTCGTGCAGGTACTCGGCCTGCACCGTCAGCCGTCCGGTCAGCCCGGCCGACCAGCCGTCGACCAGGGCCAGCGACAGCGTCCAGGCCAGGGTGCCGAGGTAGCCGACGGCGAGCAGCCGGGGCCATCGCGCGGTCGCCGCCCATCCCGCCCCGCGCCAGATCACCAATGCCGCGACCAGCAGCGCGGCCGGGGTACCGAAGCCCAGATGGGGCCGCCAGGTGGCGTACAGCGGGGCGGCGTCGGCGTACAGCCGTACGCCATGGCGGTTGAGCAGTGCGCCGAGGGCGATCGCGGCGGCGAGCAGTGCCGCCTCGGTCGCGAGGACGATCAGGTCGGCACGCCGGTGCCGTTCCGGCCGGGTCAACATGGTCATGGTGGCGGCCCACGATACGAGCGCCGCGAGCCCACCGACAGCGGGCCGGGGACGACGTCAGCGACTCGTAAGAACCCCCGCTGGCGTAAGCGATCCGTAAGACCGTCGGGCAGCCCCGGCGGCCGGTACCGGGCCTAGCGTCCAGGGCATGCCCACCACCATCGACGTCGTGCTGCCGTGCCTGGACGAGGCGGCCGCGCTGCCCGCCGTACTCGCCGGACTGCCCCCCGGTTACCGACCGCTCGTGGTCGACAACGGCTCCACCGACGGTTCGCCGGAGATCGCCGCCGCGCACGGCGCGCACGTGGTCCACGAGCCGCGACGCGGGTACGGCGCCGCCGTGCACGCCGGCCTGCTGGCCGCCCGGACCGACCTGGTCGGTGTACTCGACGCGGACGGCTCGTTCGACCCGCGCGAGCTGTCCGGGCTGGTGGCGGCGGTACGCGACGGCCGCGCGGACCTCGCGGTCGGACGTCGCCGGCCGGTGTCGACGGCTGCCTGGCCGTGGCACGCCCGGGCCGGCAACGCGCTGGTCGCCGCGCTGTTGCGTCGGCGTGGCGTGCCGGTCTACGACATCAGTCCGATCCGGGTGGCCCGGCGGACCGCGCTGCTCCGGCTGGGTGTCACGGACCGGGCCTTCGGCTATCCCCTCGAGTTGCTGCTGCGTGCGGCCGCTGCGGGTTGGCGGATCGTCGAACTGGACGTGGCGTACGCGCCGAGGGCCGCCGGCACCAGGTCGAAGGTCTCCGGATCGATCCGCGGCACACTCCGCGCGAGCCGGGACTTCGCCGCGGTGCTGCACGCCGGTGTGGGAGCGGGTCGGTGAGCGTCCTGCTCGTGGTCGCGAAGGCGCCGGTTCCCGGGCTGGCCAAGACCCGGCTCTGCCCGCCGGCCACCCCGGTGCAGGCCGCCCGGGTCGCGGCGGCGGCGCTGCTGGACACCCTCGCGGCGGTACGCGCGACGGGATCGACCGTGCCGGTACTCGCGTACACCGGGCGGTTCGCCGACGCCGAACATGCGGCGGAGCTGACCGCCGCGCTGGTCGGCTGGCGTCTGCTGGCGCAGCGCGGCAGCTCGTTCGCCGACCGCCTCGCCAACGCACACGCCGACGCGGGCGCGGCGTTTCCCGGCCGGCCCGTGCTGCAGATCGGCATGGACACCCCGCAGGTACGGCCGGCCACGCTCGCCGCCGCGCTGCGCCGGCTGGCCGGGCACGACGCGGTGTTCGGGCCCGCCGCCGACGGCGGCTGGTGGGCGCTCGGGCTGCGCGACCCGGCCCACGCGACCGCGTTGCGCGGCGTGCCGATGTCGACCGGAGAGACCGGCCGGCTCACCCTCGCCGCGCTGCGCGACCGTGGCGTGCGCCCGGCCGGCCTACCCGTGCTGCGCGACGTCGACGACTGGCCGGCCGCGCTGGCGGTGGCACAGGAGCTCCCCGGGAGCCGGTTCGACCGCGCCGTCCGATCGGTGGACGTCCGGCCGCTGGATCCCGCCGGGTCGGTGGACGTCCGGTCGCTGGATCCCGCCGGGTCGGTGGACGTCCGGTCGCTGGATCCCGCCGGGTCGGTGGACGTCCGGTCGCTGGATCCCGCCGGGCAGGAAGCCCGACGATGACACCCGGCGGCTTCGACACCGTCCTCGGCGGGCCCACCGTGCACCTCGACAACCCCGGACCGAGCGGTGCCACGCTGGCCGTACTCGACATGCCGGATCCCGAACACCGGCTGGTCCTGGCCGACGGCCGGTCCGACCGGTTGCCGGTACGGCGCTGGCACGGGGCGCCCGAACCCGAGGTCGAGGCGGTCGCGGCCCGCTGCGCCGGACCGGCGATCGACCTCGGTTGCGGTCCTGGCCGGCTGACCGTGGCGCTCGCCCGACGCGGGCTGGTCGCCCTGGGTGTGGACATCTCCGCCGAGGCGGTACGGCTGACCCGTGACCGAGGCGTGGCGGCCCTGCGCCGTGACCTGTTCGACCCGTTACCGGGCGAGGGAAGATGGGCTCACGCACTGCTCGTCGACGGCAACATCGGTATCGGCGGTGATCCGGTCGGCCTGCTGCGCCGTTGCGCGAGGCTGGTCGCGACGGACGGGACACTGCTGGTCGAGGTGGAGCCGCCGGGCACCGGACTGTGGCGGGGACGCGCGTGGGTCGTGTCCGGGATACCGGGCCGGAGCCCGCAGCGGGGACCGTCGCTGCACTGGGCGCGGCTCGGGGTGGACGCGCTGGCTCCGACCGCCGACGCGGCCGGGCTCCGGGTCACGGAGGTCCTCCGGTACGGTCTCCGCTGGTTCGCCGAGCTGGTGCGCTCATGACGCGTCGGCCACGCCTGCCGAAACCCGAGGACTTCACCGCGCCGTCGCATTCGGCCCTGGTCGCGGCCAGGCTCGGGCTCTGGCTCGGAGTCGCGTTCGCGCTCTGCTTCGCCACCGGCCTGCTCAGCCACCACATCCAGCACCCGCCGGGCTGGTTCACCTGGCCGACCCGGCCGGTGAACCTGTACCGGATCACCCAGGGCGTGCACGTGCTCTCCGGGATCGCCGCGATCCCGCTGCTGCTGGCCAAACTCTGGAGTGTCTATCCGAGGCTGTTCGCCCGGCCGCCGCTGCGTCAACCGGTACGGCTGGCCGGACACGGACTGCGGCGGATCTCCATTCTGCTCCTGGTCTGCGCCGCGTTCTTCGAGCTGGTCACGGGCGTGTTCAACGTCGCCCAGTCTTACCCGTGGCGGTTCTTCTTCCCGCAGGCGCACTACGCGGTGGCCTGGCTGGCGGTCGGGGCGCTGCTGCTGCACGTCGCGGAGAAGTTGCCGATCACCCGCGCGGCACTCTCCGAGCGACTCGGGGCGAAGGCTCCGTCCGAGCCGATCGGGGGGCCTGACCGGAGCGCCGCCGGCCCGGTCCGGGACGACGATACGGCCGCGAGCGGGCGGCGCGCTTTTCTGCGTACCTCGGCCGGTGCCGCCGGGATCGCCGTCCTGGCCACCGCCGGGGTCACGGTCCCGTGGCTGCGCCGGGTCTCTCCGCTGGCCTGGCGTGCCGCCGTCGGGCCGCAGGGGGTACCGGTCAACCGCACCGCGCTCGCCGCGGGCATCGTCGTACCGGCCGACTTTCAGTTGGAGATCACCTGGCCGGGTGGCCGGCGCGGCGTGTACCTGGCCGATCTCGCGGCCCTACCCCAACGCACGGCGGAACTGCCGATCGCCTGCGTCGAGGGGTGGAGCGCGTCCGCGTACTGGACCGGCATACCCATCCTCGACCTGCTCGGACACGCCGGCGCCCCCACCGGTCGTCCGGTAAGGGTCTCCTCGCTCGAAACCGGCGGCCTGTACTCGACAAGCGTCCTTCCCGCGAACCACGCCAGCGATCCGCTGACCCTGCTCGCACTGCGGATCAACGGCGAGGTGCTGAGCCCCGACCACGGCTACCCCTGCCGGCTTCTCGCACCGGGCCGACCGGGCGTGCTGCAGACCAAGTGGGTGGCCCGGCTGGAGGTGCTCGCGTGAGAACGGTCCGGCTGCTTCTGCTCCTGCTCGGCGCCTCGGCGGTGGCGTACGGCGGATGGCTGCTGTACCCGCAGATCGACACGACCCTGCCCTGGCTGGTCGGTGGCCCGCTGCTGCACGACGCGCTGGTGGCACCGCTGGTCGCGCTGGCCGGGCTGACACTGAGCCGACTGGTGACCGACCCGGTACGGCGATACTGGATCACCGCCGGACTGGTGGCGACCGGCACCCTGCTGTTGATCGCGGTGCCGCTGACCTGGCGGCCGGCTTCCGCACCCCCGAACCCGGGCCTTCAGGACCGCGATTATCCACTCGAACTCACCACCGCGCTGGCTTTCCTCTGGATCGTCATCATGATCATCCTGATCCTCATCCACGTGCTTTCCCGCCGGCCCGCGGGTCGGTCGGCCGACGACCGCGGTTGACCAGGGCGACCACCCGGGCGCAATCGGATTGCGAATCTGGCGCGGCGGAGTTTCGGACTTCCCCGCAGGGGCAACAGGACTGTCGCACCCCTCGAAGACCTGGAGGCATCAGATGGCTATCGGCGGCATCATCTCCGCGATTGTCGTAGGCCTGATCATCGGCGCGCTCGGACGTCTGGTCGTGCCCGGCAAGCAGAACATCCCTATCTGGCTCACCCTGCTCATCGGCATCGTTGCCGCCCTGCTGGGCACCGCCATCGCCCGCGGCGCGGGCTGGGCCGATACCGACGGCGTGGACTGGACCGAGGTCCTCATCCAGGTGGTGCTCGCCGCGCTCGCCGTGGCCGCCGTGGCCGGCTTCTACGGCCGACGCCACATCACGCGCTGACCGCCATGGTTCGATCCGCACGGCGGCGCGCCCGCAAGGGCGCGTCGCCGTGCCGGCGTCGGATTCGCGGGCGACCCAGGGCGCGAGCGGCGCGATCAGATGTCCAGGTCGACGCGGGGATCAGATGTCCAGGTCGACGACGACAGCGAAGTGATCGGACGGGTACCGTCCGTTGACCGGTTGGTCGCCGGCAAGGAACGCCCGTCGCACCGCGAGAGTGCCGCCGGTCCGGCCAGGACGGGCCAGGACATGATCGATACGGCGGTCGATCTGTTTTGTGGCCTCCAGCGGCGCGTCGGGCACGCTGGAGCTGAGTGTCACGCCGTCGGGATCACCGCCGCCGAGCGTCCACGTGTCGATCAGAACGTCGAGCAGTGGTGCCAGGTCACTCTGTTCGACCGCCGCGTTCAGGTCACCGACGAGCAGTACCGGCAGGTCGCCGTCGAGCCGAGGATCAGCGGCGATCGTGGCGAGGGCGTGGCTCTGCGCAAGCTGGTCGGCGGCGTACCCGGGCTCCCACTCGATGCAGGCGACGATCACCCGTAGCGGACCGTGCGGATGGTCGAGGACGGCCAGTAATGCGGTCGGCGGCCGGCCGGCCCGTTGGGCGCACGGCAGGTCGTGAATCTCGGCGGCGAGGAGCGGCCATCTGCTGAGCAGACCGATTCCCATCCCGATCCCCGCCTGAGTTGGCTCCTCCACCGGATCGGGCGGCGGCGGCAGCGACGTCGGCGCGAAGACCGCCGTTGCCATGCCGAGCCGGTCGGCCAGTCGACGTACCTGTGTGGTGCCGTCGCCTGCCCAGGTTTCCACGAGTCCGACGACGTCCGGGCCGACCCGCTCGAGCGTCTGCACAATGCCCTGTTCCCGCTCCTGCCAGGCACCGCCGAAGCGCCACCACACATTCCAGGTGAGGATGCGCACAACACCGACCCTAACCGGAGAGTGATCCGGCCCGGTGGGTGGAACCGGCAGCGGTGAATCCGACGTCGCCCAGGCCCGGCAGCTCGGCGCTGGACGGCGCGGGAGACTGGCAAGGCCCGGCTACGGCTTCCTAGAATGGTGTCGGGTCAAGCCATGCGCCCGTTCCGCCCTCAGAACCGAGAGGTGCGTTCGATGCGCATACCGTCATGGGTTTCTCGGCCCCTGGCCGCCGCCTCTGCACGCTGCACTGATCGCCGGCTGGGCGTGGGATCCACCTACCGCACGGCAGGTCCCACCGATGACGCGGCCGCCGAGGACCTTGTTCCGTTCGCCGTGTTCGAGCGCATCGAATCCCCGGGTTCGTCCGTCGACGAACCCCGCGATCAGATGGTTCTCCTGACGGAGGGTGAGATCGACCTGGCGACAGCGCCGTTGCTGGAGCGGGCGCTGCTTGCCGCCGTGGAGGGGCATTCCCGGGTGTGCTGCGACCTCACCGGGGTGACATTCTTCAGCGCCGCCGGCCTGACCGCTCTGGTCACCGCACACCGTCGGGCCGCTGACACCGGCTGCCACTTCTCGGTACGACGGGCACGCGGCATCACCCAACGGATTCTGCACCTCTCCGGAATCGGAGGGCTGCTCGACACCACGCCCTGCGCCCCACTCCTGCCGCGACCGACTCGCGGACTTCGACGCCGACTCGCCGACGGGCGGGCCCGGGAGCAGCCCATGCCGCAGGAAGATCTCGGCGGGAGCGATCGCGGCTGGACGGCTCTCTAGACGAGTAGTTCCGAATGTATCAGTGGTCGTAGGCGATCAGTGACCGGGTGACGGGTGCGCCGGTCTTGTTGTTGTGCCAGATCGCGGCGGCCATGGCCAGCAGGCGTTGGGCGACTCGGACCGCGACGCCCTCGAAGGTCCGTCCGCCGTGTTCTTCCAGGTCGAGTTGGCCTTTGAGGGTGTCGTTGACCGACTCGATGAGTTGGCGGACCTTCTTGAGCATCGGTTCGCCGTAGTGGGCCTTCTCCCGCTTGCGGGACGGTCGCAGCAGCTCGATGCCCTGGGCAGCGAGTTGCCGCTCGAACGGTTTGGAGGCGAAGCCCTTGTCCGAGATGAGCAGGATGCCGTCGTGTTCGGCGATCACCCCGGCGTCGGCTTCCAGCATCGCGGCCAGTACCTCGCGTTCGCCGATCTTGGGGTTCGCCA
>NZ_JADPUN010000194.1 GCF_015690345.1 Plantactinospora alkalitolerans | reverse complement strand
GCTCCGCCCGCTCGTCCTCGGCCAACTGCCCGGCAGCGGCCTCACCGCGAAGCTCGCGGTCCCTCTTCACCCAGTTGGCCAGGGTTCCGCTATTGATCCCCAGGTCACGGGCGACCTGAGCGATCGATTTACCCGTCTCCCGCACGATCCGCACCGCGCCCGCCCGGAACTCCGGATCGAACTGTCTTCTCGTCTCAGCCATGAACCTCTATCCCTCAAGTTCTAGCCTCCACGCTACGAGGGGAAGGGCAATCTGCTCGACAAACGTATGCGCGGGGCATAGCGGCGTGTCGCAGAAGAAGCGTCGTACCCGCAGCCGGATCTCCACCGGCTCGCCGGCCAGCGCGGCATCGGTCAGCCGGCGTTCGTAGCGGCTGTGCACCCGCCCAGCGCTGCGGCCACATCTGCCACAGGCAGCCCGCCCGGCCCGCGATTGAGCCCATATCCGCAGGCCAGCAGCACTACGCTCGATCCGCTGAACGACGACACCGGCCAGGTGCGGCAGCAGCACTGTGAGGTCAGCGAGTCGCACGGCCGCCGACCATACACAGTGGACCAAGGGCCGCAGGGGTCAGGCTCGATCACGAAATTTGTGCCAGATCCAGTTCCAGTTCCAGTTCCAGTTCCAGTTTTCAGGCGGAGCCGACGAACCCTATGTTGGGGGACGTGGACCGGCACTTGGCGCCCTGGGGCGGTCGTACACCGATGGTCGAGCCGTGTGCTACCGCCGGCGTCGACCTGGCCACGGGTACTGTGCTGTGGCATGTTGGGACGCTGCGGCATTGGTCGGCCGGCGCATCGTGGCGTCGCGTAGCCGCTTCACCCGTCCGATAGCGCGGTTGGCGGCGCCAGGCTTCGGAGGACCCAAGTGGCCAGCTCACGTCGTGCTCGTGCCTCGATAGACGTGGGTGCGGTGCCAGTCGAGGTAAACGCCTTGCGGTGGCTGGGCGCCGAGGGGCAGTAGGAGGTGTTCGGCCAAAGGTGGGCGGCCGAACGCCGCCCTCACCGCGGGGTTGAGATCCGCAGTGGCGTGCACGCTGGCGTGAACGTGGATGCGAAGACCTCCGTTGATGCTGAGCAGCCCGGTGTCGAATGCAACGTCGTGCGTCGGACAGGCAGCGAGGCCGTTGGCGACGTCGACGCGTTCGCGGGAGTCACTGACCCGCCAGGGCTTGATGTGGCTGGCGACCAGCATCCGCGGGGCGCGCCTGTTCTCCACACTGATCGAGAGACCGCAAAATACGCAGCGGTGAGCGTGATTGTGGAGAACTTCCCGGGCGAAACGGTGCTGCCCGACCCGTGCCGCGGCGATCAGAAGCAGCTCGGTCGCATGGTCGCTAACTCCCGGATGCTCCGCTTGGACGACGTCTTCGATGTCGGAGGTACTCAACTCATCCTGGCCCAGCAAGACGAGCGGGGCGTCGTCATGTTCCAGGTGGAGGAAGTCCGGAAGCTCTGTAACGGTGACACCAACGTCACGGGCGGCCCGGACAATGATTCGGTACGAGGCCGCTAGGTCGTCCTGGTTACCCAGCAGACGGGCGGCGACTTCGACCTCGTGCCGGGCGCCGTTGCGTCGGCTTCCGTCGAGGTTGGCCATCTTTGCCAGCACGCTGCTGTTGGGGCGTCGGAACAGCCGAGCCAGGCTCGGAACCGGCTCCTCGGCACGATGTGCGGTCGATCCCCCGTAACGGCGGTGGTTGACCATCAGGCTGGCGGCTAGGCATAGCAGCGTTTCCGCAGGCGCGAATGCGACTTGTCTCCGGCCCTCGGCCGTCTTCGATCGCACGACGATCGACCGCCACTGGGTGCGCGCCGCCGACGGGGTGATCTCAAGATAGTCCGCCGCGGCAGGCATCCAACCTCCGGTGCACGCTTGAATCGAGGCCGCCAGCGTACGACGACAGCGGGGCGGTGTCAGCGGTCGCTGGGGCTATTGAACCTTCCGCTCACCCCGGTGTGATGGCTGATCGCGCTGCGCTAGGGCGGCGAGCTGGGTTTTGCCGACGCCGCCGAGGACCCGGGTTGCGAGCTACGAACTTTTTTCGCGCACGGTCCCAGCCTGTCCGACTACATACTGCCCTGTCCAGGACGTCGCCGCCGACCAGGGCGAATCCGATCAGCGGCAGACGATCGCGTCCGTCTTTGAGACTTCCGTCGGCCTGTTATGAGGCTGTCCGCAACAGAAATGTCCAGCTAATCCGCTGGGCTTTCATCGTGCCCAAAAGCCGCGCCATGACAACACGTCCGCCACTAGGGCCGCTGACCCGGCCGGGGCAGGAAGAGTTCCAAACAAAAGGTTGCGGTCCAAAACCGTATTGAATCGCTCGCAGGCGACTTCGCTAGTGTGCAGGCAGGCCGCGCACGCTCCGCCAAAGGACCGTCGGCAGGGCGGGTCGAAGACGCATCGCGGGTCCGCATCGAGTTCCTCGAGGGCGTCAGCGAGGTCGAAGCGGAACACATGCTCGATACCGCCGAGAGTGAACTCACTGCGAGTATTCGCGTAGATCAGGAAAGCGCCCGCCGATGGGAAAAGGTACTCGGCGAGCGATTCCACGTGTAGTCCGCAACGGACAGCGAGCGCCTTCATGAACCGGTGTGCCATTGAGTGCACCAGTCCGAGCACTGCGGCGGTAATCCGGTGGTCTGGTGCGTTGAACGCGTCGACGACCGGCTCACATACCCCGAGCAGCCACCGGCGAGCCCCTCCGACGTCGGTTATCCCCGGGTCGGGTACAAGACCGGAGTCGGCCAACCAGCGCACAATCTGTAGCGGGTCGATGCGAACCAGGAGACCCTCGGTGTCACCGCGTTTGCCGTACATCGGGTGTTTCCCCGACTTATCGGCGTCGAAGAACTTGAACCACGTCGTGCGGTCCCCGCTTCGGGTGCGTTGTAGCGCCTGGGCCGAAAGGCGGGTGTATCCCGCGACGACGTAGGCGATTGGCAGCTCGCGCAGCAGCGTGACGTCGGCAAGATGGTAACGGTCGAGGAGCTGACGATACCGCTGGTAGGTCGGCAGCAGTGAGGATGCGGGCGGGTTGGCCTCCAGGTCGCCGATGGTCAACGGGGACGCCGCGCCGGCCAGTGTCAGCGCGAGCGCCTCGTCACCCACGATCTCCTGATTCTCTGCAGACAGCCCGAGCCCTTCGACCTGGGCACGCCAATTGCCACCCTCGTCGTCGGATTGCCGAGCCTTCTCTAACAGCTGGGCAAAGAGAGGATCATCCGGTCCGAGGCCGAGTGCCTTTACGGTTGCCTGCACTTGGGTGAGCGCGTCGTCCTGCCTGCCGACGGCCCGTTGCAGTCCTTCGAGCCCAGGTTCAACGACGCCGATGAGCTGCCCAACGGCCGCGGCGCGGGCGTCGTGATCGGCCAAGGCGCCGTAGGTGGTGCGGGTTGGCGGGTTCAGTACCGTCAGCGACTGCGGGTAGTGGACCGACGTTTGTGGGACTCGCAGGACCGTGGAACGTCCGGCACGGCACTGGGTGCAGAATCGGATGACGTCCTGTTGCGGGCGGGCTCCGCAACGTGCGCATCGCCAGAACCACTCCCTGACCGACAGCCGCCGCCAGTTGTGCAGTTGCATCGATGCGCGGCATCTGTTGGTGCATTGTGGCGGCCGCAGTTCGGCCAGCAGGCCACAGTTGTGCGCTTCGGCGAACTGGAACTGGGTCAGCGTGCCGTGCCCGGCCGGACATGCCGGCGCGTCGTCACCGGGCCGAACCGCGACAAAGATCCCGCACGCGGTGCAAATGAAGGTGTTCGGAAACCGGGCGGCGCGCAAATCCTCGGCCTGCACGAGGCGGTACTGCTCCCGCTGCACAATCTCGAGTTCTGGGCCGGAGTTGGGTATCTGCGAGCGCAGCTGCGCGAAAGGCCGGATCAACCGCCGCAGCCGCGGTGCCACCCATGCCTCGGGAATGTCCAGCGTGGTCACCTGCCTGGGTGCCAGGCCTACTGCTACCGTGCCGTCGTGCCACCCGTAGGGCTGGTCTGGCATGTGGTTCCACAGCGCCTGAACGGCGGTGCGGTTCATCTCGTCGTAGCTCATGGCGGCCCGCCCCTCAAGCGTTCTTGTAGATGGTGATCGGTTCTTCTACATCGCGAAGCGAGCGTGGGACCGAGGGATCCAGTAGGTCAGCAGTCGAACGGTTAGGTGCGGCCGAGACGGCCATCCGGGACATCGTCTCGTCCACGAATTTTTCTACCTCGATGCGGTGGATCTGGTGGTACGGGTTCGCGGGGTCTAGGCCGAGGCCCGTACTGAGGTCAGCGACGAGGGTCTTTCGGTCGAGGTGGCCAGTGTTGAGCGCGTCGCGGAATTGGTCGGATTTGGCGAGGGAGAAGCGCCGGGATCCCGAGGTCATCCAGGCCAGGTTATGCACCTGGAGGAGGTAGGACATAAGGGCGCCGGGTAGCGCTCGGCGCAGCACCGGCAATGACTCCCGGTTGACTGGCACTTTGGTCACAAGCCGATCGAGGTAGCGGATCCAGGTGGCGTAGTACCGGAACACGGATGAGTCCCGGTCTCGGGACGGGTTGAACACGTGCATGACGAGTCCTGGATGGGTGCGTCCGACGCGGGCGGTGGCCTGGATGACCTCGGCCGCCTGGGCGGGGGTGCCCATGAGCACCATGACGTTCAGGCGCGGGGAGTCGAAGCCGTGTCCGATGGCCCGGGTCGCGGCGATGATCCGGATCCGCCGAGCTGGGTCATCGGGCGGGGCGTCGAGGCGCGCTATCGCCTCTCGAATGTCCGCTGGGTCGGCGCTGCCAGAGATCTTGGCAAGGTTGTCCTCGCTGTCTAGTAGCCGACGAACCCGGTCGTCCCGGATGAACGAGGACAGGTCCTCGTTACGCAAGCAGTAGGCGAGCAGCACCGCGAGGTCGTCCTCGACAGCGGAGCTGACCTCGGTGAGGATGTCGGGGTTGGAGGCGTCCAGCCCGGCCGCTGTGGCCGCAGCGGCGGGGTCGGTGACCGCTTGGGTGAGCCAGACGGCGTGGATACGGGCGATGTCGGCAGCGGCGGTGACCATTGTGGTTCTGCGGGGTCGCACGCCCACGTAGCGGCGCAGCGGGTCGTCGGTGAGTACCCGGGAGAAGAAGTTCTCCTCGGCGTTCGGGCCAGGGGCGGGAAAGCGTCGGGCGCTGTCGCGGCGGTACAATTGCCGTACCTGCTCGCGGTAGCCCTCCAAGGTGGCGGTGGCGCCGATAATGTGAAGTGGTGGATTGCCGAGGCTTTCGCCGATCTGCTGCAGCAGCGTCTCGTACATCCCATCGAGGGCGCCGAGGCTCTCGTCGAGCAGGTGCAGCTCGTCGGTGATCTCGCAGCGCAGGTACCCGAAGCCGTCGCGGGCTGGCATCCGGTTCTCGGTGCAGCCGAATACGGCGCAGAATGACGGGCTTGCCGTGTAACCATGTCGGGGGCAGCGGGAGTGCACCCGCCCAAATGCGATCTTGAATTGATCGGCATGGCCCATCTGCGCCAGTTTGTCAACGGTGCCAACGAGCACCGCGGGCGCGTTCCGGTAGATGTCGTCGTCGATTACCCACACCGGGAGGACGCCGGTGAGAGGGCAGCTGGTGTTGGCGCAGACGTGCTGCATGGTCCAGGTTCGCTCGTCGAACCGGACTGTAACCGTTTTGGAACATACCGGGCATCGGTCGAGGATGCGGCAGCGGTCGGCCAGCCTCGGCGAGTGCGGGTCCAGTCCGCGGCTGAACCGGCTGTCGGCTGGGTAGACGCGGTTGGGGGTATTCGTGCCACCGACGAAGAATCCCACTCCGAATGGGTCGCCGCCGCTGATGCGCGGGTCGCGCTTGCGCAGCACCTCGGCGGCCAGGACCGCTTGGGTGAAGCGGTGTGTTTGCTGCGCTGAGAGTAGCCGCAGCGGGAATCGCGCCCAGACGTTCACCCCGGCGGTGCCGCCGCGCAGCCGGGTGTAGAACAGGTGGGTCAGGGCCACGCCGAGGTAGGCCTCGGATTTGCCGCCGCCTGGCGGGACGGTCTCGATCTGTACGTCGAGGTCGGCGGTGGGATCGACCACGGCGGGCAGGCATCCGACGATCCACGCTATCTGGAACAGCCACCATGACTTATGACCTTTGGCGGCCGCGACCTCGCGCATGGCGCGGTTCGCCAGGATGAACGCCTCACGGAGATCGGCGTGGTCGGTCAGCGCCTGGGCTCCGGCTCGTAGCCAGGCGCTCTCGTCACGGGCGGCGCGCGCGTCGGCGGCGGCGGCGTCAGCCGCGTCGTCGTCCCAGCCGCGAGTCGCGCGCAGCGCCTTGAGCGCGTCGTCGGACCAGTGCGCGTCGACCCAGGTCGCGTGCGCGTCGACCAGGGCGTTGACGGTGTCGACAGGGTCGGTGATGAGTGGGTCGAACGCCACGTCGATCTTCGTGCCGTTAGCGGCGTGAGTGCGGGGGTGGACCCGGCCGGTTTCGGCGACGGCGCCGTAGGCCGTGGTAAGCAGGGTGATGGATCCGTCGCTGCTCACCTCTATCGGGGAGGTTTGCCCGAACGCCTCGACAGTGCGGTCGTAGCGGTGTGAGCGGGCGACCTGTTCGAGGGTGTGGGGCCGTAGGATCGCATCGGTCCGCGCGGACAGCCGCACCTCGTAGAGGTGGGTGTCCAGGTGAGGGCGATCCAGGGTGTCGGTGCGAGCGCGGTCGGCGAACTGTGTCTCGTCCGCAGGGGTGCCGTTGACGACAGTCATCAGCACGTCGGTGCCGGCGTCGGACCCGGTGATGTCCACCTCGATCGTCGCGGCGAATCGCGGCAGCGCGGTGTCGACCGCGGCCAGGACATTACCCGCCGTGTACGAGGCCCAGGCGGCGTCGTCGTACATGTCGGCGTCGCGGGGCAACGAGCCGGCCGGTCGGGCCTTGCGGCGAGCACGGTACGGCTCGCCAACCGCGTGGACGGCGGCGGAGACGGCCGAGTTCACGGCGGCGGTGATCTCAGCCTCTCCGAAACGCAACGTGCCTTGATCTCCGGGTTCGAGCCTTACGCGTATTGACACCGGGCCGACGGCTACTTTTGTCCACACGGTGGCCAGCGGCCGGCCCTGCGGGCTGGCGCCGGTGCCGGCGACCTGGTTGGGCTTATTCGTGGTCGTGTGGTGCTGATCGGCGTCGAGAAACGCGCGCTGCTCTCCCAGAGTGGGATGCAATGTCACGTACACACAGAACGACAGTTCGACGTCGAACACGGCGGCCGCCGTGCCGTCGGCCAGCCGGAAGGAGAAGCCCTCGGCGGCGGGGACCATACGGTCACCGGTGAGGCCTCGGGAGATGTCGGCGATAAGCTGGGGCTCGCTGGACAGCTGTCCGAGCCACACCTGGTCGCGGTGGGGCGCACCTAGCAGTCGGGTTCCCGCTGGGATCAGCTCGCCAGCTGCCTCGCTGAGAATGCGCCTCTGCAGGGAGGCGAGCAGATGGTCGCGGATTCGCGCTGGCGTAGGCGTGCCTGTCGCAGCCGTCATGGCGGCTTCCTTTCACAAGATGAGTTCGTGAGGCCCGTAGGCGATGGGACGGTCCGGACTTCGGGTCCTCGCACGTCCGTGCGTAGTCATATGAATTTGTACGATGAGTGTCGCAGGCGTCACGATGTGCTGTCAGCGGTCGTATCTCAGCCGACGCTCCGGCCAGGAATCTTGGCGGCCGCAGCTGTGCGGAGCACGCCGACGGCGGCGGCGGTCACGAGGGTCTGCTGCGGATCCACCGACGCGACCTGGTGCAGGGACACCGCTTCCAGCAGGTCGGCGACGTGCACGCCGAGGTCCGGGTCGACGATGGCGTCGTCGTTGTGCAGCCGAGCGCCGGTGATCTGCGCGCTTAGCCACCGGCCGACGGCTCGGTTGAGCACCCGGCTGGTGTGCAGTGCCCTGCCGACGGCGTCGGCTCGCTGGACGAGTTCGCGGTCACCGACGGCTACGGCGAAGCGGCGCACGTCGACCGGGTCGGCTGGGCCGGCGACCAGCCCGCGGAACCAGTGCCCGATCGCAGCCTCGGTGGTGAGCCCGGTCGGGTCAGGGCCGGCCCGCATAGAAGCCAGGATTTCTCGTAGCGCGAGTCCTCGATCGCGTACCCGGGCGACGCGCTGATGCCAGAACGCGACCAGAGTCGCTAGCGGCGCGTATTTCGGTAGCTCGGAGAGAGCGTCGATGACAGTGTCGAACAGGTCACGACGGGCGGTCGAGTCGACCAGTGCGATGACATCACCAGGGAGCAGCGACTTCGCCGCCGCCCGGCCGGAGTCGTTACCCCGCCGTCGATACACCACGTCGTTGGGATCGATGTGCAGGTAGACGCCGTCGATGAAGGTAATCGTGATGGCGTGGATATGGACGTGGGCAGCGCGGTCATCGCCACGCGCCGGGGGTGCGACTTCAGGGGCACCGTCGCGGCCGTGCGGCGTGCTGGCGGCCACCGCCAGCACGTCGAGGTCGAACGGCGCCCACGGCGAGCCGTCGGCGCCGATCGGCTCGGCGCGGGTCAGCGCCGCGCCGGCACGCCATACGGTGACGGTGTCCCACTCGGTCTGGGCGGGTGCCCGGGTGGCTGGCATGCCCAGTCGCGACGAGCTCACGGTCCGGGTCTGCTCCCGCAGCATCCGCAGCGCCTGGAGCGCGGCCTCGATCTGCCGGGCGGCGCGAGAGGCCTCCCAGGCGCCGGCGGTGGCGGTGAGGGCCTCGTCGGCTGGTGGCGCGGCGACCAGGCTGGCGTAAGCGCGTGGCAGCGGTCCGGTGACCAGCATTGTGCCAACGGGCAGCGCGTCGACGCGGCCGAGGAGTACGTCGCGGGCGCTGACGACTCGCACGTGTTCCCTCCAGCCGTGTCGAGTGATGGTGGATTCCTCGAGCGCGGCGGTGAGGGCAGCGACGGCGGCCCTGTTGCGGGTTACCAATAGTCCGCTTCGCCCGTCGTCGGAGAGCGCGTTGATCCAGGACTGAACCAGCGGCAGTTTGGTGGCCGCGCCGGCTGCCGTGTGCAGCTGGCTGAACGCGTCCGCCACGTGGGCCCACGCCTCACGGGTTGCCCTGGAGCGGTTGCCGGCGACGGCGCGAGCGTGGCTGGCTGCCTCGCGCAGTGTTGTGGAAAAGGGCCCCCTGTGCTGGTGCCGGTCGTAGTGGTCCGGTGTCGTGGCCAGGAGGCTGTAGGTGGCCAGGGTTCCCCATGCCCAGCGCAGGCCGTGCGCCGCGCCGTGCTCGGTGCCTTGGGCCTCGACCGTGGCCAGGCGGCCCAGTGCGGTCCAGGCATGGCGCAGCGTGCCGTCCAGCGGGCTGTCGTCGGCGGGCGCCCACACGGCGCGTCGTGCGGCCCCGGCGGCGGCCAGCAGCGCGACGGGTGCGGCCAATGCCTCACTTTGCTCACCGCGAAGAGCGTCGTCTCTGGTGGTCAGGAGTGTCAGCGCCGGCGGGTCAAACGCCCACACCACGCCTCCCGAGTCCCGGATGACATCGAGGAGTCGGTCGAACGGGTTGTCAGTGAGGTACACCAATGGCTGCCCGCCGCGAACGATGGCCTCCACGTCGCCGAGATCGCCGCCGGCGCCATCGATGACCAGCGCGCCGCTGCGACCTGCGGCCCTGCTGGGGTCGGACGTGAGCAGCATTCGTCCGCCGCTGTCGTGCCGGGCCGATCCCACTGTTTCTATGGTGCCGTCGGCGGTCAGCCGCGCGCGGGGGATGTGGTCGGCTAGCCGATCCTGGCCGATGTACAGCAGGTCGTAGTAGGCGCGCTGCGACAGCCGGCCACTTACGACGGTGGCCGATACGCCGAGCCGCCGTTCCCGGACGACCTCGGCTACCAGCGCCGCCGCGCCCAACACGATAGGGGTGTTCGCGGCCGGCAGGGGGATGACCAGTGCCAGGGGCACCCGTGCGGTCGCGGCGGCGTCGACGGCGGCCAGTAGTTCGATGTCGAAGCCGGTCGTGACGAAGCGGCGGACCCCGGCGCTGGTCTTGTGTCGCAGCTCGCCGTGATGTACGACGTTCGAAAGCCCACTCGGCGCTTGCTCGATCATCGACCGCTCCCCTTCACGGGCACAGCTGGCGTAGGGTCAGGCACTCTTGCTCTTCCGGGGGTTGGGCCGCCGGCCTTCGCTGCCGTCGGGATAATCGGCGCTGGGTCTTGGTGTACTTACGGCCCCAGCGGCCGTCGCGCCACCTTCGCCGGTCAGCCATCGTTCTCGCGCCAACTGGACAGGCCGGCGCCTCGTGGGCGAGACGGCCGCTGATCGCGGGCCATGTTCGAGTTGGTACGGGAGGTTTGTTGGGCCGGGCGATCCTTGGCGGGCGTGCGAACGCCGAACGGGAATGTCGTCCTGCACCAGGGTATGGTGGTTATTCGTTCTCGAAGATCCTCAGTTGCCCTTCCATGGGTCTACCCGCTTTCATCATTTGCCTTATCCGCGCGAGATCTGCCCGCGTCAGGTCGGCGAAGTCCGTGTAAGCCTCGTAGTCATCGAGGTAGTCACCGTACGAGGTCCTGGATTCGAACGCGCTGTCGGCCGGTAGCCCGTCGAACCGCGGTCGCTGGCTTACCATTTCCTCGGCGAACCGCGTGATCGCGTCGATGTCAGGCCCGTACAGCTGCAGCATGTTGCCCGAGTCGAGTCGCATGCCACAACCGGCGTTCGTAGCGGCGGCGGCGATCAGGGGAAGGCGGGTGTCGTCGCAGATAAACCGTATGAGCGGCTTCGGTTCCCCCCGGCGCGAGTGATGGCCGCGGCAGCTTGTCGTGGTGAGCGCGTAGCCGGCGACGAGGGCGGCGACCGCCGACATCACGCCGAGATCGAGCGGGTAAAATCTTGCGAGCGGGCCGTCGTCGATCAGGCCGTCGTCGTCCCAGTCGCCGGTGTATCGGTCCTCGACGAGCTGGTCGGCCACGCTGTCGAAGTCATCGTCGGTCGTCGCCTGGGCCTTCGCTAGCGCGATGAGTTCTCGCTCGCCGTCGATCGCCGCCTGGACCTCGGACCACGTCACCTCGGCGATTACGAAGTAGAGCTGGTTGTCGCTGACGCCCTCGTCCGCCTCCTCGAGCCATACGACCCGTAGGTCTTCGGGGTCGACGGGTTCGACGGTGACGAGACCCGGAAAGGTAGGCAGCACGGCGTTTTCTCCTGTGATGGTCGCGCGGGCTGGGGTGTGGTCAGTACAGGCGGTGTCGCTCGGGTCAGGTGCGTTGACGTAGCGGCCGCACCACGTATTTGATCTCGATGCCGCATCGCTCGCCGATGCGTTCGTGCTTGCGCTGGAGACTGGGGTCGATCTCGGCGTCACTGCGTACCGACAGGGCGATGCCTGGGGTTCCCGAGTGTTCGAGGCCGGCGGTCACGGCGGCCCACAAGAGCTCTTTGCACTGGCCGGGCGGTCCCCAGCAGATGTAGCGGGTGGTCATGCCATCGGTGGCCAGACAGTGAGCAGGTTTGTCGGCCAGGCTGTCTGGCACGTACTCCCACTGACGGCCGAAGGTTGGGCCGACGAAGTCCGCGGGTGCGGCGTAGTGCATGGTGGTGAAGGAGGCGAACCTGCCCATGTTCTCCAGCGCGCGGGCGTATTCCTTGAGCGGGACTTCTTTGATCCATCCGATCGGGTTGGGGATGAAACGGGCCAGGAGCCCCCCGATACGAGGGTCATCGGCCCATTGGTTGTATTGACCGCTCTTGAGCTGGGGGGTAAGACGTTCCCAATCGAGGGCGTCCGCCTCGGCGTAGAGGATCTTGGCGACTTCGTCGCGGACGCTAGTGGGGACGCTTTGGGTGTTGGGCATGTCAGTTGCCTGTTTCGAGGGTGGCGGGGAACTGGAGGCGGTGTTCGTCGTAGGCGGTCTCGAGGCTGGCGGCGTCTTTGATCCACTCTTCCATGAGGGATTCGACGCGCTGGTCGGAGAAGGTGATGGTCGACTCGCGACCGAAGGGCAGGGTCTCGATGTCGTCGGCCTCCATCTCGCGGCGGAGTTTGAGGGTGGCGGCAATGCGGCGCAGGTCACTGACAAAGTCGAGCACGGCGACGCGTTCCTTGCCGTCGCGTAGTCGAAGGCCGCGGCCGAGCTGCTGGACGAAGATTCGCCGGCTGTGCGTGACTCGTGCGAAGCACAGGATGTTGACGTCGGGGATGTCGACACCCTCGTTGAGGATGTCGACCGCGGTGAGCACGCCTATTTCGCCGGCGCGGAAGGCGAGCAGTCGTCGTTGACGTTCGCGCATGGCGAGGCCAGCGTGGACGGCTTGAACGCTGCCCCAGGGTAGCGTGTTGTTGAGAATGCCAGCCATGCGCTCGGCATGTTCGATGGTGCGGCAGAAGACGATGGCCCGTGGACGGGAAGTCTGGTTCCAGACCGCGGAAAGTTCGTCGCGGATGGCCTCGTCGCGGTCGGGTAGGAAGAGGCGGGCGTTGAGTTCCTTGAGGCTGTAGCCGTGTTCGCTGGCGGCCCGTACAACGTCCCAATCGATGTTGTCGACGAACAGCCGGTAGTCGACTTTGGCGAGGTAGCCGCGCCGCATGCCTTCTTCGATACCGAGAGTGAAGGTGGGTTCGCCGAAGTAGCTGGTGAGGTCGTATCGATCGCCGCGCCAGGGAGTGGCGGTGACGCCGAACTGCCGCGCCGCTGTTAGCCGGTCGAGCAGTTCCGCGAACTGGCCGTTCTCGCCGACATGATGAGCCTCGTCGACCATGACGAGGTCGGGTTTGTATCCAATTCTGGCGACGGCGAGGGCGGTGGCCACCGTGGCGAAGGTGACGCCACCTAGGTCGTCGGGACGGTCGTCACCGGTGAGTAGCCGGGTACGAACATGCTTGGGTAGGAAACGCCAAAGGGCACGTTCGAGCTGGGCCACGAGGTCGCGGGTGTGCGCGACGACCAGGACGTCCGCGCCGGGGGCGTCGCGTAGGTGTCCCGCTATGACGGAGCCGCCGACGACCGTCTTGCCGAGACCGGTGGCCAGGATGAGCATCGCACGGCCGTGATGGGCGAGACTGGCTTCGATGGCGGTCAGGGCCTCGCTCTGGTACGGACGAAGCTGCACCGGTTCGAGCGTGACGGGTGCGCGGTCGTAGGCGCGCCGCAGGATGTCGCCGGTCCAGAACTTGATCGGTCTGGCGATGGCGGCGAGTTCCTGCGCGCGACGGATGGCCGTGGGGCCGGGCGCGCTGTTGGTGACGACGGCGGCCTCGTCGGCGTGATAGAGCTCTCGGGCGCGTTGGACCTCGTCAACGGCGTCCGGTCCGATCAGACCGTTGAGCTTCCACTTGCACTGCAGCACCCAGCAGATGCCGCTGTGCCAGCCGATCACGTCGGCGCCGCCGTCGCCGGCGCCGTCGATGGTCGCGAGGTCGGTGAATCCTAGGTGGGTCAGCAGCCGTTCGACCTGGCGGGGGAACTGGCGTGGGCCCAGGTCGCGTAGGAAGGTTGGGTCCATGAACGTCATGGTTAGCCCTATGCCTCGTCGAGTTCGCGTTCGACCAGGTCGCAGCTGAGCCGCATGCGGCGCAGCTCGTCGGCCTCGAGCCGGGGCGTGTGGTCGGCCATCAGGGCGATCTCGCTGACCAAATTGGTCACCCGGGACAGACCCAGAGTTCGGGCGGTCTGGTCGGTCAGTGTGCTGTAGCGGCGGCGGAACACCCGACCGTCAAGGAAGGCGTCGGGCCGGCGTTCGATGAGCCGTACCACCGCAGTGGCGGGAAGGTAGTGGATAAAGTCGCCGCTCTCGATGGCGTCGGCCCATTCGTCGCCGACGCGTTCGAGCGCGAAGCGACGTTCGGCCTCGCCTTTCTCATGATGAAGCAGGGCTTCCCAGTGGCTGGTCGGCGAGCCCTTGATCTCGCGGAGCATCTGGTTCCTGATCTGATCAAGCAGTTCGCGGGAGCGTTTGGCAAGGGAGTCAACGGTGATACGGCGGTCGTTGGATGCCCTGCCCTTGAGTTTCTCCAGGGCGGTGACCAGGGGTTGCTTAGCACCGGGGGCTCTGGCGATGAGGAATTCGGCGAGGACGACCTGGACCAGTTCGGTGAGGTCGATGCCGAAGTCAGTCAAGATCGGGTGCCGGCGGGCGAGGAACACCTCTACCCGTGGTGCCCGCGCGAGGTGCGCGAAGATCGGCACGGTCCTTCCGGCGGGGTCGAGCAGATCGACGGCGTCGACGGCGTAGACCGAGACATCGATCTTGCCGAGGTCGGCGGCGTCGAATCGTCCCCCGTAGGCGGGAGCGAGGACGGCGGCTCCCCGATACCGGCTGAGCCGCTCGTCCACTGTTTCGGGCCTGGCGGGTGTCGGGGTAGCGGGTGTCGCAGTGGGTGCCTGATCCGGCCCAGGACGCTCGTTCGTGGACGTGGGATCGGCGGACGCTGCGTCGGTGGGTGCCGTTTGCGTAAGGCCCATCTCGTCGAGGACATCGTCTGTCACTCCGGGGGTGACGGGGGTGACAATCCCCTTGTCGTGCTGTTCAGCGGCCCGGTACCAGATCTCGTCGCTCTGATAGGCCTCGTCACCCTTACGGAAACGATCCACCCAGTCCATGATCTGTTCCCCACGCAGGGCTTTCTCACCGTTGCCGGGGACCAGGTACTTCAGCCCGGGTTTGTCGGTTCGGAAGCCAGCGTAGAGCCGGGCGAGTGGGCTGCGGTTCTCCTCCAGGATGCCGCGCCGCTTGGCGATGTTGGGTCGCAGAGGCGCCTCACCGCGGATGGTGCGGACAACCTTCTTCCATTCCCGGGTCTCGTACTCGAAGGCGGTCTTCTGGTAGTTGACGGCGACGTGGTCGCAGTGGATCTCGCCAACGATGCGGCCCTCGTTGCGCGGGTTGTCGATGGGGTATTCCTTCTCTGGGTCCTCATTGCCGGTTTCGTCGACCCAGTCGAAGATGCGGTGGTCACGCAGAAGGATCTTGCGTCCGTTGCGGAGGAAATCGATCCCGTAGTCGCTGGTGTGCAGGTATCGCTGGATACCGAGCCAGCCGTGGATGCGCTGCTCGCGGACCTCCAGCCGCCCTCCGTCGGGGCAGAAGACGCAAGAGTCATGGTCGACCGTCTGCCACCTACCGCAGACGGCACATGCCTTCATCACCCCCAGCGTCTCGTCGATGTACTGCACGGCGCGGATCTCGGCGCCGTTACGCATGACATACCGGTCGTTGCCCCAGATGCAGGGCCTCCGGGGGACGACCTTGCGCAGGTTGACGGTGATCTCGATGCCGTGTTCTCGCAGCAGGTAGCTGTAGACGTCGCCGAGTTTGGTCCTGATCGCCTGGTGGCCCTGCAGTAGGGTGAGCCGTTCCGGCCGCAGGGCGCTAATGATCACCCGCGTGCCATGATCTTCGGGATCTTCCTTAGGCTCATAGGTGACCGGGACGTCGAAGGTGCCACCGGCGTGGAGACTGGGGAGATCGATGGTCACCACGATCCAGTGTGGGTCTCCAGCCCTGGTGGTGCGTACCTGGGTCCGCTGGCCGAGACGCGCGGTGGCGATGTTGAACCCCATCCCGAACAAGCCGAGCGCGCCGTGAGCGTCGTTGGAGGACCAGCCGGCGCGGATGGCGTTGTTCAACGTGGCGAGATCCATGCCGCGGCCGTTGTCGGTTACTCCCACCTCGGCGCTCTTGAGATCAGCGCCCTTGGATGGAAGTGAGATCTGGACCGTCGGCCGCTCTCCGCTGGCGACGCCGGTGGAGAGGAAGTTGTCGCAGCAGTTGTCGATGAGTTCGGCGAGACACTGCCACGGGCTGAACTCGATGTCGCCCAGGATGGTGAGGATCTTCGGATCCGGTGTCACGTCGATGGTCTCGATCGCCACTCTCGCTCCCCGCTACGTCGACCGCGTCCGCGTTGGACGGGATTCGTGAACGAGCCGTCGATCGCCGGGTATCGACGACTCATGGCGGAGCGTAACCGAGGACAGGCGTGATTCGCATCCCCGAAAGGGTGATAAAGCGCCGGGTGGAGCGGGTTACTCAAACGATCTGCGCGCGCTTGTTATTCGCATTGAGTTGCGCCTGCGGCTACAGATTACAAGCGGCGAAGATGCTCGTCAAGCAGTCGCCATCAATGGGGCAAATCGCCATCAAGTTGCACTTTTTTCCTGGCGGTCCTATTGAGCTGGGAAAATGGTTCTCACGCCCGGCCTCCGGTGACAAATGTCGTACCCGCGTGTTCTCATCACCGACGTTCGAACCAGCGCGATGAGTCGAGGTGGCAACGTGCGTGGGGAGCTAGTCCTGCGAGCGGTCTCGGTCCTCGTCGAGGACGCCGAGCGCTTGGATGTCCTGTCGTGGGATCACGTGATCGGGATCCTGGACCGCCGAGGGCTCGAGCCCGAAGAAGTCAGCGCCGTCGTGGCCGAACTGGCTCGGCTGGGGATACCTGTCGAGCGTGGAGACGATGGCGGTTCGGCTGATCACGACGCGAAGTGGCGATCCCTTCCTGCCTTACCTGCCCAGATGGGGCGGCATCGAATTCTGGCGGCCGAGGAGGAAGCCGCGCTGGGTCGGCGCATTCAACTTGGCTTCGCCGCGATGGAACGCCGTCAGGCGGGTGCCGGCGCCACATCGGTCGCCACCCTGATCGAGGATGGTCTGCGCGCGCGGGACGAACTGGTCCGCTCGAATCTACGGCTGGTGATCAGCATCGCCCAGCGGCTGGTACAGAACGCCGGTGACATGGAGTTCGAAGATCTCCTTCAGGAGGGGGTGCTGGGACTCCAGCGGGCCGCCGAGAAATTCGATCCCACGTTGGGCTATAAGTTCTCCACGTACGCCACCTGGTGGGTGAGGCAGGCGATTGGCCGTGGTATCGACAGGGACGGTTTTGCCATCAGGCTGCCCGCCCATGTCTGGGAGCGGTTGCGGAAGGTTAATCGCTATACGCGGTCCTTCGAATTGCGCAATGGCCGTAGTCCAGTATTGCGGGAGGTCGCCGAGGGTGTGGAGATGGATGTCGCCGATCTTCAGGCCCTGCTCGACATCTCCCGTCCGCTCGTCCGATTGGATGCGCCGATAGGCGACGAGACCGGTGGCGGCACGCTGGGCGAACTGCTGGCGAATGGCTCGCTGCCCGCTCCGGAGGACGCTGTCGCCGACGATCACGTCCCCCAGCAACTGAGGAAGATCCTTCAGCGTAGCTTCGATCCCCGGTCGATCGATATCATCGAACGCAGGTTCGGGTTGAGCGCCGACGAGCCCGCCACACTCGACGAGATCGGCCGGATCTACGGCGTCAGCCGCGAACGTGTGCGCCAGATCGAGCTGAAGTTGTTGATGACCTTGTCGGGCGACGACGCGATCCAGGCGCTCGCTCACCAGCTCGGTCTTCGGCCTCAACCGAAATCGCCGGCCGCCCGGTACGCGGCCGGCGCGACCTCACATCGACGTGCGCCAGGGACCGTGGCGGCCAGCTCGCAGGAGAACCGATGAGCGATTACAAGGAACTGTTCGTCCGCTGGTTGGACAAGCGAGTGACCCATGCAGGACTGGGTACGGATGACACCCACAGTTCGGTCGACCCGGCGGGCGTGTTCTGGCTCGGCCGGCTGGCCTCGGAGCAGGAGGCCGTGTCCGACAACCGGCGCGAGCGTCGGATGGACCCGTGTTCGGTGGGTATGCGGGTCAAGCCAGCGGGGGCTGGCCCTTGGCGTTTCCGCGTATGGGTGAAGGCATTTGGCTGGAACCTGGTCACCGCCGGCTCCAAGGATGGCACCGTGCCTGAGCAGTGGCGAAAATCCGATGGCGCCCGGGCCAGTGTCGGCGTCACCGTGTACTGCGATGGAAGACCTCCCAAGGTAGGGGAGGACGACAGTGATGTCCTCACGGCGGCATTCCGCCGGGCCGGTATCGGCACAGCCACCGCCGAGGTCCAAGTCGTCGATGAGTCGTGGAGAGGCTCACCGGAGCTGATCGTCACGGTCGTCAACACGACGCCGAAGTCCGAGGGCCCACGTGGCGAGCGCCACCTGTTCGAGGTGGAACTGGCGGTTCAGGGACTCAACACGGTCCCGTTCGTTCTCGAGTCGCTACCTGACAGCTTCCGGTACGAGCGGGAGATGCCGGCGCTGGGCATCAACTGCGGCGTCGAGGTACGGCAAGGCGCCTTGATTACCCGGGACACGATCGTGGTGTCGACGCGACGGCCGGAATTCTGGTTCGGTCACACTGCGGTCGATCGGCTGGACCTCTCCTTCAGGGGGCTTTCCGAGGATCCGTTGCCGCGGCTGCGGCAACTCGCGGATGGCTTCGCCGAGTGGGGCGCGCATGCCTGGTCGCCGGAGGCATTGCACGAGATGCGAGGGGAGAGACCGGCGTGGACGCCGGAGATGCTGGCAGCGGCCGAGGGTGGCCGTGCCGCCTACGAGGCAGAGCTCGATCGGCTGCGCCGCGGTGTCACGGCCTTGGAATCGTCGCCGCAACTGTTACGGGCATACCGGTTGATGAACGAGGCCATGGGCCGTACCGCAGCCCGCCGCCAGATCACGCGATGGCGCCCGTTCCAGGTCGGATTCCTCCTCGGCGTGCTACCGAGTCTCGTCGAGGGGCGCCGGGACTGGAACATGGTGGAGATCGTCTGGTTCGCGACCGGTGGCGGCAAGACCGAAACCTACCTTGCGCTGCTGGTCCTGTCGGTGTTCTACGACCGGTTGCGAGGCAAGCACTCCGGGATCACCGCGTGGTCGCGGTTCCCGTTGCGCCTGCTGTCGTTGCAACAGACCCAGCGGTTCGCCGACGCGCTGGGTACAGCCGAGCTGGTGCGCCGCGAGCATCGGATCCCCGGCGATCCGATCGCACTGGGCTACTACGTGGGGAAGGCGAGCACGCCCAACGACATCCCGGTCGAGCCGACCAAGGACAACCCGGTCGACATCGAGGACGACACGATGCCGGAGCGCTACAACGTGTTGCTGCGTTGTCCGTTCTGCGCGGCCGGCGGGATCTCCATGCGGTTCAACCGGCGGCTCTGGCGCCTCGAGCACGTCTGCTCGGCGGCCGACTGCCCGTCCGGCAGTGAGGCGCTGCCCCTATTCGTGGTCGACAGCGAGGTCTACCGGTTCCTGCCCAGCGTGGTGATCGGCACCCTCGACAAGGCCGCGCTCATCTCGATGCAGGCCGCGATGCGCGGATTCATCCACGGCCCCGCCGGCCGATGCCGGCGGCCCGGTCACGGCTTCACCTACGCCAAGCGCGGCAGCCGACCGTCGGGCTGCCTCGTTCCCGGCTGTAAGGAGAGCGCCGACATCGTCAAGCCGCACGAGCGGGCGATGTTCGCACCATCGTTGCGGCTTCAGGACGAGCTGCACCTACTGCGTGACTCCCTAGGCGCGGTCGACTCACACTACGAGTCGATCCTCGATGACCTGCAGGTGAAGAACACCGGCGCGGGCGCTCCGAAGATCATCGCCTCTTCGGCCACCCTCGCGGGATACGAACGCCAGACCAGAACCCTGTACGGCCGGGAAGGGCGGGTCTTTCCCGCCCTCGGACCGTCGGTGCATGAGAGCTTCTGGAGCAAATCGACGGACTTGGCCCTACGCCGATACGTCGCGGTGTGGCCTCGGGGGGTCACCCTCGAATGGGTCTCCGACCGCACCATCACCGTCCTTCAGCAATCCGTACGTCGGCTACTCATCGAGCCGGAGGTGGTATGCGCGCAAGTGGGCATCGATTCGAGTCACGTTGACGAGTTGCTGCGCCTCTACGGCACCAACGTGATCTACGGCAACACGGTCAAGGACGTCGAGGCCGCCCGCCGTTCAATGGGTGCCCAGGTGCCCGTCGAGCCCCTGAACACGATCTCGCTCACCGGCCAGACTCCGTTCGACGAGGTCCGCTCGGCGATCGCCACCCTCGCCGATCCCCCTGCGGACTTCGGAGAGCGCGTGCATGTCGTCACCGCCTCGTCGATGTTCTCCCACGGCGTCGACATCGACCGGCTCAACGTCATGACCGTGCTCGGCGTACCCCTGACTACGGCGGAGTTCATACAGACCACCGCCCGCGTGGGGCGGAGCCACCCCGGGCTGGTCTATGTGCTGCACAAGATCGGCCGTGAGCGTGACGCTGGCGTCTACAGCCACTTTCAGGCGTTTGTTGAGCACGGCGACCGGCTTGTCGAACCGGTCCCGGTTACCCGTAGCAGCCGCAAGGTACTCGACCTGACCAGCATCGCCGCTATCGAGGCTCGGCGCCTGTTCTTCCACGAACCCCGGTCCGAGCGCACCCGGCTGACGACGACCGACCTGCTGCGCGAATACCACCGCACCGTCCTGACCACCGTCGATGACGAGACCAAGGCATTGCGGGAGATGCTCGGTATCCGCGATGACGAGCACCTGCTCGACGATGACCTGCGCCGTGTCGTGGAGGTCTACTTCACCAAGCTCAACGACCTCGGGTTGGGCGCCAAGTGGCCCCATGACCTCTTACACCGCCGCCCGATGACGTCTCTGCGCGACGTCGAGACCCAAATCCCCATCAGCGACGACTAGGAGCACTCTGGTGAAAGACATGCGCAGCGGCACCCAGGTGCTCTACGGCCTGCTTCCCGAGCAGACGGCAGACCTGCAAGGCGGCATTTGGAAGACCGTCGAATGGCGCGACCCGATCCCGGTCGACGTCGACGAGGCGGCCATCAGGCAACGCCTGGAGGCCGAGATCCTCGGCTGGACCAAAGACCAGGGCGCGGTCCGCGCTTCCCGCGCACTCGACGTCGAGGTCGTCAAGGTCAACGAGAGTCGCGGGGTCAAAGTCGAACGCTTTCCCGAGGTATACATCTGCCGCCGGTGCCGGCGCGTAGAAAGCACCCGCGCCCGCGACTGCGCGTGCGGCGCTCACAACCTATGGCAGCAGAGCCACTTCGTCGGCTACCACGAATGCGGCCGGCTTGAGGAACCCCGCATACCACGTTGTGACCGCCACAACCAGGTCAGCATGGATTACCAGCCCACAATCGACGCTAGCAAGATCCTCTTCAAGTGCCCGGTCTGTGACAAGCATCTGCATCGCGGCTTTCCCTTCCGGCGCTGCCCCTGTGGCCGTCGATGGGGCAAACGCGGCTCCCACTCGCTCGCCTTCACCGTGCATCGCTCCGCCAGCGTCTACTCACCACAGAGCTTTGTCGTCATCAATCCCGGCAACAAGCGGCGACTCATCGAGATCACCGAGGCCGGTGGCCCGCGACGCGCGCTCACCTGGCTGCTGAATGGCATGATCGAGGACCGGCCCAGCGAACGTCGACACACCACCGGTTCGCTGGTCGATCAACTCGTCGCCAGCGGCGTCTCCCGAGCCGTTGCCGAGCAGATGGCCAGCCTGGCCGCCAACCATGGCGAACTCACCAGCGAGGACGACCTCGGCCCGCTGGGAACCGCGCCAAGTGATCGACTCCTACGGGCCGAACGCGAGGCGACTGACCTCGCGCTGGCGACCTTCGACGGCCGCGTCCGCGTCACGGACCTGCTCACGGACGGCGTTCCTCCAGCCATGCGAGACCGATACTCCAACGGCTACCCCGCCGCCATCCGCCGTGCCGGTCTCGAGACCGTCGAGTTGGCCGACCGATTTCCCGTCATGCGTGCCGTTTACGGATTCACCCGGGGTGGCACCACACCTGGCGAGGTGAGCCTCAACCTCTTCAGCGGCAAACGAGGGCGACGCGTCTACGCCGACCCTCAGCAGTCCGAGGCGCTCATGTTTCGCCTCGACCCCGTACTGATTCGCCGCTGGCTCAGTGACCGCCACCACCGCCTTCCGGAGGCGACTGACTCGCGGGGCACCCGGGCCGCCATCGCCAGCGCGATCGACCTGCCGGACCGCTTCAACGAACAACCCGGCGAAACAAGCGTCGGCACGGACCTGCTCACCCTCGTACACACCTACGCGCACCGAGTCATCCGTCAGCTCTCCGTCTTCGCCGGCGTCGATCGCGAGAGCCTGGGCGAGTATCTGCTACCCACCCACGGAACCTTCTTCGTCTTCGCGGCGGCACGCGGCGACTTCGTGCTCGGCGGCCTGCAAGCGGTCTTCGAGAACGACCTGAAGGACTTTCTCGACGCCGTCGTGGACGCCGAGCACCGCTGCCCGCTCGATCCGGCCTGTGAGCGCAACGGCGCTGCTTGCCATGCCTGCTCACATCTGGGGGAACCGGTATGCGGCCACTTCAATCGCTACCTGCGCCGAGACGTGCTCTTCGGCCCGGCCGGTTACCTTGGGCTCACTCGCTAGGACCACGCCGTCGTGTCCGGGCCTCGATTACCGCAGCCCGGACGCGCTCGGCACCGGCCGTCGCGTCCTCATGCTCCCAGATCCGCACGACCGTCCACCCCGCCGCCCGCAGCAGGGTGTCCGTCTCGTCATCACGCCGCCGATTACCGGTGATCTTCGCCGACCAGAACGCCTCGTTCTGACGCGCCGGCCGGTAGTGCTTGGGGCAGCCATGCCAGTAACAGCCGTCGACGAACACGGCGACCCGCGCCTTGGTGAAAACGAGATCCGCCGTGCGGCGTAGCGAGGGGACCGGCCGGGCACCGACGCGGTAACGCAGCCCTAGTGACCACACCGCTCGGCGGATCGACATCTCCGGGCGGGTGTCGCGGCCGCGATTACCACGCATAACTCTGACGGTCGACTCCGACGAGGCCGTAGGTCTCGACACGGTCCCGGAGTCAGAGCTCACCGTCGCCCGACACCTGTGCGGAGTCGTCCGGCGCCGAACCAGGTCTCAGCTGAATACGCACCGAGTCACCGATGGCCTTCGCCAGGTCCACCGGGACGGCGTTGCCCAACTGCCGCATCTGCGGGCCACGCGTCCCGTCGAACGTCCAGTCGTCGGGAAAGGTCATCAAGCGGGCTACCTCACGGACGGTCAAATAGCGATAGCGCCCTAGGCTGTCATCTACCGTGAGTTCGCCGCCCGCTACTCCATGGACGCCCGCTTTGATCGTCTTCGACGGCCAGTCGAGGTCGCTGGGCTGGTGGCCGCGATATGGTCGGGCGCCAGGCCAGCCGACATGATGCTCCGGGCCGGGAGAGGGTTTGCGGTTGAGTTCGGGCTCCACAAGCTCGTCTGGGAAGCGGAGCGCGTCCCGTACGGTTCGCCACGGTCGCATACCGTTGGGCAGCGTCGGTGTCAAAGTCGCGGTGAACTCGTCTCTGGGCGCGATCCCATGCCTGGCCCAATACCCGCCCTCGATCAAGTCGTTCACCAGGCTGGCTTTGCTGTGCGATGGAGTGGGGGATTTCCAGCCGCCGATGCCAAGGTTGGCCTGGTAGGCGACAATGAACAGCCGTCTCCTGATCTGCGGAACACCGAAGTCAGCAGCGTTCAGGATCGCGGCCCGGACCACGTAGCGTTCGTCGTCTGGCACGTCACCGTTATCTAGCCGTTTCTTCAGACGCTCGTGATGCCGTCGCCAATCCTCGTCGGGCTTACGGACCTCATGGGGCAGGCGCAATCCGTCGAGGATGTAGTCGTAGTAGTCCTTGAATGATGGGCGTGTTAGCCCCACCACGTTCTCGGCGATGACGACCTTGGGTCGCACCTGGTGAGTGACGCGGAACATCTCGGGCCAGAGATTACGTTCGCCACCGATCTTCTCCTCGATGTCCTGCCTCTTGCCTGCGATACTCCAAGGCTGACAAGGGACGCCCCCGGCAAGCACGTCCACCTTCCCCTCAAAAGGGGCAAAATCTACATCTTGGACCTTGCCCTCGATTAGGGGCCATTCAGCGTCTGCCGTTGGTATCGCGCGCGCCGCCGCGACCAGGTCAGGGCAATCCTTGGCGCGGTTGTTCCTCAGGGACTCACAGGCCCGTTGGTAAAACTCGACGGCTAGACGGTGGCGGTAGCCAGCGCGATGCAGGCCCTCGGCGAGCCCTCCGGCTCCGGTGAACAACTCTATGCTGGTCAGAGGCTCGGCATCGCCTTCCGCGTGCTCTGAACCATTAGAACGTTTGTTCACTACCATCCCCGGTACCCTACAGCCGCCACGGCCATTCTGAAGTCTCCGCATGGCCATCTCCAGCGTTGGCCGTTCACATCCAACAGGCCATCCCACACGGATTCAAGTCGTCCACGCGGTTGGCCCCTGGCCGGATACGCCGCAGACACACGTCAGATGCGCAACGTGAGGTTCTTCCGGCGTGATCGGAGTGGCTGCGAGGATTCCGGTGAGCAGCCATGCGGGGCCGAGAGGTTTTCCGCAGGTACCGCAGCGGCTGCCGAGGCTGACCCAGCCGCGCGCTCCCGGCGGGAAGGTCGTCTGGCAGTGATGGCAGGCAGTCCTGGGCGGACGGGCGGCCGGCATGGAGACGCAGCCGAGTACGAGATCCTCGCGGCCGGGGACGGGCCGTGATGGTGTCACCCCTCTCCGGCGTTGAAGTGGCTACCCGGAGACCAGTGCCGACATCGTGTGCAGCGCCCGGCGCTATGGCTGCGCGTCACCCTTCAACTCCGGGCAGCCCAGCTGTCGGTGTCGCGACCGCGCCGGCTGGCGGGGTCCGGCGGCCGAGGCGCGGTTCTAGGCAGTCCTGCGGCGCTTGTTCTTGATTCTTTCGGCTACTGCGTCGGCTGCGTTGTGGTGGAGTTCTTTGGTGACGCTTTGGTAGGTGTCGCGGGTGAGTGTGGTGGTGGTGTGGCCGAGTTGTTCGGAGACGACTTTGATGTCGATGCCGGCGTCGAGGGCGATGGTGGCGGCGCCGTGGCGGAGGTCGTGGAGGCGGATTGGTGGTAGTCCGGCCCGTTTTACGAGTTTGCGGAAGCGGTTGGTGATGAGGTGGGGGCGCCAGGGTTGCCCGTTGGGTCGTACGAAGAAGAGTCCGGTGTCTGGCCAGGTGGATCCGGTGGCGAGGCGTTGGGCGGCGCGGCGGGCACGGTAGGCGGTGAGGACGGCGGCGGTGTCGGCATCGATGGTGAGGTCGCGGTTGCCGGCTTTGCTCTTGGGTGGTTTCTGCCTGACTTTGCGGCCGTGGCCGGTGAGTTGGTTGTTGATGGTGACCTCTCGTTTGTCGAGGCGGACTTCGGAGTCGCGGAGGCCGCATGCTTCGCCGCGTCTGGGTCCGCGGTAGGCCATGAAGTGGAGCAGTGGGTGTAGGTCGGGGTCGTGTTCGGCGGCGTGGTCGAGGAATTGGGCGAGGAGTTCGTCGGTCCAGACCATGACGGGGCCGGGTACCTGGCCGGTGGCTTTCCAGTGTTGGACGCGTTCGGGTTCCCAGACGATGGGGTGTGGCCGGTCGCCTCGGGTTTTGACGAGGGTGGCGGGGTTGGTGACGCCGACGATGATTTCTTCGGCGAGGGCGTCGTTGATGGCTTTGCGGAGGGTGGCGCGGATGCGTTGGCGGGTGGAGGGGCCGGTGGGGCGGATTCCGCGTACGGTGTCCCGGACCTGAGGGTCGGGGCTTGCCTTGGCGGTGCGGATCTCGGTGCTGTGTTGCTCGATGGCGGCGAACATGGCCTTGATGTGGTG
>NZ_JADPUN010000090.1 GCF_015690345.1 Plantactinospora alkalitolerans | reverse complement strand
CTGTGTGGGACCAGCCCGCCCGCCCCCTGGTCCAAGCCCTCGCACATGTTCGGCCCGATTCCCGGATCATGTCGATCTGCGTCGGCGCTTATGCGCTGGCGGCCGCAGGCTTACTAGACGGCCGCCGGGCGACCACTCACTGGCGGTTGGCCGGACACTTCCAGAGCCTGTTTCCCTCGGTGAGGCTGGACCCCACCGTCTTGTTCGTCGACGACGGCAACCTCCTCACCTCAGCCGGAGCCGCTGCCGGGGTAGACGCATGCCTGCATCTCGTACGTCGCGACCACGGCAGCCAGGTGGCGAACCAAACCGCCCGAGACTGCGTCACGGCACCATGGCGCGACGGCGGGCAGGCCCAGTTCATCGACCATCCAGTCCCTGAACCGGCGCACACCGCCACCGCCTCCACCCGCGACTGGGTCATGCAACGCCTCGACCAGCCGCTACCACTGGCCGAACTCGCCGCTCACGCGGGCATGAGCCGCCGCACCTTCACCCGACGCTTCCACCAGGAAACCGGCACCAGCCCCGGCCAATGGATCCTCCGGCAACGCATCGAGCGCGCCCGCCAACTGCTGGAGACCCGCGATCTACCCATCGACCAGATCGCCCACCGATCAGGCTTCGGCACCGGTGCGTCTCTGCGCAGACACCTGCATCGGGCCATCGGCATCTCGCCGCAGACCTATCGACAGGCCTTCCGCAGAACCGCGGGATAACCGTTCTCTGACACGCCACTGTGACCACGCCAGACGAACTGGACGGACGTGAACATCGATAACGTCCAGCTCCGATCCGATAGCCCAGCCACTTTAGCTCGCCCTGGATCCTTACGATGGCCCATCGCGAGTCGTCGCGAACCAGCCGCAGCACCAGGTTACGGATCTTGTCTGACGGGTGGCCGGCCAGGTCCGTGCGGGTAGGCCCAGTGGCCTCACACCAGCCGGCGGTGCCAGTTCAGCAGCATCTCTGCCGCAGCAGACGGCACGTGGTCATGATGCTCATCGTTCCAGCCATGGTTCGTCCCCTGGCATAGCACCAGGGATGCTGTGGTCGGTCTCGATCGGATTGTTGGCGACCGCCCGACGTGGTGCCGGGCCGACGGAACGAGGTCGTCGAGGATCGCCGGGTAGACCGGGACGGCATCGGTGACCACCTCGACGGGCGTCACTTTCAGCCTCCGCAGCGCCCGCTGGAAGAACCGCCGCGCCGCGGCGGCGTCCCGGCGAGCCGACACGAGGACGTCGATGACCTGTCCATGCTGGTCAACAGCCCGGCACACGTACCGCCACACATCACTGACTCTGACGTAGGTCTCGTCAACGAACCACCGGTCACCAGGCGGGTGCCGGGCGAACCGAGCGGCGTCGGCCAGCAGCGGGGGTGAACCGTTGCACCCACCGGTACACGGTGACGTGGTCGACCTCGACACCCCGCTCGACCAGCAGTTCCTCCACATCCCGTTAGAAGAGGTTGAAGCGCAGATACCAGCGAACCGCGACGACGATCACCTCAGCCGGAAACCGGAACCCGGCGAATGGCGACCTTGGCGGCGACCAGGAAGAACGAAGGCACGATCGCTTCATAGGTCAACTCTGTCCCGGGCCCGCAACCGGCGACGCAACCAAGCCACGACATCTATGCGACGATCGGAGCCGGCAGGTGGCGGGCCCAGGTGGGTGAGATCGGGCCTTGAGCGCGATGAGCCAGGATGCCTTCGCGGCCGCATGCCACGCCGCTCACCTGAAGGGGCTCCTCGATGACCGATCGCCAGACGCTGGACATGTGGTTCGACCCGCTCTGCCCGTGGGCGTGGGTGACTTCGCGCTGGTTGCTCCAGGTGGAGCAGGTCCGGCCGGTACGGGTCAGGTTCAATGTGATGAGCCTGGCCGTGCTGAACGACGGCAACGACAGCGTGCCGCAGGAGTATGCCGATCGCCCAGACGCGTACTTCGCATTGCGCCGAGAGGCGTGGGGCCCGGTGCGGATCTGTGTCGCTGCGGCCCGAGCCGCAGGTCCCGAGGTGTTGCGCGAACTCTACACAGCACTGGGTACCCGGATCCATCCCGCTGGGCAGCAGCTCGGTGACGAGCTGTACCGGGCGGCCCTGGCCGATGTCGGTCTCGATCCGAACCTGGCCTTGGCTGCCGGAAGCGAAGAGTACGACGACGAGTTGTTGGCGAGCCACTACGCCGGGCTCAAGCCGGTCGGCTTCGACGTCGGCACGCCGATCATTCACGCACCCGGACCGGACGGTACGACCGTCGCCTTCTTCGGCCCGGTGGTGACGCCCGCCCCGGAGGGCGAGGCCGCGGGCCGGTTGTGGGACGGCGTCCTGCTGGTCGCGGGCACGCCCGGGTTCTTCGAGCTGAAGCGGTCCCGGGACACCCCGCCGATCCTTAGTTGACACGCGATGGGAGCCACCGGCCGGTGGCTCCCATCGATCTTCCAGTCGGGATCGAGCCGCTCACCGCACGCTGGGATCACCGCCGAGGATCCCACCGGGCGGTTGCCAAGATGAGCAGTGAGGACCCTGTCGATGCTCACGCCTCGGCCAGCGGCTACGTGCCCGGCGAAGGCGGCGCTGTGCTGATCCTGGAAGACGCCGCCGCGGCCCGTGCCCGTGGGGTGCAGCGGGTGCACGGCAAGATCGCCGGATATGCGTCCACCTTCGATCCGCCGGCCGACTCGGGCCGGGCGTTGCAGCGTATCCGGGAGCTCGACCCGCGCGTCATCGTATGCGGGCACGGGCCCCTCGCCGGGCCCAAGGTGATCGACGAGAACCTCGCCTACCTGCGCTGGATTCAACAACTCGCCGAGGAAGGCACGGCGCTGGGGATGAGCCCGCTGGAGCGCCGCCGGGCGGACCGCTCAGAACTGGCCGTTTCCCGGCCCAGGACTACTGGCGGTGCACCCGGGCCGTCGATCCGGCCGACTACGAACTGCGCTGACCACGAACGCCGGCCGGGTGCGGGTGTCGCGCCCGTACCCGGCCGATCCGATTCAGCGGCGCGCCAGCGGCGGCTGCTCCGGGTACCGGCGGCCGGCTGCGGCGCCGGGCGGTGTGGCCACGTCGATCGCGTTCAGTTCGGCCTCCGTCAGCTCGACGTCGAGTGCCTGGACATTTTCCGTCAGGTAGCGACGTCGCTTGGTGCCGGGGATCGGCACCACGTCAGGGCCGCGGCTGAGCACCCAAGCGAGTGCCAGCTGGGCGGCGGTGACGCCCTTGGCGGTGGCCAATTCGCGCACCCGCGCCACCAGCTCCATGTTGTGCCGCAGATTGTCGCCCTGGAAACGGGGCGTACCGCGCCGGTAGTCGTCGGCCTCCAGTTGGGTGAGGTCGGTGATCGCGCCGGTCAGCAGCCCCCGCCCGAGCGGGCAGTACGCCACCAGCCCGATGCTCAGCTCGCGCAGGGTGGGCAGCAGTTCGGTCTCCGGCTCCCTGCTGAGCAGCGAGTATTCATACTGTCCGGCGGTCACCGGGTGCACAGCGTGAGCCCGGCGCACCAGGTCCGCCGGGGCCTCGGAAATGCCGAGGTGGCGCACCTTGCCGGCCGCGACGAGTTCGGCCAGCGCGCCCCAGGTCTCCTCAATGGGCACCTGCGGATCGACGCGGTGCTGGTAGTACAGGTCGATGTGGTCCACCCCGAGCCGGCGCAGCGACGCGTCGCAGGCCCGGCGCACGTAGTCGGGGCGGCCGTTGATCCCGAAATGGCCATCCTCGGGGCGGCGTTCCACGCCGAACTTCGTGGCGATCACCGCGTGATCGCGGCGGCCGGCGACGGCCTTGCCGACCAGTTCCTCGTTGGTGAACGGGCCGTACATGTCGGCGGTGTCGAGCAGGGTGACGCCGAGCTCCAGCGCCCGGTGAATCGTGGCGACCGACTCGACGTCGTTGCGGTCACCGTAGAAATCGCTCATGCCCATGCAGCCGAGGCCGAGAGCGGAGGTGGTCAGGTTCTGGCCGAGCACGCGGTTATGCATCCGCGATTCCTTCCAAGTAAGGAGATGACAACGGACTGCGGCCCTCGGGACGCGCCGGTGTCGCCGGCGATGTCGTCCCGGGGGCCCGTCTCGGGCATACGGGGGGCGAATTCAGGGTCGCCGCTGCGCGCTCAGGCGGACGGCGTCTGTGACACGAGATAGCGGCGGGCACGTAGCTCGGCGCCCTGGCCGAAAAGGCGGCTCTCCGGCCGGTTCTGCTCGTCGGTGAAGCGCTGCGCGCCGCCGCCGACCGGGTCGAGCAGGAGGAAGTCGAAGACCATGGCGGTCTCGGTGTCCAGGACCGGCATGGCCACCGAGGGCAGGCGCAGATCGTCGTCGGGGTCGGCGACCGCCGCGCCGAACGGATGACCCGCTGTGCCGTAGGTGCGCCCGGACAACCAGGCCTCGAAGGAGAGCGCGGTGCCTGGATTGGCGTCGATCCGGTCGGCCAGCCGTAGGCACGTCTGGTGCACGGTTTCCACGTCTCTGGTGACGAAGCCGCCCCGGTGCAGATAGATCGGCGCGGGTTGCGGCCGGTCGGCATCCGGCCGGTAGACCCGGACGGCGCCCGGCGGGCCGGGAACCAGCCGGTCGCCGATCTCGACCGGGCGAGCCGGCTGGTACGGCCGGTGATGGGCGACCGCCGCACGCAATGCCGCCCGGGTGGCGGGAAGATCGGCATAGTCAACTCGGGGCCACGCGGACAGCCGGTCGGCCAGGTCGGTGGCGAAGTCGTACACCGTGGGTCTCCTCGCCTCCCGGGCGCCGTGGTGGGAAACGGTCAGAAGGTGATGACGACCTTGCCGCGGGTGTGCTTGCCCGCGAATTCGACGACCGCGCGCTGCGCCTCGGCAAACGGGAACCGGGCGCTCACCTCGACCCGCAGCCGTCCCGACGCTGTCGCCTCGACGATCCGCTGCAGCAGGCCGTTGGTGGCCTCGATGTGCGCGTACGAGGCGCGCACCTCACGGTCGAAGACCGGCGGACCACCAGCCGGAGAGATGAGCAGCCCACCGGTCTTGACGGCGGCTGCGGTTCCGGCCAGCGCGGGACCGGCATTGATCAGGTCGACGGCGACGTCGACGCCGCCGGGAACGTGGCGCAGCGCCTCCTCGGTTGTGTCGCCGGAGGTGTAGTCGACGGTCGCCGCGGCACCAAGGCCACGCATGTAGTCGGCGTCCGACGGCGGCGCGGTCGCCACCACGCGGACACCGGCCTGGGCGGCGAGCTGAACCACGAACGAGCCGACACCACCGGTCGCGCCGACCACCAGTAGCGAGTCACCGCTGTTCAGCCCGGCCTGCTCGACAATGCCGGCCGCGGTCATCGCGGCCACCGGCAGAGCAGCGGCGTCCACCGGGTCCAGCCCGTCCGGCCGGGCCACCACCTCGGGGCCGTCCAGCGCCAACGTGTACTCCGCGACCGCGCCGGCGACCGGGTGGGTGAACGCCACCACCTCGTCACCGGGGGTGAATCGGGTGACGCCCTCGCCGACCGCTTCGACCGTGCCGGCCGCGTCCAGACCCAGCACGAAGGGATGCGATACCGGCATCATCTCGCGCATCACTCCGGTGGCGAGTTTGACGTCGAGCGGGTTGAGCGCTGCCGCCCGCAGCTTGATCAGGATCTGGCCCGGCCCGGGTGCCGGCTTGGCCAGCTCAGCGATGGTGAGCTGGTCGATCGGGCCGTACGAGGGTGCGACGAGTGCCTTCATGGTGACGGGCCTTTCTTCGGTATTGGAAGGAGTCGGTGTCCCGATGGGACGGTCAGGCCGGGATGGCGCCGCGCAGCAGTTGCGCGCTGATCGAGGCGAGCCGGTTGCCCTGGTAGCTGGCGGCGGCCAGGACCTGCTCGCTGGGGCTGTCGCCGGACGCGGCGTTGCCGGTGCCGTACGGGTTGCCGTGCGCGGCATAGACGCTCGGGTCGGTGTAGCCGGGCGGAACGATGATGCACCCCCAGTGGTGCATCGTGTTGTAGAGCGCGAGGAGGGTGGACTCGTTGCCGCCCTGGACGTTGCCGGCGCTGGTGAAGCCGGTGGCCGCCTTGCCGGAGAGCTTCCCGGTCGCCCACAGCGGCCCGGTGCTGTCCAAGAACTGCTTGAGCTGAGCGGACACGTTGCCGTAGCGGGTCGGCGTGCCGAACGCGTACGCGTCGGCCCACTCCAGGTCGTCGAGGGTGGCGACGGGGACGTCGGCCGTGGCCTCCAGGTGGGCACGCCAGGCGGGGTTGTGGTCGATGGCCGCCGCGGGGGCGAGCTCGGTGACCCGGCGCAGGCGCACCTCGGCGCCGGCCTTGGCGGCACCCTCGACGGCGGCCTCGGCGAGCGCGTGGACGTTGCCGGTCGAGGAGTAGTAGATGACGGCGACCTTGGCAGACATGGGTAATGGGACCCTTCGCGAAAGACGAGCTAAGTGGAAGCTCTTCCACTTAGCAGGGAGGCTATCCGGAAAGGTTTCCGATTGCAACGCCCGCAGCACCGCTGGCCTCGACCTGCGAAGGGCTGCGTACACTGCCGCGACAGCGCAGGTCACGGCAGAATGGGCGGACGGGCGCAATCGGCTGCCGGGGGTGCGGCCGCGGGAGAGAGGACCGTCGGGTGGTTGGAGAGCCGGAGGCGGCATCGACGCCGGTCCCCGCGACACTGTCGATCGCGGGCCAGCCGGGAATCGAACGCGCCGACGCCGCCCGCAACCGCCGCAAGATGCTCGACGCCGCCGCGCGCATCGTCGCCACCGAGGGCGTCAAGGCGCTGGCCCTCGACGAGGTAGCGCGGGCCGCGGGAGTGGGCACCGGCACCGCCTACCGCCGCTTCGGCGACCGCGCCGGACTGATCTTCGCACTGCTCGACGAGGAGGAGGCCAGTTTCCAGGCCGCCTTCCTGCAGGGCCCGCCGCCGCTGGGCCCCGGCGCGTCGGCGGCGGAGCGGATCCACGCCTTCCTGCATGCCCTGGTGGACCGGGTGGAGGCGCAGTTGGAAATGCTGCTGGTCGCCGAGACCAGCTCGCCGGTGGCGCGATATCGCAGCGGGCCGTACATGGTCTACCACACCCACCTGGCCAGTTTGCTCGGCGAGGCACGCCCCAACGTCGACCCGCACTACGTCGCGGCCGCGCTGCTCGCGCCGGTCTCGGCCACCCTGATCAGTTACCAGCTGCGCGAGCGCGGCCTCGGCACCGACGTGCTCAAGAGCGGTCTCGACGACCTGCTGCGCCTCAACCTCTGAGCGTCTCCGCGGGCCGTTCCCGCTCCTGCGGGCGCAGCGCGGCAGCGGGTGCGCAGCACGCGTCGCCGCGCCATGCCTCGCGGCCCTCCTTAACAGCGACGGCGGCGATCACCAGGGCGGCGGCCGGGTCGGCCCACCACCACCCGAACAGCGAGTTCACCGCGAGACCGACCAGCAGCACCGCGGACAGGTAGGTGCAGAGGAGGGTCTGCTTGGAGTCGGCCACCGCCGAGGCCGAGCCGAGTTCGCGGCCGGTGCGGCGCTGGGCGGACGACAGCACCGGCATCACCAGCAGCGACACCGCAGCGAGGACAAGACCGACGGTGGAGTGCTCGGCCCGGTCCGAGCCGAGCAGTGCCCGTACCGACTCGATAGTCACATAGCCGGCGAGGGCGAAGAAGGAGATCGCGATGACCCGTAACGCGGTGCGTTCCCGGCGTTCCGGGTCACTGCTGGAGAACTGCCAGGCGACAGCCGCCGCCGAGGCCACCTCGATAACCGAGTCGAGGCCAAAGCCGATCAGCGCGGTCGACGAGGCGAGGGTGCCGGCGGTGATCGCCACGATGGCTTCGATGATGTTGTAGGTGATCGTCGCGGCGACGAACAGCCGTACCCGTCGGGTGAGCACTGCTCGTCGTGCCGGCGACGGCCCGAGCGAGAGCATCTGGGGATTGGTCGTCATCAGCAGCACCCATCCTCGGCTGCGGCGGGCGGGGCGCCGGGTCGACCGCCAGGACCAGACCGAGCAGGTCACCCGACGCGTGCCTGAGCCGGGCATCAGCCAACTCGCTGCGGGTACGCCGGCCCTCCGGCACGGCCAACACGACACCGCAGCCACGTAGGCCGGCCAGGTCGTTGGAACGGCGGGCGGCCGGGTCGCTGACATCGGGCAGCACGGCGGTGCTCATCCGCAACTCTCCCCGCAGTCCGTGGCGGGGGCGCCGTAGTTCGGGCACAGCGCGACCTTCTGACCCGTCGCCGCGAGGAGCCCTTCAGCGGCGGCAAGCAGCTCGAGCAGTTCAGGGCGGGTCAGGGCGTAGAACATCTGCCGCCCCTCTGGTCGGCCGACGATCAGACCGCAACCGCGCAGGCAGGCCAGGTGCGCGGACACCGTGGACTGGGCCAGCCCGAGTTCGCCGGTGAGGTCCACGACGCGGGCTTCGCCGTCGGCGAGTCGGCGCAGGATCGCCAACCTGGTGGGGTCGGCCAGCCCACGAAACAGCGCCACCGCGGGTGTCAAATCTTCACCAGGCCGAACGGCTGCCGCACTACCTTTCATCGCCATTGGGCGATGATAGCGTCACCCATCAATCATCGCCCAATGTCGGTGAGTTCCTCCCGCTTTGATGGAGCGGTGGTTACCTGCTGCCGGCTGGCGCAGGGGTGGTGATGAGTAGCTCGGCTGGGTTGTTCTGGCGGGTGTGCCAGGCGGTTTCGTACTCGTCGGGGCTGAGGTAGCCCAGCTCGTGTTGGATGCGGCGGGTGTTGTACCAGGCGTCGATGTAGGCGAAGATCGCGTTCTCGGCCTCGTCGCGGGTCCGCTACGAGGTGCGGTAGACGAGTTCGATCTTCAACGACGACCAGAAGTCCTCCATCAGGGCGTTGTCGTACGAGTCACCGACCGAGCCCATCGACGGCAGGATTCCGTTGTCTCGCAGGCGTTCGGCGAAGCGGAAAGACGTATAGTTCGATCCCTTGTCGCTGTGGTGGATCAACTGGCCGTCGCGGACATCGCGGGACCAGATCCCCATGAAAGCGGAGGTGGCTCAGGGCCAGGGCGACAACGTCGTTCGTCCGGTGGGGCACTCCACCTTGTCGCCCTGGCCCGCATCCCGGTGTGTGGGTCGGTCGCAGACGGGATGGCGAGAGAGCGGGGCGTCGGTACAGTCACGGCGACTCCGGGGAGGACCACCCACATGGCAGAGGCCGACAAGGCGATCGAGCGCATCCGAGGGACTTGGGCATATCGGCTGCTCGTCGTCGGGTACCGCTGCCTGCTCCTCGGGCCGCTCATGATGGGTCTGACCATCGGCGCGATAGCCCTCTGGTCCCTGAAGCCACCACTGGTCTGGGTACCGATCGCCCTCACGTTTGGGACAGTGTTTGTCGGGGTGGCCGCGATATGGGTGGGGATAGCGACTCTGTACACCCGTCGACTCATGCCACGGGGTGGCACCAACCGACACGCAGCTCTGATGAAGACCCTGCGACAGGACGTGGTGCCGCAAACGAGGCGTGGTATGTAACGGTCCGTGTCTCGTCCGCAAGAGGCCGACCAACGGCGGGGGAGTGCTGGGAAATCTCGTCCGGGTGGGCCGCCCTGTCTGGGCAGGCTGGACGGTCTACGACTGCCCGACGAGGAGTTCCGCTCTACAGGGACAGGCAGCCAGCAATTGGGCGCGTAGACGGCGGGTCACTCCGATGGGTCGTAGAAATAGACGGTGCCGGACCACCAATCGCCATCCTCGTCACCGGTGATCTCTTGGTGCAGGACAATGTCCGCAACCTCGACGTCCCCAAGTCCTTCGATGCTGTCGGCGAGACGGCGAAGCAGCGCGGGAACGCTGTCCTGACCAGGGCCGGCCGGGTTGGCCTGTGCGAAGTGCCTGACCGTGGAGTACCGCGATACGTCCGTCACGGGCGAAGTCTGTCATGCCGGGTCTCAGCTGGGATGCGCCTGCACAGCGCGTTGACCGGAGCGGTCCGCATCTGGTCCGCAAGGAGTCGACGGACAGCGGGGAAGCGGTGTGAGATGTCGAGGGGTGTTTCCGCTGCTAGGAGCCCATCCGGGCAGTTCGCCGCGTCGCACATCTTGATCTCATAATCTCTCGGTCGCCACGCCGAGCCTTGACGACCACCATTGAGCCTCGTCCGGTGAAGACTCTGCCTTGTCCCCTCCACCCCGAGGACCGCAACATCCTCGATGTAGCTGAGGTGCATGCTCAACTGCCCGCGCACTCTGCTTTCCCTTGGCGGGGAGCTGACATCCATGATCCTGTCGTGTGGGTACCTGTTCCTGTGTCAGATCATGCAGCTGATCGTGCTCGGTCTGCGCGGCGAGCGGTCCGAAGAGGTCGAGATCCTTGTGCTGCGTCACCAGGTTGCGGTCCTGCGTCGGCAGGTCAGCCGTCCGGATCTCGGGGCCAGCGGACCGGTCGGTGTTGTCGCGTCTGCTGCCCCGACCGAGGTGGGCGAGTTTCTTCGTCACCCCGGCCACGCTGTTGCGGTGGCACCGCGACCTGGTCGCCCGGAGAATGGGCCTATCCGGGACGTCCGGGCCGCCCATCAATTCGAGGGGAGGTGCGTCGGCTGGTGCTGCGGCTGGCCCAGGAGAATCCGACCTGGGGCTGCCGGCGGATCCAATGCGAGAGGATCGGCCTCGGCTACCGGATCGCAGCCAGCACCGTGTGGAAGATCCTCGCACGGGCCGGGCTGGGCTGGATCCCGCACCGCGGTGCAGCGGGCCGACCTGGACCGGAGTTCCTGGCCGCCCAGGCCAGAGGGATCCTCGCCGGCGACTTCCTGCACGTCGACACGATCGGCCTGGCCCGCGTCTACGTACTGTTCCTGATCGAGACCGGCACCCGGCGGGTACACATCCTCGGCGCGGCCCCGAACCCGACCGGGGCGTGGGTAACCCAGCAGGCCCGCAACCTCATGCGATGGACCTCGGGGACCGAGGGTCCCAGTTCAGGTTTCTGATCCGGGACCGGGACACCAGGTACACCGCCATCTTCGACGACGTGTTCACCGCCGAAGAGATCGAAATCCTGCGCAGCCCGCCCGGTGCACCGCGAGCCAACGCCCACGCCGAACGGTGGGTACGCACGGTACGTCGGGAACGCCTGGACCGGATGCTGATCTACACCCCGCGGCACCTGCGGATCGTGCTGGACGAGTACGTCACGCACTACAACGACCATCGGCCCCATCAGGGTCGGGCACAACGCCCACCGAACCGCGAGACACCACCTCCACCGGTGGTCGACCTGGCCACGATCCGGGTACAGCGGCGGAAGATCCTCCACGGCATGATCAGCGAATACTCGCAGGCAGCGTAGCCAGAACCGGATTTACGAACGGCACAAGCAACTACCGCAAGAACGGGATCCGTAGTTCACCCTGCATGGCCAAAACTCCAGCCAGACAAATGCCCATGATGATGAGGAGGAACCAAAGGCAGCCGCAGCCTGAACCGCCGCTTCCACCGTCACCGCCCCCACGCTTGAGCTGGTTCCAGGTATCGATATCGGCCATACGTCCAATCACATCAACGTACGAAGGTCATGACACCAGCCGTATGGCCGACATGACCTGTACGAACCTGGTGCTTCTGCACCCGGCGCGGGGCAGCGCGGCCAGGCCGGCCAGCGCGTAGCGCAGCGATTGGAATCTTGCGCAGCCCGCCCGGCGCACCGCGCGTCAACGCCCACGCCAAACGCTGGGTACGCACGGTACGTCGGGAGTGCCTGGACCGGATGCTGATCTACAACCCGCGGCACCTGCGCGTCGTGCTGGACGAGTATGTCAGGTCACCGACGCTGCGCCGGTCTACCCGGCGGTCCTCGACGACCTCGTCCCGTCGGCCCGGCACCACGTCGAGCGGTACGCCAACAACCTGATCGAGGTCGACCACAGCCAGCTCAAACACCGGTTACGGCCGCTGTGCGGGCTACGGACCGACCGGACCGCGCAAGTGATCATCGCCGGACACGCCTTCAACCAGAGCTTGCGACGCGGACACTACGAACTCGGACACGAAGCGCCACCGACGCTCCGCGGCGTTCACCGAACTCGCCCGAGCGATCTGATTCCCGACCGACATCCGAGATTCGACATGTCTACCGACTCGAGAACGCAACAGCCCCACTCCTGGTGCCGATGCTTGCGCTGGGTCTGCCCCGCGGGCGCCAGGAGACGAACGCGGTCTACGTCGCACGACGGTGACGGACGGGAGTCACAAGTCTCTCCGGTCGGGTGGCACTTGATCAGCGATCAGACCCAACCCGACCGGAGAGCAGCGCTATCTCGAGACGAGCCGGAATTGCTGGTTGGTCTGTCCGTGGCAGTCGTACAACTGGACCTGCGCTCCGTTGGCTGTGCTCCAGACGTCCAGGCACCGCCCGGACTGCACACCACTGATGGTGCCGTTGGAATTGACGTTCCACTGCTGGTTGGTCTGACTGTGGCAGCTGTAGATCTGGACCGCCGCGCCGTTGCCGGAACCTGCCGCATCCAGACACATGTTGCCGGACACCTGGAGTTGCTTAGCCGAGGTGTAGGTCCACTGCTGGTTGGACTGCCTGTTGCAGTCGTAGAGCTGCACCCGGGTGCCGTTGTTACGTGAGGGCGCGTCGATACACCGGTTCGACTGAGCACCGACGATCTCACTCGCGGAACCGGGCGGAGCGGTGGGCCCCGGCGTGGTCGGGTTCGGCCCCGGCGTGGTCGGGTTGGGCCCCGGCGTGGTCGGGTTGGGGGTTGCGCTGTTCAGCGCGGTGAGCACCGCGTCGTACGCCGGCTTCTTCTGGCCACTTCCGTTGAACAGCAGCGGGCTTTCGCTGGAGCGCCACGAGTCCGAGTCGCGGATGCCCCACACCGTGATGCCCGTGCACCGGGAGACGGCAAGGCAGTCGTTGGTCACGTTGCGGTACGCGTCGGCCGGCGCGTTACGGATGTCCAACTCGGTGACCTGCACGTCCACGCCGAGGGCGGCGAAGCTGGAGAGCGTGGTGCGGTAGTTACTCGGGTAGTTCGACCCGCCGGTGAAGTGCGTCTGGAAACCGACGCAGTCGATCGGCACGCCGCGCTGCTTGAAGTCGCGCACCATGTTGTAGACACCCTGGGTCTTGGCGTCGTTCCAGTTGTCGGTGTTGTAGTCGTTGTAGCAGAGCTTGACGTTGGGGTCGGCGGCGTCGGCGGTGCGGAACGCCACCTCGATCCAGTCGTTGCCGGTGCGCTGGAGGTTGGAGTCACGCCGGCCTCCGCCACCGCCGTCGGCGTAGGCCTCGTTCACCACGTCCCAGGAGTCCAGCTGGCCCCGGTAGTGGGTGACCACGTTGGTGATGTGGTCGATCATCGCCTGCCGCAGCGCGCTACCGGACAGCGACTGCATCCAGCCCGGCTGCTGTGCGTGCCAGGCCAGGGTGTGTCCCTTGACCTTCATGCCCCGGGAACGGGCGTGGCTGACCAGCCGGTCGCCGTTGGTGTAGTTGAACTGTCCCCGGTTCGGCTGAAGCGCGTCGGGCTTCATCTCGTTCTCAGCCGTGACCTGGTTGAACTCACGGTTCAAAATCGTCGTGTAAGCACTGTCGTTCAGCCTGTTCACGGCAACGGCGGTACCGAAGTACCGGCCCGACTGGGCCGCGGCCGCGCCCAGGGTGGCCTCGGCGGCATGAGCGAGATTGGGTAGCAGGGAGACGGTGAGAGCCACGACGACCGCGGCGGTCCCGACAACCGACAGCGTTCGAAGTCGACGCCCGGCGGGACGGGTTCGGGAGACCATGGGGATCCTCCAACAGTTGGAATATTGAAACTTTCTAGTGTGGTACGGGCGAAACGGAACTTGCGATGCGTGGTCCAGCCGCCCCGGCCGGCAGGGTGGTGGCTAAGGGTGCTGGGCCGTCCAGCTAGTCGACGCGCGCACCTCCCGGTGGTTGGGGATGGTCGTTGCGGGCGCACACCGCCTCGGCTCAGGGTTGGTTGGCGTGCGGCGAGGCGGGTGTCAACGATGGGCTTGAGGCGTTCGTGGGTAACCTGACGGGTCCATCGACAGTGTTAACGCTCACACTCTTCGATGGATCCAGGTTTACAGGAAGTTGCGGGTTTATCAAGCGGTAGTTTCGGCCGTTGACCGATAGTTTCGGGATCGTGGCAGGGCGAAGGCTCGAACCGATCCGGCGCATTGTGGGACTCGAAGACTCGGTCATGGCCTGTGAGCTGGGCACCCTTTCGAGGAACGCGTTGCGTTCGGCCCGAAAGATGAACGTGTTCAATCCAACGCAGGCGTTTCTCCACGTTGTGAGCCGTAACCGCAAGGGTGGCGGTGACGATCATCGGTGTGTTGGTACGGCTGCTGTACCTGACGGTGATCCGTGTGTTCGGTGGACTGGGGCTGCTGGCTCGTGGCGACAGGGGGCTGCTGGCTCGTGGCGACAGGGCGCTGCTGGCTCGTGGCGACAGGGCGCTGCTGGTCGAGGCGCTTGCGCTGGGGCAGGAGGTGGCGGTGCTGCGCCGGCAGATCCGCGGCCGTCCCCGGTCGTCGTGGCCGGATCGGGCGGTGCTGGCCGCGCTCGGCCGGCTGCTGCCGCAGGCGGTGCGGGCGCATCGCCTCGTCACCCCGGCCACGCTGCTGGCCTGGCACCGTCGGCTGGTGCGCTGTCATTGGACGTACCCCGACCGGGCTGCCCGGCCGCGGGTCAGCGACGAGATCCGTGACCTGGTCCTGCGGCTGGCCCGGGAGAAGTCAAGATTCCTCGGCGCACCTCGCGGGCGAACGCGTTCATCGAGCGCTGGGGCCGAAGCCTGCGCCAGGAGTGCACCGACCACGTCCTGGTCTACAACGAACGGCACGCTGCGGCGGTGGTCAACGAGTACGTGCAGCACGTCAACGACCACCGCCCACATCAGGGCCTGCAACAGTTGCCGCCTGGTTGGTGCCGGTTCCGCAGGTGTACTGGGTGATGTCGGTGCCGCTGCTCACCTGGTTGGGCGGCGACCGCCGCCGGCGTCGGAGCGACACCCTCGGACTCCGGTGCCATCCACCGCCGACCGGTGACGGTTCACACCGGGGTGACACCTTGGTAACCGACCGCAGACCACGGCGCCACCGTCCGAACCAGTTCGTTCACATACATTAATCTGCGATCGTCGTCGACGACGGCATCCCGCCGGCTAGTGCCGTTGCGTGGGAGCCAGTGAGGATTCGCGGACGACGAGGTCGGGGGCGAGCAGCACCCCGTGCGGTGGCCGGCGGTCACCGTTGAGCAGGCGGGAGAGCATGAGTTCGACGGCAAGGCGGCCGACGTGGCTCTTCGGCGGCCGGACGGCGGTGATCGCGGGGTCGGCCAGATGGGCGATCTCGTCGTCGTAGGAGACGATCGCCAGTTCGCCGGGGACGGTGATGCCCATCTCGGCGCAGAACTGGGCGACGGCGATGGCATGGGGATCGCTGTGCACGATCAGCGCGGTGATCTTGGAGAGTCTGCACTCCCGCAGGATGCGGACGATGACGTCCCGCTCTCCGGGCGTCGTAACGGTTTCCTGCATGGCGAGGGCGCCGGCCGTGCGCGGATCGGCGGCGGCTGTCCGCCAGGCGTGCCGCAGATGGAATGATGTGGGGCTGCCCTGTGCGACGACGAGCCCGATGCGTCGGTGCCCCTGCTGGCGGAGATGGTGGATGGCGATCTCCAGGCCGAGGGAGTGGTCGCTGCGAACCCACTCGATGTGCCGGGTGGCCGGCGTCCACCGGCGTGGCTGGCGTTCGACGAGAATGGTCGAGACCGGCAGATGGCCGATCCATTCGAGGATCTCGTCGGCGTCGTCACCGTCCAGGCTCGGGGCCAGCAACAGACCCTGGACCTGTTGCGCCTCGACGAGACGGCCCATCTGGCGGCGGTCCTCGTCCGCGTCGTAACTCGAGCCGCGCAGTTGGATGCTGACGCCGAGGGCGGCCGCGGCGGCGCGTGCCCCGGCCACGACGGCCGGCCAGTAGAAGTCGAGCGAGGGCACGACCATGCCGATGGTGAAGCGGAGGGGAGCTTGGCGCGGCCGGCCGAGAGTGGTGCTGTGGGTCGGCAGCGTGGCGCCGCCGTGGACCTTTGCGACGAGGCCCCGTTCGGCGAGTGCGGCGATGTCGCGCCGGATGGTGAGCTCGCTGACGCCGAACTCGCGGGCGAGGTCGCGCACCCGTACCGCGCCCTGCCCGCGCAGTTCGGTGAGCAGACGCTCCTGCCGCTGGGCGCTCAACAGCCGAACTGTTTCCACGCTGCGTGCACTCCTATCGGGCGAGCCAGCCCCCGTCCACCGGGAGAACGGCGCCGTGCACGTACCGGACGGCGTCGGAGGCGAGGAAGACCGCTGCGCCCACGAGATCCTCGGGGGCGCCCGAGCGGCCGGCCGGGATGCGGTCGCGGATGCTGCGTTCCCGGTCGGGGTCGGCGCGCAGGGCCGCGGTGTTGTCGGTCGCGATGTAGCCGGGCGCGATCGCGTTGACGTTCACGCTGTGCAGGGCCCATTCGTTGGCCAGCGCCCGAGTGAGCCCGACGACGGCGTGTTTGGCGGCGGTGTAGGACGGCACCCGGATCCCGCCCTGGTGCGACAACATCGACGCGATGTTGATGATCCTTCCGTGCCCCTGGTCGAGCATGATCCGGCCAGCTGCCTTACACAGGTGGAACACCGCGTCGAGGTCGACGCGCAGCACGGCCGCCCAGTCCTCTGCGGGGTGGGTGACCGCGGCGGCGCGGCGGATGATGCCGGCGTTGTTCACCAGGATGTCGAGGCGGAAGGCGTCCAGGACCATCGTCACAGACCCAGACTGCGCAGGGTCGGAACGGTCTGGCCGACCCAGGCCAGGTTGGCGTCCTCGCGGGCGCCCTGGGTGCGCTGGGTGCCGGCCAGGAACCACAGGAAGTACGTGGTGTAGCCGGGGGCGCTGACAACGGTGTGGTAGCCCTCCGGCATCATCTGCATCACGTGCTCACGAATGGTCACGTTCTCCTCGTAGCCGTCGTCGGTGTAGACCCGGCTGATCCCGAACCCGTTCGGTGGGTTGACCCGGTAGTAGTACATCTCCTCGTGTGCGGCCTCGGCGGGCAGGTCGTCGACCCGGTGCCGGTGCGGCGGGTAGGTGCTCCAGTTTCCGGACGGCGTGTAGGTCTCGCCGACGATGAGGCGGCGGGCGGGCAGGTCCGGTTGGGAGATCTCGGTGAGGATCTGGTGGTAGGTCCGACCGAAGTTGGCCGCGCCCCAGCGCCCGCTCGCGACCTGGTCCGGCGCGATGACGTACGGGTCGGTGGCCAGGTCGCTGGGGGCGCTGGGCAGGGCGATCTCCAGGTCGGTGACCGCCTCGACACCGATCGTGGCGCCGGCCGGGACGTACACCGAATGCGGCTTGCCGGAGAAGACGTCGGTACGCTGACCGACCTGCGGGAAGTGGTGGCCGGCGACGGTGAGGTTCGCGGTGCCGCCGAGGACGACTGCGAGGATTTCCCGGTCGCCGGACTCGCCGGTCCAGGACTGGCCGGCCGTCAGCTTCAGTAGGCGGAAGTCCAGCAGACGGCAGGGGTTGACAGGAAGCGTGTTGCAGCCGTCGGCGGCGGGGATGGTGCAGTGGTATCGGTAGTTCATGGTCACCTTTCCGAGTTCCGTGCCGTGGAGGTGGGTCACCAGGGACTGACCCAGCCGGGGGTGTTGGCGCGGGTGAGGGCTTCCAGATAGAAGTAGTCACCCCAGAGAGTGCCCTCATCGACGCCGATGCCCTTGGGCTTGTCGTAGACGCCGTGCAGGAGAAGCGCGTTCGAGACCGGGTGGCCGTCGCTGGCGTAGTTGTCCACCAGGGAGCGCAGGATCCGGGCCGCCCCGGCCCGGTAGGCCTCCGCCCGCGTTGGGTCGGTGACGCTGCCGGCGAGTTCGACCAGGCCGCAGGCGGCGATGGCGGCGGCGGAGCTGTCGCGTTCCTGGCCGCTGCCGTCGCCGAACTCCAGGTCCCAGTAGGCGACGTGGTCGGCCGGCAGCCGGGCGAGGAAGTGGTCCGCGCAGGTCGACGCGGCGGCCAGCAGCGTGGGGTCACCGGTGTGCCGGTGGTTCAGGGCGAAGCCGTAGATGCCCCAGGCCTGCCCACGGGCCCAACAGGTGTGGTCCGCGTGGCCCTGTTCGGTCTCGCCGCGCAGCGGTGCGCCGGTGTCCGGGTCCCAGTAGAAGGTGTGGAAGGTGGTGCCGTCCGGGCGCAGGATGTGCTCGCGCAGTTGGGCGGTGTGCCGGCGGGCTGCGGCGGCGTAGCGGCCGTCGCCGGTGGTCCGGCTGGCCCAGAAGAGCAGCGGTGTGTTCATCAGGCTGTCGATGATGGTCCGGCCGCGCTGACGGGGGTCGGTCAGGTCGCCCCAGGCCTGGATGATGCCGGCCGGTTCGAGGAAGCGGGTCATCAGGTGGTCGGCGGCGGCCAGGGCGGCGTCCCGGGCCCGTTGGTCGCCGACGCGCCGCGCTGGCGTGACGCAGGCGAGGGTGTAGAGGAAGCCGAGGTCGTGGGTGTCCAGGTCGATGCCGCCGTGCACCCGGTCGGCGAAGCTGTCGACATGTGCCAGAGCCGCTCGGCGATGGTGGTCGTCGCCGGTCAGGTCGTGGGCGAGCCACAGCATCCCGGGCCAGAAGCTCGTCGTCCAGCCGACGTTGGCGCCCTCGGACTGGCCGGCGGTCGGTGGTCGCAGCGGGTAGCGGTTGGCAACGGTGGTGTCCGCGGGGTACCGCGAGCCGAAGGTGTCGATGTTCGCCTCGACGATACGTACCGCAGCGGTCACCGCGGCCGCCATCGCTTCGGAGTCTGGGCTGGGACGGACATCGGTCGCCGTCATGGATGCTGTTCTCCCTCGTGTGTCCGGACCGGTGCCGGGCAGGTGTGTCGTCGTCGGCCTTCCGGCGCGAGCGCCGGGGGATACCGTCAGGTGCTCTGGACCGCGATCGGGGGTGGATCGAGCGCGGCACGCAGGCTGTACCGGCTGTTGGACCACACGACGTACCACAGCGGTGCGGCCGCGATGCCGAGTGCGATCGCGGGACGGGCCGCGAAGAGCTGCGCCAGCAACGCCAGGACCAGCAGTGACGCGGCGGTGAGATACCAACGGCGCACCGCCAGGTACGCGCAGGCACGGGCAACGTCGCGCAGCCGCACGGCCGGCCGTTCGGCGATGGTCACCAGGCCGAGCAGCCCGGTGGCGGCGGTCAGCACGGCGAGCACGGCGAGGATCGGCAGCGTGAGCGCGCCGGCCCGGTGGCCCCACAGCGCGTACGCGTCGACGCCGAGGACGACGAGGGTGGCGGTGGCCGCGGCGGCCCAGAGCACGGCCCGGCGGGCGGTGGCCCGCCAGGCGCGGCCGAACGTCCGGAGCACCCCACCGGCCGCGCCGGACGAGTAGCCGGACATGACCGCGAAGACGCCGCAGAGGCCGGGTGCGCACAGGGGGGCGGCCAGCGCGTACAGCGGCCAGGCCCGCGCGGCGTCGGTGGTGAGCGCGAGGATCACCAGTGGGAGGCAGCCGAGCGCCAGCAGCATGTTGCTGACCAGCGCGGTGTAGACGCCGTCGAAGACGGCGGCGATGGTGTCGTGGCGCGGACGCGGGATCATCGGTCAGCCCTTCAGCCCGGTGGTGGCGATGCCTTCGATGAAGTACCGCTGCCCGACCAGGAAGATGACCGCCACCGGCAGCACGGACAGCACCGAGCCGGTCATGATGAGCGCGTACTCGGCGTTGTACTGGGAGATGAAGGTGTTCAGTCCCAGCTGGATGGTGCGTAGGTCGGGGCTGCGCAGGTAGATCAGTGGGCCGAGGTAGTCGTTCCAGGTGGTCACGAACGTCAGCAGGGCCAGGCTGGCCAGGGCGGGGCGGGACAGCGGCAGCATGATCCGTCGGTAGATGCCGAACTCGCTGAGCCCGTCGACCCGCGCCGACTCGCTCAACTCCTCCGGGATGGTCTCGTAGAACTGCTTCATCAGGAACACGCCGAATGCGCCGAACGCCTGCAGCGCGACGATCGACCAGAGGGTGTTCGACAGTTGCAGCTTCGACATCAGGATGAACTGCGGGATCATGTACGACTGCCACGGCACCGCGATGGTCCCGACGTATGCCAGGAAGAGCGCGTTGCGGCCGGGAAAACGGACCCGGGCGAAGCCGTAAGCGGCGAAGCTGCCGGTCAACACCTGTAGGAGCGTGACGACCACCGACAGCAGCAGAGTGTTCCCCAACCACGTCGTCATGTCCGAGCGCTGCCAGATGTCGAGGTAGTTTCGCCACACCACGGGATCGGGCAGCCAGGTGATCGGGATGGTGAAGACGTCGCTGTTGGTCTTCAACGACGCCACCACCATCCAGTAGAACGGCAGCAGCAGCCCCGCCGCCGCGAGCACGAGGGCGGCGTACCCGACGAGCCGCCAGCCCCGGGACCGGACCGGTCGGCCGGGCGCGCTGCGGTTGTCGGGCGCGGCGACGGCCGGAGCGGGCAGCGAGAGGTCGGTCGCGGTCATCAGCTGTTCCTCCGCTTGTTGACCATGAACTGGATGATCGTGATGCTGAAGCAGATGGCGAACAGGACGACGGAGACCGCCGAGGCGTAGCCGAACTGGTTCTCCTCGAAGCCCTTCTGGTAGATGTACTGGGAGAGCACGAGTGTCGACTGGCCAGGTCCGCCGCCGGTCATCACGAGGATGAGGTCGAAGACCTTGAAACTTTCGATGGTGAGCAGCACGGTGACGAAGAAGGTGGTGTGCCGTAACCCGGGGAGGGTCACGTGCACGAACCGCTGCCACGGTGTGGCGCCGTCGGTCTCGGCCGCCTCGTAGAGCTGGGCCGGGATGGTCTGCAGTCCGGCCAGGAACAGCAGCATGTAGTAGCCCATGTACCGCCAGGTGCCGACGATGATGACCGCCGGCATCGACCAGGTCGACGACGCGGTCCAGCCCGGCGGATTGTCCACCCCGACGGCACCGAGCAGAGCGTTGATCGGGCCGTACTCCGGGCTGAACAGCTGGTTCCACACGATCGCGATCGCCACGATCGAGGTGATGTAGGGGAAGAAGGCGACAGTGCGGAAGAAGCGCACGCCGCGCAGTTTGCGGTTGAGCAGCAGCGCCAGCCCGAGTGACGCCGCGAGGGTCAGCGGGATGTGGAAGACGGTGTAGTAGACGGTGTTGCGCAGTGCGGTCCAGAAGCTCGCGTCGCCCCACATCCGCCGGAAGTTGGCGGTGCCGGTCCACTCGGCCACCCCGAAGACGTTCCAGTTGGTGAACGCCACGTAGAACAGCACGACGACGGGTAGCAGGGTGAGCACGGCGAAGCCGACGAAGTTGGGCAGGATGAACGACCAGCCGGCGACCGTGTTGCGCGACACCAGCCGCCGGTTCCTGGGTCTCGTGCGCGGCAATGTTGCCATGGGGAGTCTCCGGGAGCGTTCGGCATGGTGGCGGGACCGGCGTGCGGCTCAGGCGCGCCGGACCCGCCACCAGCTCACTGGTTGAGGACCTCGTTCTTGGCGCGGGCCTGCGCCTTGCTCAGCTCCGCGTCGACGCCCTTGCTGTCGGAGAGGATCGCCGAGTGCGTCTCGTTGAGGAGGTTCTGCAGGCCGGCGGTGTGCTTCGACACCGGGTTCTCCGGCTTGATGGTGTGCTTGGCGTAGGCGAACTTCGACAGGTCGTCCTGCGGTACGCCGTCCAGCCCGAACAGCGTCGCGGTGACCGCGTCGGTGACCTGTGCCGGGGTGATGCCGATCCCGGCCAGCGCCTTGCCGGCATCCGGGCCGGCCGCGTACTGGAGGAAGGCCTTGGCCGCGGCGGTCTTGGACTTGCTGATCTTCGGGTTGATCCCCAGGCCGGTGGGGTCACCGAAGGTGACAGGTGTGGCGGAGGTGCCGGTGGTGGACTTGTCGAACTGCGGCGCCGGGGCGATCCCCCACTGGAACTTGTCGGCGTCGCCGCTCTGTCGTTGGTTGAGCAGCGTGGCCACGTACCAGGTGCCCATCAGCAGCATCGCCGACTGCTGCTTGCCGAACTGCGCCTGGTAGGTGAGTTTGTTGGTCTTCGCGGTGCCGAGGGTCGGCTGCGCGCCGGCGGCCTGCAGGTCCAGTGACCGCTCGTAGTACGGCTTCAGGTAGCCGAAGTCCCCGGAGAGCAGGTCCGCGTTGGGGGTCTGGGCGAGCGCGAATCCCTGCACTGTCGACTGGAAGGTGTGCTGGTACGCGCCGCTCGCGTTCGAGCCGGCCCCCTTCAGCCCGGTGTGCAGGCGCTTCGCCGCGTCGGTGTAGTCGTCCCAGGTCCAGCTGCCGTCCGGCGGCGCCACCTTCGCCTTCGCGAACAGGTCCTTGTTGTAGAACAACACCCACGAGTCCTGCCGGTACGGCACCGCGTACGCCTTGCCATCGACCTGGTACGACGCGAGCGTCGGGCTCGAGCCGAGGCCGGAGGTGGCGTCGGAGACGTCGAGCAGCTGACCACCGCTCTGGTACGTGTAGAAGTTCTTCAGGTTCTTCATGACGTAGACGTCCGGGGCGGTGCCGGCGGCCAGGTCCGTGATCATCTGGGTGTCGTAGTCGTTGCCTGGGGCGTACTCCTTGAGCTCCACGGTCACGTTCGGGTGGCTCGCGGTGAAGCCGTCGGCGAGCGTCTTGAACTCCGGCGTGGAAGCCAGGCTCCAGCCCGCCAGGGTGATCTTCACCGGGGCGTTGGGGTCGACCGGCTCGTCCTCGCCGCCACAGCCGGCGAGGACGAGTGTCAGCGCCGTCGCGGCACTGATGGCAACCGATATTGCGCGCTTCATCCCTTACTCCTTGGGTCAGGGGCCTCGGATGGGCCCGGACTGCTGCCCGGCTGCTGGACCACCGTGGTGCCGGCCCGCACGGTGGCCAGGCGGGTCGCCGTGCTCACCCCGTCCGGCCAGACGACCGCGACATCCAGACCGTCGGCGTTCTCGTCCAGCACGACCCGGCACGCCTTCCGGGCCGGAACCGCGCGGTCCCGGGACAGCTCGGTGAGGACGGTGACCCACGCACCGGGCCGCACCGGGTGATCCACCCAGGGCACCACCAGTCCGCCGGCCAGCGGCCCGCCGTCGGGAACGGTCGTGGCACCGGCTGTGCCACCGCCGCGCACGCTCATGAGCCGACTCGTCACGCCCGCGCCGGCCACGCTGACCGTGCCGTCGCCGACGGCGGCCGTCGCCGCACCGGGAACGGCCCATCCACCGACCCGCAGCCGCAATCCGGCGGCCTCGACGCCGTGGGCGAGGTCGTCGACACGAACCAGGCGCAGCTCCCAGGGCCCGAGGACCAGCGAGTACACGGTGAGGTGCCCGGCCGGCCGGGACGTGCCCGCGCGGCCCCCGCCGTGGTCACGGTGGCCCGGCTCCGGATCCACCCAGTGGGCGAGGGTGCGCGACCCGGCCACCCCCACGCCGTCGCCGTTGACGTGCACCGTCAGCAGGCGCATCCCGGCACGATGTGTGGCCCGGCCGCCCTCGTCCACGAGGGTGACGGACTGGTCGAGCGGGTCGACCCAGCCGCTCTCGTCGAGAACCGGGCTGGTCGCGGTGGAGTAGCCGAACCGGGCGTAGAGCGGCGAGTCACCGACGGTGGTGTCCTCGACGGCGTGGTCGGTGCCGTGGTTGACCACCCGGACGACGCCGTCGGCGCGGGTGGCCGACAGCAGCCAGCCCGGCGCGCGTACGGCCCGGACGGCGTCCCGCTCCTCGACCGGCAGTGGCTCCTCCGGCGTCGTCCACACCGGATGGTCGGCCGGCAGGGCGATGCCGAGCATCCCCTTGCTGGCCCAGTAGGGCGAGCCCGGCCCCGAGTACGCCTGGGCCAGTCGTGGCCACGGCCCGTGCCAGCCCACGGTGAGCAGACCACGGTCGTCGAAGGCACCGTGGTCGACGAAGTGGCGCACGATGCCGGTGGCCGCCCGGCGCAGCTGGCCGAGACCGACCGACGGCACCCCTGCGATCGCGCCGACCCAGAACGGCGCCGCGGCGGCGAACCGGTAGATCAGGCTGCGCCCCTGCACCAGCGGCGATCCGTCCGCGCCCACCAGGGCGACCGCGTCCCGCAGGTACCGGTCGAGGCGGGCCAGATCCCGCTCACGGCGCTGCACGGCCAACTCCCGCGCGCCGGCCATTCGCGCCCACAACGTCGGATAGACGTGCAGCGCCCAGCCCACGTAGTGGTCGTAGGCCCGCTCGGGCCCATCGGACATCCAACCGTCCGCGCGGGCGAATCCGTCATGGCTGGCCAGGTCTTCCGCCATCTCGTCCAGCGAGTGCGGCCCGCCCACCGAGCGGAGGAACGTCTGCACGATCAGTCGGAACCAGACCCAGTTGATCCGTGGATAGCTGGTGTCGCCGACCGCCGGGGCCAGGTAGTCCACCGTCCGCTCCCGCACCTCGGCCGGCAGCCGGTCCCAGATCCACGGGCGGGTCAGATCGAGGACGAGCGCGAGGGAGGCGGCCTCGACCTTCGCCTGGGGGTGCTCGTCCAGCCGTACCCAGCGGTCGGCGCACCTCGGGTCGGTACCGGCCGCGATTCCCGCCGCATACCAGTCGGCGAGCTCGTCGACATCCACCCCGCGCGCACCGGCGATGCGGAAACCAGCCAGCAGAAACGTCCGGGCGAAGCCCTCCAGGCCGTCGACGGCCCGCCCGTAGCCGCCCTCCCGGCCAGGGAGGACGAGCAGAGCATGACCGGGTGACGCGAACGGCCGGACGGCGGCGAGCATCCGATCGGCCAGCGCCAACCAGTCGCCCCGCTGCCACGTCCCGGCGGTGCCGGCTGCCCGGCCCGGCGCGGACGCCAGGTCGCCGATCCCGCCCACCATCAGCCGCGGTCCCGTCGCATTGATCCGCCTCCATGAATGTTTCGGAGCGGCGCGTTGCCCACGAACGTGACGCACAGGCAACAGCCAGGTTTCCGAAGTAAAACGTTCACAAGGGAACAAGTCAATGCCTGTACCGAACTGGAATGAGCACATACGATCAGAAGGGATCAGGCTCGTCGGTTCGTAAGGCGGCAAGACCGGCAAAACACCGCCATCCATGCCGTCTTCGCGCCGCTGGCGATCACTGCCGCCCTGAAAACTCTCTGATACGATCACGATCGATCACATCTGCTCTACCCGCGAGGAGTCATGACCGTCGCCGACCGCTCCGCCGGCACGCTCGCCTCGGCGTGGCAGGGTGCCGGTGCTGCCCGGCTCGAGGGGCTGCTCCTGCCCTCCGGCATGGCGCTGCTGGTGCCCCCGGCGCAGCGGCGTGACGTCCGAGCCGACCCGCACGTGCACGGCGAGCCGCTCGACGCCCACGCGCCCGGCCTGCGCGCCCGCATCCGCCACGAGGTCGACCGGCGCGTGCCCACCCCCTTCACCGCCCGCCGTGACTGGCACTGGCTCGGCCTCGACGGCGACGTGCACAACTGGAACCCGTGGATCCACCGCAACGTCCTCGTCGCCGCACCGCGCCTGGTCGACGACCAGACTCGGCGGGCCGCGCTGGTCGACCTGGTTGTCGAAGGGCTCGACCGGTACGTGGCCGCGCTGCCCGCCGTGCACCGCGCCGCCCGCCGCGTCGGCGACCGGGACGCGCAGGCCCACGCCGCCGCCCACCGTCGTCCCGACGGACCGGTCGCCGGCGTCGAGCAGGGCCTCGGACGGCTGC